>JALWRX010000037.1 GCA_027080505.1 Ghiorsea sp.
TTTCTTGAGAATTTAAGCTGAAAAAATCGCCTGTATCAAGCTCTTCATCTGGCAAAGGGTCATTTTCTTGTTCAATATCAGCTTTTTGATTGAACTGTTTTAATACACTTACTTTTAATTGTAAGGACTTAAGTTGTTCAATTTCACCTGTTTCCTCGCATTCATGAATACGTTGTTCACATTGGTCAATCGATTGGTTTAATTGCCCAGTTTTTTCTATGCACATAGCATATTGCATATGCACATTGATTTGGTTTGCCATTTCTGGTTGTTCAAGAATTTGTGCATACATTTGTCCAGCTTGGACAAAATCTTGCCTTGCAACGGCAGCCTTAGCCTTACGCATTAATAATGGTGTATCACAATACTCCACAGTTAAATAGATTGTCCAAATCGATAATATTGAATCAACATGTTCTTATTCTGGACGATGCGCAGGCACAACGCAAGATACATGAGGGGGGTATCAAAAAATCAGGTTGTATCAACCCAAGTTATAGCAAAGGGTATTTTACCCATTCAAGTTTAACATAAAAGATAAAAAAGTAATGCTTATTTAACGCAAACAACAGCGTTTAAACTTTATTCCAGAACCACAAGGACAACTATCATTACGTGAAATATCAGCCGTAGAGCTTTCACCATCAACATAATACCAGAGCCCATCTTCTTTAATGAAATCACTCACTTCATCCAAAGTACGTCCTTTGTTACCACTAACAAAACTAGCAATAAAATGAACAGTACCGTGGTTATCACCAGTGTTTCCAGCTTGGCTATCTACAATCTTTAAATCAATCCACTTTAAACCCAAACCACCTAAGATTTCCAAGTCAGGGCGTGTGCTTTCGTGCCATGTTTTCCAAATATATTCACTCAAGCCTAAGACAAAAGCAGAATAACGTGAGCGCATTAATGCCTCGGCCGTGGGCGCATCCACTGTACCATCATGGTATGGTGCACAACAATCTTTTAATGATTTTCCCGACTTGCAAGGGCATGTTACGTTATTTTCAGTACTCAAAATAAATCTCCACAGCGTTAACTTGGCAGGAAAGATGGCAAGTAGGTAGCTATTGTCAAACCCTTCTGGATAAAGACAATAAAAAGTGTTAACAGGCTCTAAAGAAAAAATGACTTGGGTTATATTATTAAATATGAGCTACATTATGGTTATAAAAATTGTGCCAATACTTCATCTTTTTTGCTTAAAAATACAAGCCCTAGCAAGAAGGCTTTGAGGTGGTTAGGCTGCGCTGCAATGTCATATTCAGATTATACACAAGAACATACCCGCAACTTTTCAATTATTGCCCATATTGACCATGGTAAATCAACACTTGCCGATAGGTTGATTGAAGAAACAGGTGCGCTTTCGCACCGTGAAATGAAGAAACAAGTGCTTGATTCTATGGAGTTAGAACAAGAGCGCGGCATTACTATCAAAGCGCAAACAGCCACACTTGAATACAAGGCTAGCGATGGTGAGCAATACAAACTCAACTTGATTGATACACCAGGTCATGTAGATTTTACCTATGAAGTATCGCGTTCATTGCAAGCTTGTGAAGGTGCATTATTGATTGTAGATGCAACCCAAGGTGTAGAAGCACAAACCTTGGCGAATGTATATCTTGCTATGGAAAATGATCTCGAAATCATCCCCGTGATTAATAAAATTGACTTACCATCTGCAGATGTGGAAGAAGCCAAGCGTCAGATTGAAGATGTGATTGGCATTGATGCATCTGAGGCTATTGCCGTATCCGCAAAAACTGGCGAAGGCATTATGGATGTATTAGAGGCGGTGGTGACTCGTATCCCAGCACCTGAAAACAATGATGATAAACCTGTGCGCGCTTTGATTGTGGACTCTTGGTTTGATTCTTATGTGGGTGCGGTGGCATTGATTCGTGTGTTTGATGGCATGATGAAAAAGGGTGATCAGGTTTTACTGATGTCCAATGATAAGAAGTATGGTGTCAATGATTTGGGAGTATTTACACCCGCACCTGTATCTACAGGGGTACTTACATCAGGTGATGTGGGGTTTATGATTTGTGGCATTAAAACGCTGGCTGACTTGAGAGTGGGGGATACAGTCACCATTGAAAACAACCAAGCTGATGAGCAACTTCCTGGTTTTAGAGAACCTAAAGCCATGGTTTTTTCAGGTTTATACCCTGTGGATTCCAATGATTATGCAGAGTTGCGTGACTCACTTGAAAAATTAAACATGAATGACCCATCTTTTACTTATGAAATGGAGAGTTCATCTGCATTAGGCTTGGGTTTTCGTTGTGGTTTCTTGGGTTTGTTGCACATGGAAATTATTCAAGAGCGCTTGGAGCGTGAGTATGACCTTGATTTGATTACCACTGCACCATCCGTGGTTTATAAAGTGACCATGACTGATGGTGAAACCAAAGAAATATCCAATCCCAGTGGTTTTCCTGATGCTTCAGAAATTAAAGAGGTGCAAGAGCCTACGGTGCTTGCTAATATCTTTATGCCTGAAGAGTTTGTTGGTGTAATGATGAAACTTTGCCAAGAAAGACGCGGTATTCAGCAGGATATGAAGTTTATTGGTCAGGGCAGGGTGATGCTAACTTATAACCTGCCATTGGCTGAAATGGTGATTGATTTTTATGATAAATTGAAATCGATTTCACGTGGTTATGCATCCATGGATTATGAATTGGCAGACTTTAGAACCGAATCAGTGGTCAAACTGGATGTGTTGGTGCATGGTGAACCTGTGGACGCACTATCTCTAATTGTGCATCGGTCTGTAGCTGAAATGCGTGGTCGCGCCTTGGTGAAGAAGTTACGCGAACTGATTCCCCGTCATCAATTTGATGTACCTGTACAAGCGGCGATTGGTGGCAAAATTTTAGCGCGTGAAACAGTCAAAGGTGTGCGTAAAAATGTGACTGCCAAATGTTATGGTGGTGATATATCACGTAAGCGTAAGCTGTTGGAAAAGCAGAAAAAAGGTAAGAAGCGTATGAAAGCAATTGGTAGTGTGGAAGTGCCTCAAGAGGCTTTCTTAGCAGTGCTAAAACTTGGAGACGAATAATGACAAGCATGGAATCGTTGAAAAAAGAAGCAGAACAAACACCTCAAAAGTCCAGTTGGCGTGAATGGGTTGAAAGCCTCATTGTTATTGTACTGATTGCTGTGGCTATTCGTAGCTTTATTGTTGCGCCTTTTGTGATTCCATCATCAAGTATGGTGCCAACCTTTGAAGTAGGTGATTATTTATTTGTCTCTAAATTCAACTATGGCTTGCGTATTCCTTTTACCGATATTCAATGGTTAAAAAGTGAAGCCAAACGCGGCGATGTGGTTGTATTTGACTATCCTGAGGATAGAAGTAAAGATTATATCAAACGCATTGTAGGTGTGCCTGGTGATGTGATTAAATACTTAAATAACGAACTTTATGTGAACGGTAAAAAAATGCCTTTAAAAGAGCTTGGTGTGCATTCCTATTTTATGGGAAATCATGCTGTTGATGTATCAGGCTTGTTTGAAGAGGATTTAATGGGTATAAAACATCATGTTTTGCGTAAAAACTTTTCCATTCGTGATGGTCAATGGAAAGTGCCTGCTGGGAAATATTTTGTCTTGGGAGACAATCGCAACAACTCAAGAGACTCAAGGTTTTGGGGCTTTGTCCCTCAAGAATACTTGGTAGGTAAAGCTGTCGTCATTTGGTGGTCTTGGAATGATGCTACAGGTTCAATTCGTTGGGATAGATTAGGTACATTGGTGCATTAACAGGGGAGTTTACTATGTTTAAATTATTGTTTTGGTTAGCTTTAATTGGTGGTGGTGTTTTTGTGGGAGGGCAGGTCATTCCTGTATATTATAACAATTTAAAAGTACAAAATGTTTTTGAAGGCACAGCTGAAAATCTTGTTACGCAAACAGAAGGTGAAGTAAAGCGGCGCATTAATGAATTATTTAAAATTCAAACGATTGATTTACAAGCCTTGCCACCTGAATTTTTTGATAACCTAACGATTAGTAAAGAAGATGGAAAATTACAAATTGGTACAGAATATCATATCACACTATGGCTTTTAGGTCCGCCTGAAAGTGTGGATCCAGATAAAGAATATAAGGAAAGTGAAGTCAAACCGATGGATAAACTAAGGCTTAGGGCTCGAATGGACTTTGATTTTGCGCCTTATGCTGAAACACCTTGAAACAGCAAAGCCTAGAACAAATCATCGGTTATACCTTTCATGATTCATCCATACTCAAAAAGGCTTTAACCCATGCATCAAAAGCATCTGAACACCTAGAACGTCAAGAGTTTTTAGGTGACTCAGTACTTGGACTTATTATTTCAGAATATTTATATCATCAATACCCGCAGCTTAATGAAGGTGCATTGTCCAAAATGAAAGCCAACTTGGTTTGTAAAGATGCCTTATTGGATGTAGCCAAGGCTTGGAAGCTGGCTTCCTTTTTAAATGTAGGTGATGGTGAGCGTGATAAGACAGGGCATTTGAAGTCACCTTCCATTGCTGCCAATGCTGTTGAATCTATCATTGGTGCAGTCTTTTTAGATGCTGGTTGGCAACAAGCCAAGCAGATGGTTTTAAATGCTTGGTCAAACTTAATCAACCAAGTTGAACCTTCAAATTTACGGGATGCAAAAAGTAAGTTACAAGAATTAACACAGGCAAATAAGCTAGGGTTACCAAGTTATAAGATTACAGACTTGGGTATTCAAAGCTCCCCGCGTTTTAAAGCCGAATGTATGCTACAAGGAAAATGCTTGGGCATAGGTTTAGGTAAGCGGAAAAAACAAGCTGAATTAGAAGCTGCTAGCCAAGCTTTAAGCAGCCCTGTTATGCATAGTCTTTTAGGCGATAGGAGCTAAAGTTTAAATAATTTCAATACTTTATCTTCTTCACCTAATGTGCCAACGTCATAAAGAACTTCACCATCACGCAATACTTTAAGGGCAGTGGGTTTACCTGAAGTTAGAAGTAAATCTGTGCTACTATCTAGGCTAAAACTTTGACCAACCCGCAATAAAGCTTCACGTTTTAGTTTAGGCTCTTCACCTTGTTTTTGCTCATAAATTTGTAGCCATACATCATCGGTAACAGCAATAAAAGTAAACGCTTTAAGGCTGTTTTCTACGTTTTGTTTATCTTTTGCCTCACCTATATTTAACTTATTATCTGTTTTTGTATAAAGTGGTTGAATATCGTTATTTGTACTTTCAACGCTTGGCACAACTTGTTTCGATAATAATGTGTTCGTATGTACATCAACAGTTGCACTATTATTTTGTGTTTGTTCCTGCTTGGTTTCAGTTGTTAAGTTAAGGGGGTGACTCACTTTATTGGATGAAACAGGAGTGTTAGTATTAAATAAATTGCTTATAATCATACCAAGAATAAACAACAATGCTGCAATCAATGCCCAAGTCCGGTTGGGTGATATGGGTGCATCGGGATAGGTGAGGGGTGTAGTTAGTTCATAAGTGTTTGTTTTAATACGTTCAATATCATTGCTTACATCTACACCAAGCAACTCTGCATACTGCCTTAAAAAACCTAGCGCATAGATTTCTCCTGGCATTTCAGACCATTGCCCATTTTCCAAAGCATCTAAAAAAGATGCATTAAATTTTAATTCTTTAAGAACTTGTTCTTTACTTAACCCTTTGGCTTGCCTTGCTTTTTCAAGTTTAGCACCAACTTCACAAATGATAGCTTCTTTGGCGAAGGTGTTATCATCAGTTTCATTTTGTTGTGTATCCATTGTGACCTCCAGCTACTTCTGCAACTGCGCTAGTTCGTCTTTTGCCCAAGCTTTTTGTAAAGGGTCTTTTGTATGTTTAATAAATGTTTGCAAGTGCTTCTTGATTGCAGTTGTTTCACCCTTCTTCTGTAAAAGAGCCATTAACCCTTGCAGTGCTTGTTGATTTGTAGGCTCACTGCGTAAAATGGTTTCATAAAGTGCTTGCGCATAATTAGGTCGTTTCATGGCTACATAGACTGAAGCTTCTCGTAGTTTAGGGTAAGTCCATCTTGGCGCAATAAGCTGCGCTTTACGATAAGCTGCAATAGCACTTTTATAGTCTTGTAAACCAACATAGGCATCTCCTAAATTAGTAAATGCCAAGTCTTGTTTATTATAACGAGGGTCATCCAGTGCAAGTTTAAGCTGTTTAACCGCTTCTTTATATTCCCCCATTTCAACCAATAAACTACCATAGTTATTGTATGTTGCAGGTGCGGGGTTATAACGAATAGCACGTTGGTAATACTTTTTAGCTTCTTTTAGGTTGCCGCGCAAACGCCAAGAATAGGCAATAGCGTCCAAGGTTGCTGCATTTTTTGGTTCAATGCTATCGGCAAGCATAAGCTCTTCAAATGCTTTTGGGATAAACCCCTTGTGTAAGGCATCAATGCCAAGACTGTAATGCAAAGAAGCACGTTTTTTGGTGTCATCTTCGTTTTGTTTTTGAACACCACTACTTTGGCAAGCGGATAAAACTAATGTGGCACATAGAATGAAAACATAAGGTAACTTCATAGAAAACGTCTCACCAAGGCATGAATAGGACGCAAAGCATTATCATCTTGCGCTTTTAAGTCTGCAAAAATGCCATGTTGCAATGCTTGGTGACAAGCACATATTTTATGATTACAACCACGCTTAAAAAAGGTATCTAACATCATTTTAACTTTCTCCACATTGCTTTGCATCACTTCCAAAACATTGGATACAGACACATCATCTTCATTTTCATGCCAACAATCATAATCCGTACACATGGCAACAGTAGCATAGCATATCTCAGCTTCGCGTGCGAGTTTGGCTTCAGGCATATTGGTCATACCTATCACATCCATACCCCAACTTCGGTATAAATTTGACTCCGCTCTCGTTGAAAACTGTGGACCTTGCATCACCATGTATGTGCCTTTGTTATGAGTTGTGATGTGTTGCTGCTCACAAGCTTGTTGCAGTTGGCTGCGTAGCGATGCACAAACGGGGTCAGCCAGAGAAACATGGGCAACAATAGGACCGTCAAAATAAGTTGAAGCACGCTCACGCGTTCTATCCACAAATTGGTCAACAATCACAAAATCACCTGGTGCAATATCTTCACGCAATGAGCCCACTGCAGAAACAGATATAATTTGTGATACCCCCGCAAGCTTTAGGGCATAAATATTAGCGCGATAATTGATTTTATGGGGTGGAATACTATGTGTTTTCCCGTGTCGTGGTAAAAAAACAACCTCTTGCCCATGAATTTTTGCTAAAGTTAAGGTATCTGATGGCTTGCCATATGGGGTGTCAATGTCCAATTCATCAAGCGCTTCAATGCCTTCCATTTGATACAAACCGCTGCCACCAATGATTGCTGTACGTTGTTGCATTGTGTCCTCTTCCTCTTGTTATGATTGCTTAGCTGTTTTGAGTTGACCACAAGCCGCCATAATATCATCCCCACGAGACCGCCTTACCGTTGCACGAATTCCTTTAGAAATCAAGCCCTTTGCAAATTTATCTACCACTTCACTAGAGGAACCTTGGTAAGCACTTCCTGGATAAGTATTAAACCGAATCAAGTTCACACGTTCACGTTCTGGATTTACAAAATGAACCAATGCCTTTAAAGCTTCATCATCATCATTCACACCTGCCAGCATGACATATTCCAAAGTGATATGCCGTTTTTTTGCCAAAGGATAAGTATTGAGACATTTACGCAGTTTTTGTAAGTCGTGTTTTTGATTGATAGGTACAAGTGTATCTCGTAAATCATTGATGGCGGTATGCAAAGAAATAGCTAAATTAACAGGCGCTTCTCTGCCCAAGCGTTCAATTTGTGGCACTAGCCCTGAAGTCGAAAGCGTAATTCTACGCCGCGATAAGTGCAGATAGTCTTCTGCCATGAGTAAATCCAGCGAATCAAAGACTGCAGCTTCATTGGCAAGTGGTTCGCCCATGCCCATATATACAATATGTGTCACTTGGTTATGCAAACCCTCAAGCATGGGGTCATTCAACAAGTCTTGTTTGACTGCCAAAACTTGAGCGACAATTTCAGCAGGTGTTAGGTTCCCTTCAAATTTCTGCGTACCTGTATGACAGAATGGACAATCCAACACACAGCCAGCTTGAGATGATATACAAACAGTACCTCGGTTTTCTTCAGGGATAAGCACGGTTTCAATATGTTTTTTGGCTTGCCCTTCGCGGTTTAAAGCAAATAAATATTTACGTGTACCATCACTTGATTTTTGTTTGCTAACCAATTGTAAAGCTTTTGTTTGTATCTTTTCTTCAAGTATCACTTTAACTTGATTTGGGATATTTTTCATGGCGGTTAAATCAAGCACACCTTTGTTGCGCCAATCCAATACTTGTTTGGCACGAAATGCTGGAAGCCCCCATGTTTTCATACACTTTTGTAGTGTTTCTAAAGTGATGCTGGCAAGTGATAAATCATTCATGGCATGGATATTAGCGGCAACTTAAAATTTGGGTAGGGTGGGGCGCATGACTTTAGCTACTAAAACACCTATTCCCATTTCTCAACATGATTTTCAGACTATGCTTTCCTTTGCCAGAGCTGCATATCAATTAAAAAGCAATCCAACCTATCTTGCTTTATTAGCAAATAAACTGCCTGAAACAGCAAAAATTACACCTGAAAGTCCATCCATATTGATGGGCTATGACTTCCACCTGAACGACACTGGTCCAAAATTGATAGAAATCAATAATAATGCAGGTGGTTTGTGGGAAAAAGATGATGGCTGGGTTCCCCAATATTTACATCCTGAATTGCCAGGTGATTTGCAATCCCGTTTATTGGGCATGTTTGACCCAAAATGGAAACATATTGTGATTATGGATGAAGACATTCTATCTCAGCACATGCTCCCAGAAATGCAGGCGTATGCTTCATTATTGGAGTTAAATGGTCATAAAGTTAGCTTGGTTAGCCCACAAGACCTTAAATTACAGGCTGATGCTTTGTATGTTCAGGGCGTTAAAATTGATATGATTTATAACCGCCATACAGATTTTTACTTGGAATCAGAGCCTATGCAGCATATTCGCCAAGCATTTATGAATAAACAAGTTGTGCTTAACCCATATCCACGAAGTTATGCCTTAATTGGTGATAAAAACCGCATGGTTGATTGGTGGCGTAAAGGCTTGCTTGAATCTTGTGTTCACTCTGAAACTTTGAACTTGTTTCGACATGTTGTACCAGAAACGCATGTGCTTTCAGAATATGATAAAGACCAAGCTTGGCAAACACGTAAGCAGTGGGTATTTAAACCTGCAGCAAGGCATGGTGGTAAAGGCGTGTTACTGGGGAAAGGCATGAGCCGCAAACGCTTTGATGCATTGGAAACTTCATCCACAGTGATGCAGAAGCTAGTGCCGCCAAGTTTAATTCAGATTGGTGATGTGTCTTATAAATTTGATATTCGACTTTATATGCATGGTGAGCGTTTAATTGCTATGGCTGGGCGCGCATGGCGTGGTCAAATTACCAACTTTAGAGAAGAGGGGAGTGGTTGGACTCCGATTGTCGTGGACGCATAACTTGTCAGATCAAAACTTACCTAGCCTTGCTATTGTCATCCCTGTTTTTAATGAAGAAAAAACATTGGCTGATGCTCTGGAAAGCATTCAAAACCTTGATCTAGAAGCCACTGATGAATTGGTGTTTGTGGATGGTGGTTCAACGGATAAAACAAAACAGCTTATTCTTGATGCGGGTTTTCGATGTTTAACATCAGCGCAGGGGCGTGCTAAACAAATGAATAAAGGTGCAGCAAACACAAACTCAGATATTATCCTTTTTTTACATATAGATACGGAGATTAGTTCAAGTAATATCTCGAACATCAAAAAAACTTATAATCAAGGGTATGTATCAGGAAGGTTTAATATACGCCTGTCAGAAAGCAGCATAAGCTGCCGAATTATAAGCTTTTTTATTAATTTACGGTCATCTTTAAGTAAAATAAGTACGGGAGATCAAGCTATGTATGTAGCTAGAGATGTTTTTGAGGATATTGGGGGCTTTCCAGAACTACCTTTGATGGAAGACATAGCTTTAAGCAAAAAGCTAAAATCCATTGGGCGGGTCGCGTGTTTAAAGGATACATTGATCACTTCAAGCCGTCGTTGGCAAAAGCATGGCATTGCTAAAACGGTGGCGCTGATGTGGAAGTTACGCTTTTTGTACTGGTTAGGTGTAAGCCCAGAAAGGCTGGCTAAGATGTACAGGGATGCTCGCTAATGCGTATTATTATATTATCTAAGGCTCCTATTGCTGGCAAAGTAAAAACTAGGCTCATGCCTGAGTACACTGCAGAGCAAGCTGTCAACTTACACAAGCAAATGACAGAAACCGTTATGGCAAAGGTTTGCAGTATCTTCGATGATGTGTGGCTGGCTGTGGATGATATAGAGCATCCATTTTTTCAGACTTTGCTGCAGAAGTTTACATGCAAACTCAAGTACCAAGGCGATGGTGATTTAGGGCAGAGGCTACAAGCCTTATCAGCAACTTCTTTTGCCAAGGATGATGCATCAATCATGTTTCTCGGTACTGATTCACCCCATGTAGCCATTGAGCGTTATCTGCAAGCCGCCGAAGCACTTGTCAATCATGATGTGGCGATTGGCCCTGTTGAAGATGGTGGTTACGACCTGATAGCGATAAGAAGCAACTTTCCAGAAGTTTTTCAAAATATTGATTGGGGCTCAAACACCGTTTTTGATAGAACACTAAATAATATCAATAAGTTAAGATTAAATGTTAAGGTTTTAGGTAAGTCATTTGATTTGGATTTTGCTAAAGATTTAAAGCGAGCACTGCCAGATACATGGTAACTACATTATTGAGACTAGCCCATAAAGCATATATCACAAATGTAACATAATATATATTATGCGACATTGTTAATATGACGCTATATAACAATATATATCGAAGTCATCATCTTTCGCCCTATACTCCCGCCCTATGGAAAATCTCGATGCATGGCAATATGTTGCCACAACCCTTATTTTTGTTTGGACAGGTTTTGTTCGCTCAGGTTTAGGGTTTGGTGGCGCAGCACTTGGCTTGCCTTTTTTATTATTGGTTGTTGATAACCCGCTGGTATGGATTCCCTTGATTGGGGTTCACTTGCTATTCTTCAGTAGTATCACTGTGGGTACACGTTTGGGAGCTGTAGACTGGGCTTTCCTTAAAAAAGCTTTTGCTATTATGTTGATTCCCAAACTTATTGGTGTCTTTGGTTTGTTAACCTTACCGACTGAAATTATGGCTGCTTTTGTTTATATCATGACCTTGGCATATGGCTTGATGTATGTATTCAAATACCAAATCAAAAGTAAGAGTCATGTGTTTGATAGTTTTTTATTGGTGGTTGGTGGTTATGTGAGCGGTACATCCTTGATTGGTGCCCCATTGATTGTGGCTGTGTTTATGCATCGTGTAAGTAAAGAAAAACTGCGTAATACATTGTTTGTCTTATGGTTTATCTTGGTAAGCATCAAGTTGTCAGTATTAGCTGTTGCGGGTGTAAATTTTTGGTGGACTGCACATTTATGGTTGCTACCTGCAGCAAGCATAGGTCATATTATTGGCTTAAAGCTTCATGATCACTTGATGTCGGACAATACCGTTCGATTTAAGCAAATCATTGGTGGTGTTCTAATAATTGTCTGCATCATTGGTCTTATTAATATAATGGGAAGTACTAGATGAGCACTTCAAGTTTAAACTCAAATGGACTTGCTCTATCACCAAATTTAATATTGTAGCTACCAATAGCTAAGCGCCTTATAGCGGGGCTATTACTGTTGTGCACAATTTCCTCATCGTCAATCTCACAATAATCACCGTATTGCACTACACGAAGCTGTAAGCCGCCCTCTTCTGCCGCTTCTAAAACAATATGTTCTTCATTGATACGCAAACTACAACCAGTCAGTCGAACATCTATGCGTTTAGGGTCATGAAAGAGGTCTGTCACAGTTTGCGGAGGTCGGTATGCACCAAACACCCAAGGTAAACGCCCAACGATTTTAGTTTGATTGCATAAAGCCGTTTTAGCGTTGGCATTGATACCTTCAAGCTTGGCAAAAGGAATAAAAGTATCATCAAGCTCATCATAATCATCATCAATCAATGCATTTTGTAAGCGTGAAAACAGTGCAGCCAGCAATGGGGTTAGACTTCCACCTGGTTTATTCACTAGGCGTATAAGTGTACCTCGGTCAATAACTTCTACTTCACCATCCGTAAGTGCTGTTACTGTTGCTGTACGCTGTCCAGCTAAACCCGCCAATCCCAATTCACCAACAATTTCACCAGCTTGCAGTGTGTTGGTGACAATTCTTCCATCTTTAAGGATACGGCGGACTTCTAACCAACCTGAAGTAATTAAATATGCAGCAGTATCCTTATTACCCTGACCAATAAGGACATCACCTTCTTTAAATATCATGGTTGCAGCCATAGATACCCCCTTTAATTATCATACAATCTTGCATTACGAAATAATGATGCTGTGAGAACGGTCACGCTTAATCTAAACAACTATAGACAAAAGTTAATGCACTATCTATGTTTTAAAACAAATCTACTTTCTAAACATACCTTGGAGATAAACCATTCAACTTAAGTTTATAGTTTTTGTTTCAGTATTATTTGTTTTTTTCATCCATAAGTTATGCCTGTGACATGAATATTGAAACAGTATCACTCACTCCTACCCATGGTGAGAAAATCATTTATAACCAAGCATTATATGCTGTAAACATCAAGGACACATCCATTTCATCACCACAAAAGCTTGATGGGCAGCATTTACAAACCAAGTGGTATTGTGAAAATAAATACCTCTTATAATTTAAAACAGGCAAAGCAATAACGAGTGAAGGACTCGCAATGAATAAGGCAATCACAAGCATTTATGAGCTTGTCACCCAGGCCCATGCCAAGGTACAGCAAGATTTTAGTGATATTGACCCTGTGGTCAGTTATCAATTTTGCTTGAAAGATAAAGACCCGTATGATGAATTTGTGAGCATTGCTCTCAAGCAAGTATCAGCACAGCAGCTTTATGACTGGATGGTGCTTAACTTCTCAAAGCAGCATTAAAGATACTATTTTTTAATTCTCAATATATTTGCAGTTGGTTTCAATGTCATTCAATAATCGAACCAGTGCCCTACCCATTGCATAAGCAAGGTTTACAGGCACAGCATTACCAATTTGCTTGTATTGTGATGTGATTGGACCACTAAAAATCCAGTCATCAGGGAATGTCTGAATCCTTGCATATTCACGCACTGTTAAAGGCCTTGTTTCTTCGGGGTGGCAGCGTTCTGTTTGTTTTTGCGCAGGCGCACAGGTCAACGTAAGGCTAGGTTCATCCCATGAAAGCCTTCTTGCCATGCCTGTTTTGCCACCACCTAAATAATAACTTTTC
Source organism: Ghiorsea sp. (assembly GCA_027080505.1). Classification (GTDB taxonomy): domain Bacteria; phylum Pseudomonadota; class Zetaproteobacteria; order Mariprofundales; family Mariprofundaceae; genus Ghiorsea. Next base: position 13,521 of record JALWRX010000037.1, read on the forward strand.
ATCATATATTCTTTTTGAACTTTTTCTGGTAAATCACGCCAATAACCACCTTGTGGCACCAAATCGAGGACTTTCTTTTTCTTTTCTGGGTAAGCCTGCCCTTCTGAAATGGGCACATCGCAATCGTAAAGCTCCCCTTTCTTTAAGGCATCCCGCATCGTCATAATTCTATGGTATGGCGAAGGCCATTTAAATTGGACGTGGTCTGCTAAATCTTTGCGAATACCCACCAACAATAAACGCTCACGCTTTTGTGGCACTTGATAAAACATAGCTTTGAGCACCCTAGGCTCTACCAGCTCATAGCCTAATTCATCAATAATACTTTTGATTGCCTCTAGTGTTTTACCACCTTCATGCTTGAGCAAACCACGCACATTTTCAGCCAATAGAACCTTGGGTTGCACCTCTTTTACTGCCCTTGCAAACTCAAAAAATAATGTGCCTCGGGCATCTTCAAAGCCAAGCTTTTTGCCAGCATACGAGAATGCTTGGCATGGAAAGCCCCCTGTTAAAATATCAACTTTGCCTTTGTATGGGGTGAAATCAATTTGTGATACATCGCCTTCAACCACATGCCAATCAGGGCGATTTTTCCGTAATGTATTGCAAGCATGTTTATCAATTTCATTAAATAAAACGGATTCAAAGCCTGCTTTTTCCAAGCCCAAGGCTAAGCCACCTGTGCCTGCAAATAGCTCGATAAGCTTGTAAGGTCGAAGTGGTTTGGTATTTAATTCTTTATCCCAATCACTATTGAACAATGCTTGTGCAGCTTCAAAAAGTTCCAGTTGAGAGCGATGGTAAACACGATAGTTATTTTCAGGACATCGCTCGGCAACCATAGTCCCATTATTGTCCCAGCGGCGTAAGGTTTCCTTAGAAACGCTTAATATATCAGCGACTTGAGCGATAGAATAATAATCTTTGTTCGATGCTTCCATATTGTAAACCTTAGTCATGGTTACTAACAATATGGCTTACTAGGACAAAGTCAAACCTTAGTTATGGTTACTTATTTTTGTAGGCTAAATCAAAGTATTTAGCAAATTTTCCTTTATCTTTGATTTTGAAACCTTTATTGCCATATGCAGCTTCAAATATATCTTCAATTACCTTTGGTAGTACACGGTATAGGTCTTCCAATGCTGTTTCACGACCCGTTACAAGTGCATAAAAACTGTTCCCATCAATAATTCTAATCTGCTCGCTTTTAGGGCACTTTGTACCTTTGTCTTTATCAGAAGGCTCAAAAGTATGATTATATAATTCAGGCTTTTTAGGAATAATATTTACAAAGTAGGCTGTATATCCTTTGTAAGCACTTGCCTTTGGCATGACCAACCTTTCAAGTGAATAATACTGGTCTGCAAGCTTTCCACCTGTAACTGTGTTGTATTTGTTTTTTACTTCTGCAATGATTTGTTTATCTTTATTTATCAAATCAACAACTGAACCAGTGCCTAAATCTTCCCATCCCGCTACGTGACCTAGAATCTTTTGATGCAAATCACCGATATGGTTTTGTAATGTTTTTTGACATTGGCGAATCATTTCAGATTCTTGCCAAGTTGTGTGGTCAACATCAAAGGCTGCTGATTCAAATAATGAACCAAATGGGTCAATAACATTCTTATTAAATTTAGCCTTTGCCTCTTTTTTCCGCTCAATAGCAACATCTAAGACATCTTTAACAATTTTTGTTAAGTCATCGTCTGTGATGTATGGTAGATAAGACATAAGCTACCTTTAAACCTTAACAGAAGCCAAAGCTTCTTTTAATTTGGCAGGTTCTGTGCCACCAGCCATAGCCATATCAGGTTTACCGCCGCCTTTACCACCGCAAATTGCTGCCACTTCACGCACGATATTTCCTGCGTTGTATGTGCCCACCAAATCTTTGGTCACACCTGCAACAAGCTGTACTTTCTCACCCTTGATTTGACCAAACACAATTACACCTGATTTCAGCTTACCTTTAGCTTTATCCATAAAATCACGCATATCTGCCACGTCTTTGACTTCAGCGGTGAGTAATTTGATGCCATTCACATCTTTGGCTGTGCCAATGAGTTCATCCAAGATACCCGTAGAGGCTTTGGCTTTCACCGATTGCAGCTCTTTTTCAGCATCTTTAAGCTTGGATTGCAAGGTTACGACTGCATCCACCACTTCATTGGGGCGCACTTTTACCTGGCTAGCTACTGCATTGAGTGCATCCGCATCAGCCACAAACGATTCATACGCTGCTTTGCCTGTTAATGCCTCAATACGGCGAACACCTGCGGCAATGCCTGCTTCGGATACAATACGGAACACACCAATATCGCCCGTGCGCTGCACATGCGTACCACCGCAAAGCTCGGTGGAGAAACCAGCAGATACCACGCGCACTTCATCACCATACTTTTCACCAAACAATGCCATCGCACCACTTGCCACCGCTTCATCTTGGGTCATGAGCTTGGTTTCTACGTTATCATTTGCCCAAATGGCTTGATTCACGCGCGCTTCAATGCTTTTCTTCTCTGCATCGGATACAGGTTGATGATGGCTAAAATCAAAGCGGAGACGTTCATCCGTCACTAAAGACCCCGCTTGTTTGACATGCTCACCCAACACATCTCGCAATACAGCATGCATCAAGTGGGTGGCTGTATGATTGCGGGCAATGGCATCACGGCGCGCACCTTGCACCTCAAATGCCGCCGTATCACTAACTTTAAACGAGCCTTTCACCACTTTACCCACGTGTACAAACAAATCGGACAACACTTTTTTAGTATCTGTGACCAAAAACTCCGCATCTTTATTGCGAATGATGCCTGTATCCCCTGTTTGACCACCTGATTCCGCATAAAATGGCGTTTGATTGGCAATCAGCCATACTTCATCACCTTGTTTCGCTGTATCAATAGCTGTATCGCCTTGAATTAAACCCGTAATCACGCCTTCTGCCGTGAGTGTGGTGTAACCCAAAAATTCTGTCGCACCATGCTTCTCACGCAATTCAAATACGGCTTTGGGTAAAGCCGCTTCACCCGAACCGCCCCATGCCGCTCTGGCGCGTTCACGCTGCTCATTCATGCAAGCTTCAAAACCATCCATATCCAGTTTGATGTTTTGACCTTTAAGAATATCTGCGGTCAAATCAGTGGGGAAACCAAAGGTGTCATACAAGGTAAACAATGTTTTGCCGGGAATCGTGCCGCCCTCGCCTGCATCGGCTACGGCTTGCTCAACCAATTTCAAACCTTTATCCAAGGTTTTGATAAAGCGTTCTTCTTCAATACGAATCACTTGCTCGATATTGGCTTGCGCTTCTTTAAGCTCGGTAAAATGCTCACCCATTTCATCCACCAATGCGGGTACAAGTTTATAAATAAAGGCTTCTTTCATGCCCAATAAACGCCCGTGACGGCAAGCTCTGCGCAATATGCGGCGCAACACAAAACCGCGCCCTTCATTGGATGGTAATACACCATCAGCCAATAAGAATGAAACCGAACGCAAATGATCTGCCAATACGCGCAAAGATACATCTTGCTCATCGCTATCACCAAGCTTAACACCCGTGACCTTAGAGGCTGCGGTAATGAGATTCTGAAATAAATCAATGCTGTAATTGTCGTGTGTGCCTTGAAGCACGGCTGCCATACGCTCTAAACCCATGCCTGTATCCACGGATGGTTTGGGTAGCGGGTTTAGCGTGCCCTCTGCATCTCTATCGTATTGCATAAATACCAGATTCCAGATTTCCACAAACCTATCGCCATCTTCTTCAGGCGTACCTGGAGGGCCACCCCAAACATGCTCGCCATGGTCATAAAAGATTTCCGAGCAAGGACCACAAGGGCCAGTATCACCCATACTCCAGAAATTATCCTTAGCACCAATTCTAGCGATTCTATCCGTTGGTACGCCGACTTCTTTCGCCCAAATATCATAAGCTTCATCATCTTCTTCAAAGACGGTGACAAATAAGCGCTCTTTATCGAGACCCATTTCAACGGTGAGAAATTCCCAAGCAAAAGCAATGGCATCATGCTTAAAATAATCACCAAAAGAGAAATTACCCAACATTTCGAAAAAAGTATGATGGCGAGAAGTGTGCCCCACATTTTCCAAATCATTGTGTTTGCCGCCCGCCCGCACGCATTTTTGGCTGGATGTAGCGCGAACATAAGGTCGGGTCTCATTGCCCAAAAACACATGTTTAAACGGAACCATACCTGCATTGGTAAACATCAATGTAGGGTCGCCATGCGGCACAAGCGAGCTTGATTCTACAACTTCATGTCCTTTGCTTTTAAAATAATCTAGAAACTTTTTACGAATTTCCGATGTTTTCATGTTTCGTCATCCTCATTGTTCATCACCTGCAAAATAGTCTGCATATCATAGCCCTTATTTTGCAAGTATCGCATTTGTCGCTGCCAAACACGTTTGTCGTGTCTGTATAACCCAGCAGGGTCACGTTTATCCAATACTTCTTTACATGCAGCCCAAGCATCAAAGCTTTGCTCGGCATCTATGAATGCTGTTTTTAGAGCCGTAGAATCAGCACCCTTTTGCCTTGCTTTTTGTGCAGCTAACCATGGTGTTTCACCTTTTTTCAGCCTTGAGCGCAAAAAGGTTTCTGCATACCGTGTTTCACTTAAATAATCATAATGTTTTAATAACTCGATAACATCATCAATAATAATATCATCATAGTTTTTCCGACTTAGCTTCTCACGCAGCTCGTGTTCGTTATGTTCACGAATACCTAAGAAACGAACAGCAGCCTTATAAGCCTCTAGCTGTTCTTTCTTTATTGCATTATTCTTTTGTGACACTCGGTTTTTCTAAGCTAAATTTCATTTCTGGCAAACCTAATTCTTCGCGTACTTTGCCTTCAATATCAGCCAATAAGTCGGGATGGTCTTTTAAATATTGAATCGCGTTATCTCTGCCCTGTCCAATACGCTCAGTGCCAACGGCATACCATGCACCACTTTTCTTCACATGCCCATATTCCACACCCATATCAACCACTTCACCGACATGAGATACACCTTCACCATACATAATGCTGAATTTTGCTAATTTGAATGGTGGTGCCATTTTATTTTTCACCACCTTAACCTTGGTATCATTACCAAGCACATCTTCACCTTTTTTGATGGAACCTGTGCGGCGCACATCCAAGCGAACGGATGCATAAAACTTCAATGCATTACCACCTGTGGTGGTTTCAGGGTTGCCAAACATCACACCAATTTTCATGCGTAGTTGATTGATAAAAATTACGGTAGTATTGGTGCGCGAAATAGCGGATGTAAGCTTACGCAAAGCTTGTGACATCAATCTTGCTTGCAAGCCCATGTGCGAATCACCCATATCGCCATCAAGCTCAGCACGTGGGGTTAATGCTGCAACGGAGTCAACAACCAAAATATCCAAAGCACCCGAGCGGGTTAACATATCCACAATTTCCAAGGCTTGTTCACCACAGTCAGGTTGTGATACATACAAATTGTCCACATCCACGCCCAGTTTGCGTGCATACTCAGGGTCTAAGGCATGTTCAGCATCAACAAAAGCTGCTTTACCGCCTGCTTTTTGTGCTTCAGCCACAGCATGAAGAGCCAATGTAGTTTTACCTGAACTTTCAGGGCCATAAATTTCAATAATACGTCCGCGTGGATAACCACCAATACCAAGGGCTGCATCCAAAGCCAAAGAACCAGAGCCAATGACATCCACATCAACGTGTGCTTTATCACCCATACGCATGATCGTACCTTGTCCAAACTGTTTTTCGATTTGCGCGAGTGCTGTTTCTAACGCTTTTCCTTTGTTGTCTGTCATGGTATTGCCCCTTGTTTTATCATTTAAACTGTTTTTATATCTGCGAAACTTAACACTCAAGCACAGCCTTTACTAGACACATCATCAAAAGAATAAGCATACGAAGTTCAAGGCGTTTGCTTAGCATGTTGAAGAAACTAGGTAATATAGAAATTATCCTTTATTATTGAGGATTTAAACAAAAAGAGGCTAGAGAAAATATCTTCTCTAGCCTCTTTCATTTTAACCTATTGAAATTACAGGATAAATGATGCCTCTATACTAAAATTTCAACACCTTTAGTAAACGTCTTGTACGAAGTTTAGGTTTTTTTTCTTGACTTGCACCAGTAATCCCCTCGAGAAAGAGTGTTTTTCATAAGTCTATCTCCTCTGTTTTATTGTTCTTAGTGGTAAGAACAGCGGCATTAAGACATATGAAAATCACATGGTTATCTCTAAAACATCACAAATTTATAACGTTATAAAATCTCTACTACATTGTTTTAGAAGGATATTCCTACCTAATAGCATCTAAGTTTAAGTCTAATTGCGTATCATATTGTTTAGATGCTTCATTTGTATTAATAAACCCACTCATGGTTAAACCAACCAAACGGACAGCTCTTTTTCCTGCTTCGGTTTGTTTTAAGAGCTGGGGAACACATGTTAAAACTTGTTCTTGTGTCATGGGTAAGGTTTCTGTTTTTGAACGAGTCACTTGTTTAAAGTCAGCATACTTCACTTTGATGGTGAGGCGTTTTCCTTGCAACTTATGTTTATCCAAGCTTGTAAACACTTGCTCTGCCAAGGTTTTGAAATGTGCTAAAAGTATATCCACATCCAAAATATCCGTTGTAAATGTGGTTTCCTTACCCAAAGATTTGCGCTCTCTAAAGCTTTTGACTGGTCGCTCATCAATGCCTCTAGCAATGTTATAATAATAGCTAGCAGACTTGCCAAAATGGGCTTGCAAATCGAGCAATGACCATGCTTTGAGGTCTTTACCCGTGTGAATGTTTAAAGCTTTCATTTTCTTAGATGTGGCAGGTCCTACGCCGTAAAACTTCTCAATAGCTAAGGATTGTACAAAAGCTGCACCCTGCTTGGGTGTAATCACATATAAACCATCGGGTTTATCCATATCGGATGCAATTTTAGCTAAAAATTTATTGTAAGATACGCCTGCCGATGCAATTAAACCTGTCTCTTGCTTGATTTCCGCTTTAATAGCTTTGGCAATGTCTGTAGCAATACCATCAAATGATTCCGTATAGCTTACATCCAAATAAGCTTCATCCAATGATAAAGGCTCGACTTGAGCAGCATAACGCCAAAACACCTCTCGAATTTGAGCCGAAGCTTCACGATATGCTGCAAAGCGTACAGGCACAAAGATAGCTTCAGGGCAAAGCCGATAAGCTTGCGAACATGGCATGGCTGAATGAATGCCAAACTTACGCGCTTCATAGCTGCATGCCGCCACCACACCGCGAGAATTGGGTTTACCTCCCACAATCAACGGTTTACCCCTGTACTCAGGGTTATCACGCTGCTCAACGGATGCGAAGAAAGCATCCATATCCACATGAATAATTTTTCTTTGTTTCGTCAAAATCTACCTATGAACACGTCATACCCAACTTGATTGGGTATCCATTTCATCATCAGTGTTGATGGATACCCATCTGCGTGGGTATGACAACATGAGATGCTTGTAGTTTTATTGACTTGAAAGCTCAATACTTACCCACCCCTCACCTTGCAGAGGACGCTCAGACACACACAATAAGGTAAACTTCTTCAATGCATTCAGCGCTTGTTTCTGATACTGTTTGATATGCTCAATATTATGAATAATAACAATGACTTGTCCATGTAAACTTAAAGTTTCTTCAAGCCATGTTTGCCACTGTTTTTGCTCTCGTTTCAAATCAATCTTAGCCACCTGAACATCATCAAGAAGGCTTATCAAATCTATTAAGGTTTGTCTGCGCCCTCGCCCATGTGGACTCACCAAATTAACAGATTGACCTGCCAACAGGGTCTTAGCTAAATGCTGGGTAAAGGCGGGTCTAAGCATGCTTAAATTAAACTACTGGGTACTACTTTATTCTTTTCCGCATCCCACTCTGCTTGGCTAAATACTTCTTTTTTGATTAACAAACGTATTAAGGCATCAAGTTCTGCTTGATGGCTGGGTAATACACTTGTTTTTACATCTGCTTGTTCTTCAATCGGTACTGGCGCACCACCTTGCATTTGTTTCATTAATACCTCATCCACCAAACCTGTTGGTTTTAAGCCATGCTGCTTTTGATAACTTTTTACCGCTTCGCGGGTAGTTGTGCCAAATAAGTTCTTTTGGTCGGTAATATCATAACCCATACGCCGCAATACTTCTTGTAATAAACCGACACTTTTACCGCGCATAAATATTTTTAAAACTCTTGCCATCATTTACTCCCATCTTTTATATCGTGTATACTGTCTTGCCAGCCCAATGTCTCAATGATTGTATTAAATGAACTATCTTTTGCTGCTTGAATACAAAGTTTCTGCTGAGTTATAGGATGTTGCAATGATAAACTTGAGGCTTGAAGTAATAACCTATGGCAAGCCAAATGTTCTCTAAAAAATTGGTTTTGTTTGCCATCACCATGCGTGGTATCACCCACAATGGGATGAAAAATATGTTTTAAATGACGGCGTAATTGATGTTTACGCCCTGTTTTGGGCTTAAGCTGCACCAGACTATACCTTGCTGTATGATACCGCCCTACCGCTTGATTAAGCTCAACGGTGGCTAACCGTTTATATACTGTAACGGCATCTTGCGCTTCTTTATCTAGCTTGGCTTGTTTGTCGCTTTTTTTATCCAGTTCTTCTTTAAGGGCATAATCAATAACACCACTTTCATCAACATAACCACGTACCACCGCATGATATGTTTTCTCAACCGTATGTGCTGTAAATTGCTCACCTACAACCTTGGCAACCTCTGGGCTCAAAGCAAAAAGCAAAACGCCAGAAGTGGGTTTATCCAAGCGATGCACAGGGTAAACATGTTGCCCCACCTGATTGCGTACCGTTTGCAAAGCAAAGCGTGTTTCATGCCTATCAATCATAGAGCGATGTACCAATAAACCTGCAGGTTTATGCACGGCAACCAAATATTCATCATGATATAAGATGTCCAATTGCTGTTCGTTTATCTGATGAAGTAACATCGGCAAAGCTTATGTTGGGTTCGATAAATTAAATAGTAGAATTTTATAACATCAGCTTCATCATAGCGACCTATGAAAATGAAAATACACAAGTTAGTTTCCTTATATTGTTTTATATGCTTAAGTTTGGCTTTGCCGAATATGGCAAAAGCAGACAACTTTGTTCCTGAAGAAGTTGCCATAAGTTATGGTCATGGCATTGATGTAAAGCATTGGCTACAAATTGAATTGATTCAACATGTTATACCACCTTTGCATATTTTAGAAGAATATTTACACGAACCCTATTTAGACATTGGTATCGCCAAAAGCTGGTGGGATAGAAGCAATGAAACAGCATATCATCTTTCAGCCAATCTTATGTTACGCAGTCAACATATAAACACCCAAGCAGGTAATGTCTTTTTTGAAGCAGGTTTTGGCCCACACCTTTTTTCACGTCCTGGAAAAACCAAGCGCCTAGATACCGCTTTTGAATTCAATTCTTTTGTCGGTGTTGGTATAGAGCTTAATGATAAGTGGTCTTTTATTGCTAGAGCTAGACATTTATCGAATGCAGGTATTACAGACTCCAATGCAGGTGTAAATCTTTATTTATACCAAATACACTATAGGTTTGACCAGCCATGAATCAACGCACACAGCAAGACCCTATGCACGGCATGACCCTAAAAATGATATTGGAAGAACTTGTATCATACTATGGTTGGGGTGAATTGGGCATTTATGTTAAAATTCGTTGCTTTAATATAAACCCATCCATCAAATCTAGTCTCGCTTTTTTACGAAAAATATCATGGGCAAGAGCCAAAGTTGAAGCTTTATATAAGGAAATGTTGGATGAGAAAAATGGTAAGCAACAATCCAACAACAGCCCGTGGCCTGATGTTGATTAAACAGGGTATATCATGAGACCATGGAAACTATTGGATAGCACTAGCGTTGCTGGTGAGGCTCATGATATGAAGTTGTATCAACGTGGTGATGAGTATTCTATCAAAACTGGTTATTCCGAATTGATGAACAGTCGCATGCATTCTTCTGAAGATGTTTTAGCAGAGCTTGGCTGCAAAAATATTCGACACAAAACCGATGCTCATGTTTTAATTGGTGGTTTAGGCATGGGTTTCACCTTAGCAGAAACATTAAAACATACACACAAACAAGCCAATATCACTGTGGCAGAGCTAGTGCCAGCCGTGGTAGAATGGAATCAAAGTCATCTCGCAGAGCTTGCAGGAAACCCTTTGCAAGATAAGCGTGTTTCTGTATTTCAAGGTGATGTTGCTCAATTGATTCGTGAAAACAATGATACTTTCGATACTATTTTACTTGATGTAGATAATGGACCAGAGGGTTTAACTCGCCAAGAAAATGGTGCTTTATATAGCCGAAATGGTCTTAAGGCTGCGAAAAAGGCTTTAAAGCCTAAAGGTATTTTCGCGGTGTGGTCTGCATTTCCTGAACCACGTTTTACCAAACGCCTGAAACAAGCCGGTTTTCAAACCAGCGAAATACCATGCCGCGCCCATGGCAAAAAAGGCAGTAAACATATGATTTGGTTGGGTGTGAACGCATAGCTGCGCTACACCCATCAAAGTTATTGTACAGTTGCGCTTTCTTTTTCCTTGGCTTCTTGCAGTTTGGCTTGATATAACGCATTAAAGTTTACAGGCTCTAAGGTAAACGGCATAAACCCACCATCCACACTTAATTGACTAATAATTTGGCGTGTATATGGAAAAATAATCGTTGGGCAATCCACATTCAAAAGCAAAGGAACATGTTCTTCAGGAATATTATGAAAGAAGAACACACCAGCTTGCTCCACTTCAATTTCAAACACCAATTTATCCGATTCTTGCACGCGTGTTTCTGCATTAATTTTGATGCAAACTTCCCAATGTTCATCATTCACTTTGCGATGCGATAAATCCATGCTCATTTTCACTTTAGGTTGTTTATTAGATTCAGCAAATATTTCTGGAGAATTTGGATTTTCAAAAGAAATGTCTTTGACATAAATCCTTTGCAAATTAAAGATTGGTGCATCATCTGTTGTTTGTTTTTCAGCCATGTTTCCCTCTCGATATGATTATTGGGCAAAGTTTAACAAATTTTATGCTTAAAACTATTTTTCCTTTTGTGAAAGTGAAAATTTTGTTACCAATAAAATCATAGGTAACAAATGCCAAAATAAATCAAATATGTCCAATGGTTTACTTAGCTTACCTGCCATAAGCATATCAAACTTTTGCACTAAATGTGGCTCAGGCTGAAAAGGTGCGAATGCCATAAAAACAGACATTATAATCAACAGTGGATATGGTAGTCCCTTGATAAAATCTTTCATATCTTCTTCTCCAAAATAAAACCCAATTCAAAACGTGGTGAAATTCTATCTTTACCTCGCCCTGTCATAAAAGGTGGCTCTTCTTGCCAATGCCAAAGTTTACTTGGAAACAACTGCTTTGCATCCATAAAATCACAATGAAATGGTGGGCCACCAGCATCACCTGTTTGCATCAAGTTTAACAACAATTTGCCACTTGGTTTTAGCCAGCTATACACAGCTTTAGCGTACTTTTCACGTTCTGAAGGAGCTATTGCACATAAACATGTTTGCTCATAAACCACATCAAAACTTTGAGGCGCATGATAATCAAAAATATTTACACACGTTGTATGGGCAGTAACACCTGCTCGTTTTAATTCTTGGTTAAGGTGTTCAATAGCAGAAGGTGCTAAATCTAAGGCTGTAACTTCAAAGCCATGCCTAGCAAGCTCAACCACTTCATAACCACGCCCACAACCAGGAATTAATACTGTTTTCGTATTCTTAAAAGCACCCTTATTGATAAAGGAGTGTAGTGCAGGGCTTACTTCACCTCTATCCCAGCCTGTATCTTGTTCTTGGTATAGTACTTCCCAGTCTGGTATTTTCACATTGGGCATTTACACGCCTCCTAAAACAACTTGGGGATAAATGCCCCGACCCTTTGCTGATAATCCGCATAATCAGGATGCTCTGCAAGCATACGTTTTTCTTCAAGCTTTGAGCCAACAATAAAATACACACTCACTGCCAAAGCAAAGTGCAAACTAACCACGCTATGCTCAGGTTTAGCCAACAAAAATAACATAAAACCTGTATACATAGGATGGCGAATATATTTAAACACGCCTTGTTCAATAAAAGGGTCAGTTTGTTGCTCTGCTTTTTTCAAGCCCAAAAAGACCGCACCATCAATAGGCTGCAATGCCGCCAAAACAATACATAAACCCAGCACTTGCAAGGTATACAACCCATATTGTAAGCCACCTTCTTGTACTGTATATAATACAGTATCAGGCAAAGTCCCAATCCAATACAGCCAGACAAACGTGGTTAACACCCCTAGCAGTGAATAAAGCAGCCTATAATGGTGTGTTTGCAAGCCAAACTGATAGACATACTCTTTAACCGCTTGGCTTGCCAAAAGACTGTGCACCGCCGCAAATGCAAGCGTATAAAGCCAAATGAGTAAGGGTGTTGAGCTCACTTAATATTTTTCGGTTCGGTTTGCCCCAATGCTGGATAAAACACCAATTTGAACACACCATCATTGGCATCAAAATGTTTACCTGCATACATCACTTCACGCAAACTCTTTAAATCATCCGCATTGAAGTAAACCGCTGACACCAAGTGTTGTTTACCTTGAAGCAAACGATATAACTGATGCTTAAAACGAATACCACCATTGGCACGGTTAACAATCGTGTAGTTTACCGCATATGGATGTTCATCTAGCTTGTAGGTTGCCGAAAGCGTATTGCTGTTTTTAGCTTTCAACACTACAGGACGAATCATCTGAAACCCCCACTTGGACACCAAGGTATCTTGGAAAAAGCGTTCTTGGGTTAAATCTTTGGTTTGTAAGTGCCCTTTTTTATGCCCAGACCACACAAACTGCACATCCACAGGTTCACCATCAATATCTACCTTAAAGCCAAATACACCCATTTGCTTCAGAAATGCCAAACGATTTAAGGCAAAAAACAAATAACCAAGCTTATGTCCCTGCGCATCTTTAACCGTAATATCTAGATTGGTAGGATAGGAGCGGTTTGCCGCAAGTTTCTTATATTGCATATCCAAAACATAAGCCTTCCCTCCCTTACTTTTGAAGTTTACCTTAAGGTGAGTTTTTCCTTCACCAATGTCACTTATCGCAAGACGCTCTTGCGTATTAAAAGCTGAGCCTTGAATATGTAGCGCAAAGGGATATGTAGCAGCATTAGCCAACTGGCTCCACAATACACCCACCAACAAAGGTAGTACCCATTTTATGTTCTCAAATTTCATGTTATCAACCCTCAAATACTTCACGTAATAACATACCAATACCCATCACTAATACAAAATAACCAAATACAGGTTTAAGTTTATTGCCATCAAGATTACGACTTAAGCGCTCACCAATAAGTGCGCCAAAAATCGACAACCCTGTCACTTCAAATAATAAAATCCAGTCAATATCCATACCTGATTGAATATCACCAATAAACCCTAAGATAGATTTAAAAGCAATAATCATTAACGATGTACCTACAGCCTCTTTCATGCCCAGACCTGCAAGCACCACTAGGGCAGGAATAATTAAAAACCCACCACCTGCCCCAACAAAACCTGTTACAGAACCTACGACCAAACCTTCAACAGCAATCAATGGTAAATTCAGCTGTTTTTTCTCGCCAGCCACATCAATCTTTGAAGGTTTAATCATAGCATAAGCTGCCATAATCATAATCACTGAAAAGACAATCAATACCAACGCATCCTTACTCAAACTATAATCGCCAAAATTAGCGATATGCTCAGGAAGCGCAGGCATAAGTAGCAAACGCACGCTATACACACCAATAAAAGCAGGAATAGCAAAAATAAAACCCATTTTAAAACGTATTAAATCCTTTTTATAATAAGAATATGCACCAAAAAGAGCTGTGATACCTACGATAAACAATGAATATGCTGTAGCTTCAGAAGCTGGCACACTCATTAAAAACACAAGGATAGGCACAGTCAATATCGAGCCGCCAGCACCAAATACGCCCAGTGTCATACCCATAAACACAGCACTTATTAAGCCAAAAATCATCATTGTTTCCATAGGTTTAATACTCTCACTATCAAATTATTTTTAAAAAACGAAAATCGCACGTTTTATATATCAAAAAAGGTATACTTTTTCACCAGTTACCACTTGTTTAAATGAATTTCTTTTGTAATCGCAATGATTGCTAAGCGCTGCTTAAAACAGTTTGATGGCTTTAGCAAACCATCAACGGTACTCAATCAATTAATACCCGTAATTACTCTACCAAGTAACTTTATGATTTATGCTTCTTTTTACCATTGTTGCTTAGAAAAACTTGAATAAACCATAAATTTACTTATTTAGAAATAGCTTAGTTCAAACCTCTCTTCGAGACCTTAGCCTTGCCCTTCAATCAAACCACAAACTTGGTTTGCAGGTACTGCTTTTTGAATATGTTTAGGCATAGGTAAGTTTAAGTTGTTCATCAATTCGACAAAACCCTCTCGACCCAATTTTACCCGTGGATTTAATGCTTTTTCTTCTGCAATGGTAGACATCGTCATGCCTTTATAATCATGACCTGGATAAACTTCTTTTTCATCACCCAAAGGGTAAATCTTTTCAGTAATTGAGGTATATAATGTATCCGCATCACCCGCTTGAAAATCAGTACGACCACAGCCGCGAATAAACAAAGCATCACCTGTAAACACTTTATCTTCACAAACAAATGTTAAGCAACCTGAAGTATGTCCAGGTGTTGTGATTACTTTTACTTCTAATTCACCCAGCTTAAGCACATCATTATCATTCAAATGAATATCAGCACAATCAACATTTTCTGATGCTGCAACACCCGTTTTGCATCCTGTACGCTCTCGTAACATACCCGAACCCGTAATGTGATCGGCATGCACATGCGTATCTACCGCATATTTCAATTTCAAACCAAGCTCTGCAATCAAAGCGGCATCGCGCTCAACTTTTTCTAGTACCGTATCAATAATCAACGCTTCTTTTGTGGCTTCATCTGCTACAATATAAGTATAAGTCCATGTTGCCTCATCAAACAATTGTCTAAATATCATGATGTATCTCCTTATATAATAAGCTTATTCACATAAAAGGCAATCTACAAAGTAGGGATACCTTATCATTATTTTTCTATGGGGTAACCTGCTGATTTCCAACCATTCATGCTATCAGGTAAGTTCTCCACATGAAAACCTGCTTTAGCTAACAAAGCAGATGCTTTTGCTGCGCGAACACCAGAACGACAATACACATAAAGCTGCTTATTTTTAGGCAACTCATTCATGCGCATGGCTATATCTGAAACAGGAATATTAATGGCACCAGGGATATGCCCAGCCTTATATTCTTTGGGCGTACGCACATCAACAAACACAAAAGGTATCTGCGTATTCTTACCTTGGCTCCAATGCTGATATGCATGGGTAATTGATGCATTTTCATAACCTTCTGGGGTTACTTCACCCATTCCACAAGCCATAGATTGTGTTGAAGATACTAGTACCGCAACAAGTACGGCAAGCATTTGTTTTTTGATAACCATGATTCTAACCTTGCATTGTTGGGTAGCCTGCTGCTTCCCACGCCATAATACCACCCATGACATTAGTAACATGTTTATAGCCTTTTTGCATCAAGAATCTTTGTGCTTGCCCTGAGCGCGCACCAGATCTACAACTTAAATAAATATTAGCATCCTTAGGCAAATCCAAGGTATCAATTTTATCCAAGGGATGATTTTTCACCAAAACACAATCGGCTCGTAGTGCTGAAAATTCTTCTGGGGTTCGTACATCTACCCAATAATCAAAATCACCTGTTTCTACAATATGGTGAAAATCTTGTACTGAAACTTCCATTCTATTAACTCCTTGCTTTCAAATTGAACGAAATTATACAAAATATTATTACATTAGCTATTGCTAATGTAATAATATTACTTTTCTGTTGGTAAACCTGCTGAGCGCCACCCCCGCATACTAGCCTTCATGCTCTGGACATGGGTGTAACCATGGCTAACCAATAGTTCTGCGGCACGAGCCGCGCGAACGCCTGATTCACAGTATACAATAATCTTTTTATCTTTAGGAATTTCATTGAAGCGGCTGGCTAATGTTTGGACAGGAATAAGTTTAGCATGAGGAACATGTCCACTTTGGTATTCACCTGGTGTACGCACATCTAAAAATATGGTATTCTTATCAGGCGTTTTTACCAACTGGTAAGCATCTTGCACAGAAATAATACTGTACCCTTTCGGCTCACCTTGGTCACAAGCTGATAAAAACAATGATAATAAAAATACAATCAATAAACGATGTTTCATATAATACTCCTATAACCTGATAAACATTAAACAACCCGCATCACATGACTAAACCATCATGTGGCATAGCCATTGAAGAAAAAGCAAGGTTTTCACAAAGCCTTAACGACTACCCCAATTCGACTTAATTAGACCAAGCCTTTCTAACCTTTGATCAACCAGCCAAACAGCTTTCGAAATAAACCCACATTCAATGACAATTTAGATTGATACGTGCAACACAATTAAAACTTTTCTTTTTTTGATACTTAAGTAAAAAGACTAACGAATGTGTTATTTTCGTGGCAGTTGAGCCGCACACCAACTGCCAAAACCACCAGCAAAATTATAAACATCTTTATAACCTGCTTTTGCCGCTATACTTGCCGCCATTGATGACCGCATACCCGAAGCACAGATTAAAATAAGTGGCTTATCTTTAGGTATTTTACTCAATTTTTGTTCAAACTCATTGAGCGGGATATGTATCGCATTAGCTGGGTGACCACCACGCCATTCACCCGTTGAACGCACATCAACCAATGTATGATTTTCATCAAAATCAGGGTAAGCCCCTGCTGTCATTTTTTTAATACCTAACATTTTTGGTTTTACCACCCGTGCATAAATCATCCAACTCATTATCGCAAAAGCAATAACAAGCGGTACGTTATTTTGAACCCATTCCATCATTTAACAGCTCTTGCAAGCAGCTTCAGATTTCAAGCCTAGCTTTTTCAAGATAATCCCCATCAAGCACCATTGTGTAATACCTGATTGGAAAAGATTTGCACCTACAAATAAAGTAAACCATAACCAAGTTGGTTCATTCAAGGGTGCACCAGACAAAAATACCGATAACATGATAAAAAATCCTGCTACAATATGAATAATACGTTCTACTGACATTTCAATACTCCTTTTTGATAAAGTTAAATTGATTCAATGACCACAAACATCGGGACAATAAATATTTTGTAATGCTTGCAGTAAAGTTTCAAACTGTGGGTTAGCAATGCTATAATATACTTGCTGCCCACGTTTTTCATGATTCAAAATGCCCATCATACGCATTTTTGATAAGTGTTGTGATAAGTTCGACTGCGAAGCTCCTGTGCGCTCAATCAAGTCATGGACACAAAGTGGACCATCCATTAAATGACATAACACAGATAAACGCACTTCATGCGCGATGGCTTTCAAACCTTCACTTGCTGTTTGTATTTGTTCTTTGGGTATCATTTCCATGAGCCGAAGCATAAACGCAGATTATTATATTAGCAATAGGTAATATATTGGATGTAAATGTAGCATAGAAACGCCTAATTTTACACCAGTAATTTCCAGAAATGTTATATAATTATTTTTTTTACAACATAAGCACATAACAAAGTCAGTAGTGGATTCAAAAATACAAACGATACACCTTGTTGTTTGAGGTTTATTAAGAGATATGATTTAGGTAACAGGCCTTAAAAGCCACCTATTTTAAAACCCTTACACATGCTAAATATTGAGCAAAACAACCATTAAAACTTAAGAGAAAAAGCAACTTTTTTTTTCTTAATTGCAGAATGCAACACAGGCTCCTATAGTGCCGACCTTCATTAAATCAAAGCATACCGTTTTTATACGGTTTTCGAGGTAAAAAAGCATGGCAGTTCAACGTACACTATCAATTATCAAACCTGATGCGGTCGCAAAAAATGTTATTGGTGACATTATTCGTCGCTTTGAAGAAAATGGTTTGTCTGTAATTGCAACAAAGATGATACATTTAAGCGCAGAGCAAGCAGGTCGTTTCTACGCTGTGCATGCAGAACGTCCGTTTTATAAAGATCTTTGCAGCTTTATGAGCTCTGGTCCAGTATTGGCTATGTGCCTAGAAGGTAAAAATGCAGTCGCATTGAACCGCCAATTGATGGGGGCAACCAACCCAAAAGAAGCTGAAGAAGGTACAATTCGTGCTGATCACGCTGATTCTATTGATGCCAACGCTGTACATGGTTCTGACTCTGAAGAAAATGCAGCGATTGAAATCAACTTTTTCTTTTCAGACCTAGATATTAACAGCCGCCTTTAAGATTATGGTTGAACAGACTTCTGCTCCAGAAAAAGCAATCAAAACTGAAGCAACTATCCAGCAGCAACCTGAACAAGTTCGTGTGCGCCGTGAGAAGTTGGCAAACATGCGTAAGCAAGGTAATGCATACCCCAACACTTGGCGTAGCAACACCTCACTTTCCTCTATCCATGCTCAATATGGTGACTTGGATAAGGATAGTTTAGCTGAAAAAGCCATTGAAGTGACTGTTGCTGGTCGTTTGATGGCGCACCGGGTCATGGGTAAATCAAGCTTTGTAAAAATCCAAGATAAGGAAGCGGATATTCAGCTTTTCCTTAACCGGGATGCTTTGGGTGGTGCAGAAGTCTATAACCCAACAAAAAAATGGGATTTAGGTGACCTTATTGGTGCCAAAGGAACCTTGTTTTTTACAAAAACTGGGGAACTATCAATTAAAGTCTCACATGTGGAGATGATTACCAAATGTTTGCGTCCTTTGCCTGATAAAATGCAAGGCTTAAGTGATGTTGAAACACGTTATCGCCAACGTTATGTGGATTTAATTGTTACACCTGAATCACGCCATGTATTCCGTACTCGTTCACAAATCATTTCCTTGATTCGTCGTGGCTTAGAGGCGAAAGATTTCATGGAAGTAGAAACGCCCATGTTACAAACACAAGCAGGTGGTGCTGCTGCTCGTCCATTCATTACGCACCACAATGCATTAAATATGGAGCTATTCCTAAGAATTGCACCTGAACTCTATTTAAAACGTTTACTTGTTGGTGGTTTGGAACGTGTTTTTGAAATCAACCGCAATTTCCGTAACGAAGGGCTTGATGCAACACACAACCCTGAGTTCACCATGGTTGAGTTTTACCAAGCTTATGCAGATTTTAATGATGCTATGGATACAACAGAGTGCTTAATTCGTGATGTTGCTCAAGGTGTTCATTGCAGCCAAGTTACTTGGGAAGGTGTTGATATTGATTTCAGTCAACCCTTTAAGCGTATTCGTTTGGATGAATCCGTATTTGAACACCGCCCTGATTTACGTGGACATGCCAATGACAAAGCTTTATTGGCAACTGTCTGCCTGCAAGAAATTCCTGACATTAAACCTTTAATTACCTGGAAAGCTGGGCATTACTTGCTTGCATTATTTGAAGAGCTTGTTGAGCCAAAAATTACGCAACCTACTTTCATCACCCACTATCCTGTTGATGTGTCACCACTTGCACGTCGTAACAATGACGATGAAACCGTTACCGATAGGTTTGAATTGTTTGTAGCTGGTCGTGAAATTGCCAATGGTTTCTCAGAACTTAATGACCCTGATGACCAACGCGGTCGTTTTGTAGCACAAGCACAAGCAAAAGCTGCAGGTGATGCTGAAGCCACTGACATTGATGAAGACTACCTTCGTGCCCTTGAGTATGGTATGCCGCCAGCGGCAGGCGTTGGCATTGGCGTAGATCGTTTGGTGATGATGTTAACAGGGCAACATTCTATTCGAGATGTTTTGTTATTCCCACATATGCGTCCTGAGTAAAAAACAAAAGAGGTTTTATATGTTTGCTGAGAAAATTATGGTGACCAATGTGATTACCGCACAAGAACATGAACTTGTAGGCGATGTACATACAAAAATGAACCGTGAAAAACTACGTATGCTACCTGTTATTGACAAACAAGGCATTGTTAAAGGCGTATTATCAACTTTTTCTATCATGCAAAACATTATCCCTGAATATCTTATTAGCGGCGAACTCAATCAAATTTCTTATGCGCCAGACTTAGGCATTTTATGTAAGCGCTATGAAGAAGTCATCAACAGCCCTATTTGTGATATGGTCGATACCTCCCCATTGCTCGTACATAAAGATGAGTCTCTTTTATCTGTAGCCGCTGCAATTGCATCACATGGTAAACATGAATATGCACTTGTGGTTGATGAAGATAAAAAGCTCTTGGGTATCATTTCAGCAGGAGACATTCTTAATCGCTTAAAACAAAAAAACAGCGAGGTGAATGATGCATAATACAAGCGCACATGAAGCATCCATTATTTTTGGTTTAGACCCAACTTGGGTTGCTGTAACCATTTTATTGGTTGTCTATGGCGTGATTATGGCCGAGAAATTTAACCGTGCTGTATTATCTTTGTTGGGTGCTGGCTTGATGGTGCTTTGTGGGGTCATAACGCAACAACAAGCTATTGTAGGTATTGACTTTAACACCATTGGTTTATTAACAGGTATGATGGTAATTGTGACTATCAGTCAAAAAACAGGCATGTTTCAATATGTTGCAATTAAAGCGGCAAAGATTGTCAAAGGTAATCCTTGGGGTATCTTGGTCATGCTTTCCATTGTAACTGCTATATTTTCCGCATTTCTAGATAATGTCACCACGGTCTTACTTATTGCACCTGTCACCTTATTAATTACAGATGCTTTGGGAGTTCGCCCCTACCCTTATTTGTTTGCGCAAATTTTCGCTTCCAATATTGGTGGTGCTTCAACACTGATTGGTGATCCACCAAATATCATGATTGGTTCTGCAGCAAAACTGAGCTTTACAGATTTTTTATTCCACTTAACCCCTATCACACCAGTTATCTTTTTACTCACTTTAGGTTTTATTTGGTTTATATTTGGACGTGATTTAACGGCAAGTGAAGAAAAACGCGCTTTAATCATGAAGTTTGATGAAGATGAGGCATTACAAGATATTCCCTTGCTAAAAAAATGTTTGTTTGTTTTGTTTGCTGTGATTGCAGGCTTCTCTGTTGCCCATACCTTTCATCTAGAGCCAGCAACAATCGCTATGTTTGGCGCAGCATTATTACTATTGCTTCAAACTTATGGCGAACCCGTACACGATAAAGACCATGCTTATGAAAAGGTAATGGCTGATGTAGAGTGGACAACAATTTTCTTTTTTGTTGGTTTATTTATTATTGTTACGGGTGTTGAGCATACTGGTGTTATAGCTATGCTAGGTGAAAAAGTCGTTCAACTTACAGATGGTGATTTTAATGCTACCGTAGGTGCTGTATTGTGGGTTTCAGCGCTTGCATCTGCCTTGATTGATAATATTCCCTTTGTTGCCACCATGATTCCATTGGTGCATAGCATGGCACCAACATTTGGTGGTGCTGAAGCCATTGAACCGATTTGGTGGGCATTAGCACTTGGCGCATGTTTAGGTGGTAACGGCACTTTAATTGGTGCATCAGCCAACCTTATTGTTGCAGGTTTTGCTCAGCGTGCAGGTCACCCAATATATTTCTTACAATTCATGAAACATGCCTTCTTATTGATGATTATGAGCATTGCTGTTTCTCACATTTACTTGTATTTGCGTTATTTAACTTGATTCAAACCTTTGAACTTCTTTTAGCTCTACGCTACTTACGTTCACAGCGGGGTGAACGCTTTGCTTCATTGGTTGGCTGGAGCTCAGCCATTGGTATGGCTATTGGTGTGATGACCTTAATTGTTGTGATGTCTGTGATGAATGGCGTTGCCACTGAAATACGTGATAAGATTTTAGGTTTTTCATCACATGTCGAAATTCAAGGTCCTGGTGATACCTTCACCAACTGGAAAACTTGGTTGGACATCAGTCAAAAACTGCCACATGTTGAGCAAGCACTACCCTATATCAGCACACAAACCCTTGCCCACCATGGTACGCGTTCAGTTGGTGCTATGCTTAAAGGTATTGACGCAGCCCAAGACACAGTCATTTCTTCACATATCAGCCAAGGTTCTTTTTTATCTTTGCCTAACCCACAACAAACCAATATTTTTGAAGCTGTGATTGGTAAAGAGTTGGCAAGAAAACTGTCCGTCAGCGTGGGTGATAAAGTACAGTTGTTAACACCTTCAGGGGGCATTAGCCCAATGGGTGCTTCACCACGGATGAAGTCTTTTGTGATTACTGGTATTTTTGACTCTGGTTTTTATGAATATGACGTTGGTCTTATTCTCACCCATATTCAAGCTGTGCAACGTTTAAATCGTTTGGGCAATGCCATTACAGGCATTGAGCTTCACCTAAAAAATCGCGACCAAGCAACTCAAGTTGCACAAATCGCACGTAATCTTCTACCAAGTGATGCTTGGGTTACAGATTGGCAACATAGGCATCAGTCCTTCTTTCAAGCTTTAAAAATGGAACGAACGGCTATGAGTATCATTCTTTTCTTAATTGTTTTGGTAGCTATCTTTAATATGGTTTCTTCCTTGGTAATGGTAGTTATGGAAAAACGTAAAGAAATTGCCATTCTCAAAACTATTGGTGCATCACATGCTTCCATCATTCGCATATTTTTACTTATGGGTATGTTGCTTAGCTGCTTTGGAACTTTACTGGGTTGTTTGGCTGGTATTTTCTTATCTGCGAACTTAGAATCTATCGTTGCTTGGATTGAAAAAGTTACGCATACCACATTTATGTCGGGTGATGTCTATTATATTGACCATGTACCTGCTATTATGGAGCCTACATCCATTATAATTGTTGTAAGTGTAAGTTTGCTCATGGGTTTTTTGGCAACACTTTACCCTGCATGGCGAGCTGCTAAAGTACCACCTGCAGAGGCCTTGCGTTATGAGTGATGAGGGAGTTGTTTTATGTCGTTAGAAGCGCTAAAAAAGAAAGCGAAGCAAGCCCTGATGGCGGGCAAGTATGAAAACGCGCTCAAACTATACACCGAAATTCATAAAAAAGATGAAAAAGATCTAAGAATTTTTACCAAAGTTGCAGAAATGCGTGAAAAAACGGGTGATTCTAAAGGTGCTATTCGCGCCTATACTGCAATTGCCAAAGCGTATGCTGATGATGGTTTTGTTGTTCAAGCTATTGCTATTAACAAACTTATACTTCGCTTAGACCCAGAACAAACAGAAATTAAAGAAAAGCTACGCGACCTCTCAACAGAACGTGGTGATGACTGGGCGATTAGTACCATTGCACCACATGGTGCTACATCAGATATACAAGCCTCACCAACGGATAAAGCTAAATTAAGCTTTGAACGCACACCTTTGCTTTCTGGTCTTGCTGGTAAAGAGCTAGACGATTTTATCGAATCTTTAGAACTTAAAGAATATGCAGCAGGTGATGTTATTTACGAAGCCAATGAAATATCAGATGCCTTATTTTTGATTGGTATGGGTGCTGTGCGTTTGGAAACCAGAGGTATTCGAGGTTCACAACAAGTGTTCTCACGCTTGGGTGAAGGTGATTTTTTTGGTGAATTATCCTTTATGAATAAAGAACCACACCAAAACTCTGCTATTGCTGAATCAGATGTGAGTTTGTTAATTATTCATCGAAAAGTATTTGATGAATGGGTTAAAAAGCATCCTTCTATTCATGATACTGTTGAAGATTTTTATAGACGGCGTGTGCTTGCTCGTATTTTAGCAATCACACCTATTTTTGAGGGTATACCACAAGATGCTCGCATCCCATTGGCTCAGCAGTTTAGTCTATCCTTTTACCATGATGGTGATGTTATTATTAAAGAAGGTGATGTTGAAAGTACATTTTATCTAATTCGTTCAGGTAAAGTGCGCATCTCTACCAAAGAGGTTGTTTTAGGCACCCTAGGTGAAGGTTCATTTTTTGGTGAAGTATCTATGCTTACCAGAAAACCACGCACGGCTAGTGTCACAGCCATTGGCAATGTTGAGCTACTGACTTTAACCCGTGAGAAATTTGATGCTCTTGCTAAAGATTACCCTACAGTACGTAAAGTTGTTGAGGCTTATTTAAAACAGCGTGTGGTAAATACTATTAAAACCCTGAAAGAAAAAAAATAAGTGCTTACTGTTACTAACCTTAGTAAGGCATACCCAACACCACTCGGTTCATTACAGATTCTTGATGATATCAGCTTCAACCTGCAAGCTGGAGTTTTTATGGCTATTGTTGGTGAGTCGGGTTCTGGAAAAAGTACACTTTTACAACTCTTAGGCACATTAGATCAAGCAGATTCTGGTGAAATTTATTTGGATAAAATAGCCATACATGCTTTAAAAGAGCAGAATCTAGCCAAGTTGCGTAATCGAGATATTGGTTTTGTCTATCAATCCCACCACCTTATTCCCGAACTCACAGCTCTAGAAAACATTATGCTACCCCTACTTATTCAAGGTAAAAGCAAAGCTTATGCTAAAGGTAAAGCACTAGATTTACTGGGTTTTCTGGGGCTTAGTGAACGAGCATCACATATACCTGCACACCTTTCAGGAGGCGAAGCACAGCGTGTTGCAGTTGCCCGAGCAATCATCACACAACCCAAACTTTTACTTGCAGATGAACCCACTGGAAACCTAGATGAAGTCACAGCACACACTGTATTTAATATGATAAAAAATACTTGTAAAACATATAATATAGCGACCATTATGGTTACACATAGCAAGAGCTTTGCCCATGCCTGTGATGAGGTATATGAGTTGGCACACAATAAGCTTCAAATGATAGAGCCTAAAAACCCTTGACAAAACAATAACTTTGAATACTATCGCTAATACTGTTTCTAGCTTCTTGGGCTTAAAGCAAGTTTATTTTCAGTTCTTCCGAGGGAATTATGACCAAAGCTGAGATTGCCACTATTATCTGTGATCGTGTTGGGCTTTCAAAAAAAGAGTCCTCACAAATTGTTGAGATTGTCCTAGAAGAGATAAAAAATACGCTAGAAAAAGGCGAAGATGTAAAGATATCAGGTTTTGGTCACTTTATGGTTCGTGCAAAAAACTCTCGACGTGGTCGCAACCCTAAAACTGGCGAAAGTATTATTATTGAGCCGAGAAAAGTTGTAACATTCCGAGCTAGCCAACTTGTTAAAGACCAACTAAAAAAAGATTAAGGGGCACATAAACACCTATGAGTGCCCAAGGCTCTTCTCAGTTAAAAGTTTTAAAACAAGCAGGTATTAATGTCCCCACCCTCCCTGATAAGCTCTTTTTTTCTATCCGTGAAGTCAGTGATTTATGTGGTATTGAACCCCATGTTCTACGCTATTGGGAAACCGAATTTAAGCACTTAAAACCTGTTAAAAAGAGTGGAAACCGTAGGTTTTATCGTCATCGTGATGTCTATATAGCTCTACAAATAAAACATTTATTATATGACCTAAACTTTACCATTCGAGGTGCAAAAAAACGCCTTGCAACAGGCGATATTTCAGAAATTGTTGAAGCCAAGCACAACAACGCTACAGTTAGCCTCAGCACCATTCGTGAAGAGCTAGAAAACATCAAACGCCTTCTCGACTTCTAAATTATATACTAAATAAACGGGGCGTAGCGCAGCCTGGTAGCGCACCACACTGGGGGTGTGGTGGTCGCAGGTTCAAATCCTGCCGTCCCGACCATTTTTAGCTTATAAAACAATAGCTTAGAAGATTTAGAAAAGTGACGAAAATTGTCAACTGCCACATAAACACCAAACTGTCTCACAAACAAAAAACTAAGCTGCCTTAGGCATAGCGATTGTAACAAGTAAACCACCCTCTTCACTATTTTCCAAATAAAGGTGACCACCATCTCTCTCTAAGGTCTCTTTAACAATTGCTAATCCCAAACCATGCCCTTCTTGTTTCTCACGCCCTCTTACATTATCTACACGATAAAAGCGCTCTACAACCCGTTTTAAGTGAATTTCAGGAATACCGTAACCTTGATCTTGAATAGAAACAGCAATACATGTTTCTTGCTCAACAATCCGACAAAAAATATTCGACCCCTGTGGTGAAAATTTTAATGCATTTTCAGCAATATTCATTAAAATACGATGGCAATCTACTTCACTCATAGACACCATTTCATTATCTAAATCAACATATACATCCAACTTTATGCTCTTAGCTTGCACTTTATGTTGTAAAGAATCCCATACCTGTTGATGAACATGAATAATGGAGCAAGACGCACCATGTTCAGCCTTATCATGTTCTATTTGATTCAGTGTTAGCATACTGTTCATTAAGTTATTGATATGTTTTGCTTCTTTTACAATGACTGATATTGCTTCATGACGTAAAGCTTCATCATCAGCAAAGGCTTCCATGCTTCGGGCATAACCCAATAATGATGTAAGTGGAGTTTTTAAGTCATGCATTAAGTTTTCCAGCAGTGATTTTTGCTTTTGTTGTAAACGCGTATATGCAGTGACATCTAAGCATAGCAACAATGCTTCTTTGTCACCCAATGCCGCTAAACGTGGTAATAGTACCCGACCATTCACCTTCATTTCAGGCAAGGTTCTTTGCTCTGGTAAGGCATCAATCGCTTGTTGAAATGCTTTTAACCACTCGCTATCACGATAAAACACAAGAATGGATTGAGGTAATACAATGCCGTGTTTAAAGTTAAATAATGCTTCAGCTTGTTCATTACCACCCAATACACGCCCTTGTTCATCTACGCGCAAAACAACTTCTGAGATGGTAGATAACAACACATCCAACCTACGCCCACGCGTTGCTAACGTACTTTTTAAGCTATCATATTCACGTTTAAGCTGCTCATATTGGACTTCATGAGCCTGTAACTTCTTAGATGTTTGGTTAAGACGAAAAGCTAGCCAAAATATCAGCCCTAAACATACCAAAACCCATAAAAAGACTTCACCAATCATACTTTCTCTTGAAAGCGATAACCCATACCACGAATCGTTTGTATGCACTCTTCTTGTCCACAAGCTGCAAGCTCTTTACGTAAACGTTTTACTGTTGCATCCACAGTGCGTTCCTCAACAAATGAGTCCATACCCCACACAATATCTAAAAGCTGTTCACGAGAAAGCACCCTGCCCGATTTAGCCATCAAGGTTTGTAAAAGCTTAAACTCTAAGGGTCTAAGTGATACTAACTTACCATCCACTTTCACCTCCATGCTTTCTTCATTCATTTGAATCGCTTGGGAGTTAAAGGTTTCTGTTTTATTACTGGTTGCTCGGCGCAATAGTGCAGCCAAACGGGCAACAAGCTCATCAGGCTCAAAAGGTTTACCAATATAATCATCAGCACCTTCATTTAAGCCTCGAATTTTTTCATCGGTCATAGTTAAAGCTGTTACCATCAATACAGGAAGCGTGGTCAACTTTTCATGCCCTCGAATCCAACGCAACACATCCAAACCTCGCTTGCCAGGAATCATACGGTCTAAAATTAAAGCACTGTATTGGTTTTTCTGCAATAAATCTTGAGCATCTAAGCCATTATCACATATGGTTGTATCATAGCCTTCTCGTTGCAAATGAATCTCTATCAACCTTGCGATAGAGAAATCATCTTCAACAATAAGGATATGTTTACTACTTGTTGTCATTCACACCTTCCCACCAAATGCAAAGCGATGCATATGCGCATACTCTACCTCCAACTCCGATGCCTTTTTACTTAAAAGTCTAAACATAAAACGCATCAATTGATTACCCAACTTCGGCTCTTCCAAAGCAATCAAATCAAAATAAGCCCTATCAATACTTAATACTGTTGTCGCTTTATCCACGGTAAGTGTAACCGAATGTTTCCTATTTTCATCTAAGAATGAAAACAAACCAAACACATCACCTTTACCAAGGTGACTAAATGGGTAACCACTTTCGCTTTTAACATTCACTTTGCCATCTAAAATTAAGTTCATTTTCCCCACAGATGGTGTACCTGCTTCATAAATTACATCACCCACTTCAAAATCTTCACGTGTCATACAACTAAACAATGTCATCGCATGTTTTTTCTTCATTTCTGCAATCAATGGTAAATGATAAAATGCTTGAAAGTCTGCATTTGATTCAATCAATGGTTCAACCATGACTTCTTTCTTAGAATATTCCATAATATTCTCAATACTCATAAGTACTCTCCTTCTCTTTAATGGTCAGGGATTTATCAATATCAAGATGACAAGATGATGACATGAAAAACATATGCCACTTGTCATATTGTTGTCACAAAACTTTCTACAATGTGGGCAAGATAAACTTTCGGTGCATTGCACTGATATATATTACCAACTAGGAAGGGATATAACATGAAAAAACAAGTATCATTAACAGCACTTGCATTAGCAACTGCTTTAACTGCTACAGCAGCACATGCAGATGATGTCAAATTAAGCGGCAAAGTTTTCTTTGACTATTCAAAACACACAGCTACAGGTAGCCCTGATAAAACAGCAGGTACAATTAACCGCACCTACATCTCAGCTAAGAAAAAGATTGATGATGTTTGGTCTGCAGCGGTAACCATTGACTCAGCTTATGATTCAGTAACCAGTAAACACAACAATGTATTTCTTAAAAAAGCGCAGCTAACAGGTAAATTCTCTGATGCTGTTTCTGTGAAGCTTGGCATGATTGGTACACCTTGGATTGGCTATCAAGACAAACTTAATGGTCACCGCTACATTTCAAAAAGCTATGTGGATACACACAAAATGGCTTCTTCTGCTGATGCAGGTGTTGGTGTATTTGGTAAAGTTGATATGTTCTCATATGACATCGTTTCTATTAACGGTGGTGGTTATGGCAATACTGCAAAAACAGAAAAGACAGATCTTGAAGCACGTTTTGGTGTAAAACCAATCAAAGGTTTGACTGTAGATTTAGGTTACCGTTCTGGTTACTTGGGTAAATTTGTGGCAACAACTACAGAAAATAAAAATACTTTAACACAACTTCTTGTAACTTATGGTCAAAAAGGTGACTTGTCTTATCGTGTTGGCGCAAATGTTATCAGCAATAAAATTGTTGATGACTTAGGCGTAGCTGCTGATAAAACAGTGAAAGGTACTGAGCTTTGGGCTTGGGTTCGTGCTGATAAGTTTGGTGGTTACATTCGCAATGAAAGCACAGACTATGATGTAGCAGGCTCTGCAAAAGAAAAACGTACTGTTGTATCCTTGGATTATCATGCAACTAAAGGCGTTGTTCTTTCCTTAGTTTCTGACAGAACATCTGATGTTGGCGGAACTGCAGGCAGTGACAAATCTACAACAGGCTTGTTCTCTCAATTTAAGTTCTAATTTAAACTTCCTCAAGTTTAATATCCTAGGAGAACCATCAGCTGCAAGGCTGGTGGTTTTTCTATTTTAGCTAAAAAAATACTTACGGCATGTCATATCACTGTCACATAAAGCATTAGAGTGTCACAAACTTTAATTGAACAAAGGAGTTCATTGATGAAAAAACAAATTATTGCTATTGCAGCCGTTGCTGCAACATGCTTCACGCTAGGTGCGAATATCGCCCAAGCTGAAGAAAATATTCAGATTGTTGGTTCTTCAACAGTTTATCCATTCTCTAGCTATGTAGCTGAAGCTTTGGGTGCAACAGGCAAATTCAAAACACCAGTTGTTGAATCTACAGGTTCTGGCGGCGGCATGAAATTATTCTGTGCTGGCACTAGCATGGACACACCAGATTTCACCAATGCTTCTCGTCGTATGAAAGCGAAAGAATTTGCTAAATGTCAAAAAAATGGCGTGAAAGACATTACAGAAATGGTTGTCGGCTATGATGGTATTGCTATCGCACAATCTAAAAAAGCACCAAGTATTAGCCTTTCTCGTAAAGATTTGATGTTGGCAGTTGCCGCTGAAGTTCCAAGTAAAGATGGTTCTCACTTGGTTAAAAACAACTACCACTTCTGGAATGAAATCAACCCTAAATTGCCACACCGCGCCATCCGCGTTTATGGTCCTCCAACATCTTCTGGTACACGTGATGCATTCGAAGACATGATTCTTAAGCATTTAACCAAACACATGGATGTTTACACTAAGCTTTACAAAGCTGACAAAAAGAAAAACAAAGCATACAAAAAATATCATAAAATCCGTCAAGATGGCGTTTATATCCCATCTGGTGAAAATGATAACTTAATCGTGCAAAAGCTTGCTCGTGATACATCTGCTTTGGGTATCTTTGGTTACAGCTACCTAGAAGAAAACAGTGATAGTATTTCACCAGCCATCATTGATGGTGTTATCCCAACCCCAGAAACCATTTCTGGTCACACATATCCACTATCTCGTTCACTATACTTCTACATCAAAAAATCACACATTGGCAAAGTACCAGGTATGATGGAATATGCTAACTTGTTCATGAGTGATCAAATGATTGGTGAAGATGGCGAGTGTACAGACATTGGCTTGATTCCTTTACCTAAAGAGGAACTTGCTCACTACCGTGCAAACTTGAAATCTTTGAAAAATCTAACAGCAGCAGATTTTGCGAAGAAACACTAAGCAGTATTGAAGTAAATCTAAGGCTGAGGAACTTCCTCAGCCTTTTTTTTGCCCTCCCCTTTCTGCTTCCCATGCAGTGACAAATGTTTTAGTTTCGCCCTCACGATTTATATGCAGTTCAAGATATTTACACGGAGCTTTAATACCCCATGACAACAGCAGATATCTTTCTTTGGTTTACCGCTGGTCTTCTTATTTTATCCATTGCGGCTTATGTATTTGCTCGCAATAAAGCTATCCATATTGAAAACACAGAAGGTAGGCTTCATTCTCGCCCTAATTTTTTTGGTTGGTATGCTGTAAGTAAAATCCTTACCCCAGCATTTATTATCGGTTTTATATATTCTATTTTACATATGAGCGGCTTGGTTTCACAACCTCAAGCCTTGCTTGCTATCGTCTTTATAACTGCAATAATCAATTTCGCTATTAGCATCAAACATATACAGCGTAATTTCAGAGCAAGACAAGCTGTTGAGAAAACATCCAAACGCTTGTTTTTTATTGCTGCTTTAATTTCTATTCTTACCACAATAGGTATTGTCTTCTCCGTACTTTTTGAAGCCATTCGCTTTTTTAATATCATCCCACTCTGGGACTTCCTTACAGGTACAACTTGGAACCCTGACACAGCATTCTTGATTGGTGCTGGGCGCGATGAAGGTGGTGCTGTGCCAGAATTTGGCTCTTTGCCTATTTTTGCAGGCACATTAATGATAACAGTTATTGCCATGCTAGTTGCTATCCCTGTGGGCTTATTTGCTGCAATTTATATGTCTGAATATGCAAGTAGCCGTGTGCGTAACATCCTAAAACCAACATTAGAGATTTTGGCTGGTATCCCCACAGTTGTTTATGGTTTTTTTGCTGCTATCACCATTAGCCCCTTGGTTGTAAAAGCTGCTGAAGCTTTGGGTTTACATGCAGACTTCACCAATGCACTTGCACCAGGGGTAATTATGGGAGTAATGATTATTCCTTTTATTTCATCCCTTTCTGATGATGTGATTCGTGCAGTACCACAACCACTACGTGATGGTTCACTTGCACTTGGCACAACACAATCAGAAACGATTCGTCATGTGGTTTTACCCAGTGCATTTCCTGGCATTGTTGCTGCTTTCTTATTGGCGGTCTCCCGAGCTATTGGTGAAACCATGATTGTGGTCATGGCAGCAGGACTTCGCCCCAACCTTACCGCTAACCCTTTGGAAGGTGTGACAACGGTTACCGTTAAAATTGTTGAAGCATTAACAGGCGATCAAGAGTTTGACTCTGCATTTACCCTAGCTGCATTTGCTTTGGGCTTGGTTCTTTTGATTGTCACACTAGTGCTGAATATTGGTTCTACTATTATTGTACGAAAATTTACCCAGAGGTATGAATAATGAGCTTGTCGCCCCAATTAAAACGCCGCTATCGTGCTGATAAGCGTTTCAAATTTTATGGGCTTACTGCCATTGTTTTTGCCCTTTGCTTCTTAATCTTCTTCTTTGTTGATATTATTGGTAAAGCAGTGCCAGCTTTTGAACAAGCTTATATTCAAGTGCCTGTTTCCTATAATCAGAGCGTGATACACAACTACAACAGAGCTATTCCCAAAGAATACCGCCGCTTGGTTAGTAAATCATTCTTGCGTACACTGGGTCAAAAACTAGAAGCTCACCCTGAGCTTATGAACACCACGCAAGAAGAATGGGCACTTGCCAACCATAGGGTTGATCAGTTCTTAAAAGGGCATGAAGGCCATGGTCTGAAGAAGAAGTATCGCAAAACAGTTGAACAGATGTACCAAGATGGAAAAATTGAGTTTCGTTTTAATACCAACTTTTTTACTCGTGGTGATTCCAAAATGGCTGAAAATGCAGGTGTACTTGCTGCTGCTATGGGCTCTATTATGGTATTACTCATTACCATTGCAGTATCAGTACCTATTGGTGTAATGACAGCTATTTATCTGGAAGAATTTGCACCTGATAATCGATTCACTCAAGCTATTGAAGTAAACATCAATAATCTTGCCGCTATTCCTTCTATCTTATACGGCTTGTTGGGGCTAGCTATTTTCATCAATGTGATGGGCGTACCACGTTCCTCAGCTTTAGCTGGCGGATTGACCCTTGCTTTGATGACGTTACCCGTCATTATTATTAGTACTCGTGCGGCTTTGCGTTCTGTGCCACAAAGTATTCGTGATGCCGCATTTGGTTTGGGCGCATCTAGCCTTCAAGTGGTCATACACCACGTTTTACCCTTAGCTTTCCCTGGTATTCTAACAGGCTCAATTATTGGCTTAGCCCAAGCTATGGGCGAAACCGCACCTTTATTAATTGTTGGCATGATGGCGTATATACCCGATGCACCTGGAAGCATATTTGATGCTGCAACGGTATTGCCTGCACAAGTCTATACGTGGTCATCAGAATCTATTCGCGCATTTGAAGAGCGTACCGCAGCAGGTATTTTGGTGCTTTTAACCGTATTATTAAGTTTAAATGCGTTGGCAGTATATTTACGTAAAAAGTTTGAAGTGAGGTGGTAAGCCCCTATGAGTAAACCTAAAATTAGTGTATCTGACCTAAAGCTTTGGTATGGTGATCATGAAACTTTGCATGGTATAGATGTTGATTTTGAAGCTAAAAAAGTGACCGCCCTTATTGGTCCATCAGGCTGTGGCAAATCAACCCTACTAAGATGCCTTAACCGTATGAATGATAGGATTGTGGGTTGCCGTATTGAAGGTAGTGTACTTTTAGATGGTAAAGATATTAATGCCCCTGATGTTGATGTGGTTCAACTGCGTACCCATGTTGGTATGGTATTCCAAAAACCTAATCCTTTCCCCAAAAGCATCTATGAAAACATTATTTATGCGCCACAAATTCACGGTATGGTGGATAAACAAGGTATGGATGAGCTTGTAGAAACAGCATTACGTAAAGCCAGTATTTGGGATGAAGTCAAAGATAAACTGCATGAACCAGGCACTGCTCTTTCAGGTGGTCAACAACAGCGTCTTTGTATTGCTCGCACAATCGCTGTTAAACCCGATGTTATTTTAATGGATGAGCCCTGCTCTGCACTTGACCCTATCGCTACAGCAAAAATTGAAGAGCTGATTGATGAACTAAAACAAGACTTTACCATTATTATGGTGACGCATAATATGCAACAAGCTGCTCGAGTATCTGATAACACAGCATTCTTTTATATGGGTAATTTGATTGAATTTGGTGAAACATCAACATTATTTAGCCAGCCCCAACAACAGCAAACAGAAGACTATATTACTGGTCGATTTGGTTAGGAGAGAAATATGCCACACACACTTAGCCGCTTTGATAATGAACTTAATGAGTTACACCAGCTTATCAATACCATGTTTAAAATTACGCGAAAAAACATTAAACAAAGTCTAGCTTCAATTTTTGATGTTGATGTTGAAATGGCAAAACGTGTGATTGAACGCGATGATGTAGTCAACACCTTAGAATTGAGAATTGACGAGCTTGCACGCACACTAATTATCCAGTTTCAACCTGCTGCATCAGATTTACGAACCGTTTTTTCTGCAACAAAAATTGTAACCGACCTTGAACGCATGAGTGATTTGGCAACAAAACTAGCGCAAAACGCTTTAGAAATGGATGGTTTTATTCCAAGAAAATCAACCTCTGTGCCTATTATGCGTGAAATTTTACTCACACAAGTCAAAAATACGCGGAAAGCCTTTATTAATAATGATGTTCTTTTGGCTAAAAAAGTGATTGAGCAAGATAAGTTACTTGATGATTCGTATGAAAATTGCCAGAGAGTGCTACTTACACGTATGGCTGAAGACCCAGCAAGTATTAGTCACTCTATTGCTTTAACCAATATTGCCAAAGTTATTGAGCGTATAGGTGACCATGCTGTCAATATTGCCGAAATGATTATTTATGCATCCAGTTCACATGAAGTTCGCCATTTAAGCATAGAAGAACTCAATGATGTGCTTGATGATGAAGATGAATAAATATATTTAACGCACATATTTTTCGCCACATATATTTTGTAAGCTATATCACAACCTATTGATTATACTTGCTTTTTTCTTTGGCCTAAATTATAAACCCACACTCTATTATTTTTTAATAAAGGAACAAACATGCCATTACACACCATGAAACGCTTTGATGAAGAGCTTGATGAAATAAAGACACATATTCTTGCTATGGGTGGCTTGGTGGAACGTGCGATTGAAAATGCTGTGAAGTCCATGCTTGAGCAAAATGAAGAGCTTGCACTTAAAACCCTAGAGCGCGATAAAGCGATTAATGCCTTGGAAGTTCAATGTGATGAAATGACCCGTGAAATATTGGTGCGTAGGCAGCCTGCAGCAGGTGACTTGCGTTTCATTATGGGTATTATCAAGTTGGTCACGGATCTAGAGCGTATGGGTGATTTGGCTTCTGGTATCGCTCAAGGCATGTTACGTGCTGAAGAAAATCCACCCAGAAACTTCTCCAACCTTGATATTATGGGTGAGAAAGTGGTGCGCCAAGTCAAACGTGCTTTAGATGCATTCTCACGTGGTGACACCGAGCTTGCTATGCTTGTTATCGAAAAAGATGCAGGTATTGATATTTTATATAAACGTATGTACCGAGAAATGCTCACTTATATGATGGAAGATCCCAGAGTGATTGGTTCATCTATTATTTTATCCAATGTAGCCAAAAACCTTGAGCGTATTGCCGACCATGCTACCAATATTGCGGAAATGGTTATTTATATGGAACGTGGACACGATATTCGTCATGTGGACCATGAAGCTGCAGCACGTTTGCTTTCAGGTGAAGAATAAAACCTTAAAAACCTAAAGACTTTCGTACTTGTTTGGCTGTCGCCCCACTATCTCGCAAGCTTTTTAAAGCAGGTGATGCCTTGCTTTTCGCCAAACGTTTACCTTGTTGATTTGTAATCAGTTTATGGTGTAAATATTTAGGCGACTCATAGTTTAACAAGCATTGCAACACACTGTGTACAGGGGTGCTACTGCGTAAGTCTTCACCTCGAATAACATGAGTAATGCCTTGTTTTGCATCATCCACCACCACACATAGGTGATAACTAAAACGAATATCCTTGCGCCCAATAATCACGTCACCAATATCTTCCAATACATCAAAGCAGTGTTTATGATTTTTCGCATCATACCAAGCACATTGCCGCCCTATCTGCTGCGATACAGCCTCACAATCCAAACGCCAAGCATAAGTCTGTTTCTGCATTTTTTGTTGCTGTTGTTGCTTATCAAGTTGTTTACAAGTGCCAGGATAAGGGTCTAAACCGCTGCATTGAATATTGCCTTTATCTTTTTGCGCCAGCAATGCTGCATCAACCTCTTTTCGCGTACAAAAACATGGGTATAACACACCCATCTCAATCAATTGTTGTAAAACTTTTTCATACAACGCTAAACGTTGTTGCTGAAACGACACCTCATCAAAAGATAAACCTAACCATACCAAATCATCGAGCATTTGCTCTGTGTGTTTAGGTTTACAGCGGGTAAAATCAATATCTTCCACACGTAATAAAATTTGTGCATCATGCTCTTTTGCCCAATGTTCACAGACTAAAGCTGAATAAACATTACCAAGGTGTAACAAACCTGTTGGTGATGGTGCAAAACGTGTTCGTTTCAAGCCTAACCTTTAATTTGCTGCAGTTGGCACAGTAAAAATCGTTTGTCCTTCTTTCACACGTTCAGGGCGAAGCAAGGCATAAATATCATCACCTTCCTCTAAAACTAAATCATCATGAATAATATGTGACTGCCCCTTACGCACTACAGCCAAAGGTTGCACACCATGTGGAATCCGCACTTCGCTCATTTTTAAACCAATAAGTTTAGAGCCTGGTTCAACCTCTTGGGTATCAAATACAAGCCGCTTACGCACAGCTTGGTCATGCCAGTAACTAAAAGTATAGGGTTTAGCAAACAAACGCTTCACCTGTAATTGATGGATTAAACTACTATGTTTTTTCTCATCACCTTCTTGTAAAGTCACATATACTTCTGAAACATGAAACTTTTCTTGCACCAAACGTGCAATATGTAAGTTATGATCAGATGAGCCTGTCATAGCAACCACGGTATCAATTTCTTCAGCATGAATTACTTCCATATACAAGGGATCCAATGCATTGCCTTGCACAGCTATAAAGCCAGCATGTTTTAAGTTTTTCACTACTTCACTGTTTAAGTCTAAAAAGCGAACTTCCCTATCTTCACTTAATAAACGACCAAGCTCCGCCCCTACTTGCCCACCACCAACAATGAGTACAGACCGATCCGAACCACCTTTCACATCCAACCAATGACTCATGGGTTTGGCTAAAAAACTATACAAAAATACAGAAACAATGATGATAATATAAACAAGTGCCAATAAGGTCTCAGCATGAGGGTTACCAGCTTCCCATAAAATTAAAGAAAACAAAGAGGTTACACCTGCAGCAACCACACCACGTGGTGCCATAAAGGCAAGAAATGTCATTTGTTTATGATTCAAATGTCCACCAACAGATGATAACCATACTACCAAGGGGCGAACCACCAATGCCAGTGCCACAAAGATAAGTAAACCTTGCCACAACCAAGTTTCCATCACATATAGATTTAAATTTGCAGCCAACAATACAAACAATACGGAAATCAACAGCATGGATAAGCTGCCTTTAAAGTGTTTTAAGTTTTGTAAATCAGGAATATCCATGCGTTGTAACATCACACCCGAAATTAACACCGCAAGCAAACCTGCCTGAGAACTGATTTGGTCTGCCAATAAGAAGATTCCCCATGAACTGGCTAAACTTACAACCACACGAAGTTCAACGCCTTCTGCGATATTGTGTTGAAGTGCCTTGCCTAGCAGCCAACCACCAATCACACCGACAAAGGCACCCACAACAAATTTCTCCATAATTTCTTGAAAGCTGTGCAGCATATCTGGGTCAGGCAGAAGAACAATTTGTAACATCACAATCGACAAAATTGCGCCCACACCATCCACCAGCATGGCTTCACTACTTAAGATATGACTTACTTCCCTATCCAAGCGCACTTGCCTTACAATGGGCGTAATCACCGTTGGTCCACCAACAGCAATCAAAGCACCAAACAACAAGGATATAGGCCAATCCATACCAATAAGGTAATGTACCAAGGATCCACCCAAAAACATAGTTAAAACAGGACCTATAATCACCAGCTTACCCACTGTCCAACCATGTTCTTTTAGTGTCTTGAGGTTTAGGTTTAGCCCACCTTCAAAAAGAATGACTGCCAAGCCAAGTTCAATCAGTGTGTGCATGGCTCCTGCAAGCAAATCAGCCCGAATCCAATCCAAACCAAACGTTCCTAAAGCCATACCTGCAACTAACCAAATAATAATAGGAGGAAATTTCAGACGTGCAGCAAG
Source organism: Ghiorsea sp. (assembly GCA_027080505.1). Taxonomy (GTDB): domain Bacteria; phylum Pseudomonadota; class Zetaproteobacteria; order Mariprofundales; family Mariprofundaceae; genus Ghiorsea. Next base: position 51,822 of record JALWRX010000037.1, read on the forward strand.
CATCTGTGCTGTTACAGCAATCAACACAGCAATCACAAAAGCTGTGGTTGGTGTACTTTCAATAAACATTAAGGGTTATCCAACAGCCACAATACAATCCATCTCAACTTTTGCTGCCAATGGAAGTGCTGCAACAGCTACAGTTGAGCGTGCAGGTCTATGTTCACCAAGCCAATCAGCATAAATTTGGTTTACCACAGGAAAATCATCCATATTTTCAAGAAAAATAGTAACTTTGATAATTTGATTCAATTGCCCACCCGCAGCTTCAATCACAGCCGTTAAATTCGCCACAACCTGTTTGGCTTGCGTTGCCACATCATCTGCGACCATATTACCAGATCGCGGATCAAGACCAATCTGCCCTGATGTGTACAGCATGCCTTGGTGTTTAACCGCTTGGCTATAAGCGCCTACTGCTTTGGGTGCATCGTTAGTATGTATAGCTTGCAATTGACTCATTTCTTTTTCCTTCTTATCGTTTTTTCTGCAAGGGTCTTGCGAATTGACTGCCCCAAAGAGGCAACACTACGAAATACCGAACCAAAGCGACCTTTTACCCTTTGAGATTGTAAAGATTCGTTGTGATGTCTATGTACACGTGATACATGAGGCAATGCACGTAATGCTTTAAAAATACGTGATAAATGCAACCTATCTTCAACTTCAAGTAAGATATACAATGATGATAAAGAACCAGAACGCTGTTCAATTTTTAAGTCTTCAATATTTGCATTTTGCTCAGCAAGACATGCTGTAACCAAGCTTAGCGATCCTCTTTCATTTTGGCAAAAGACTTCAATACCCGTTTTATATAAACAAGATTCCGCTGGCTGCCAGTCTACATCCACTGACTTATCTGCTTGTTTTTGTAATACCTTGCAATGAATATCATGCACAATAAAACCATGACCCGATTCAAATACACCAGCCACACTATCGCCTGGAATCGGATAACAACAGCTTGCCGCATGCATTTTGGCTTCAGTAAAAGGTTTACGGATAAACGAATGCGAAATGTCTTTGTTTAAATATTTAAATAACGTACTGACTTCTAATTCACCACGCCCTACTTTTTCTTTAAGCTCTAAGTCATCCTTACAACCTGCAAATTGCAGCACATCATGACGAATCGTAAAATCACCCAAGGCATTGTGTAACATATGACTACCCAAACGAATAGCCTCTTCCTTTTCTTGTCCGCGTAGCCAGTGTCGTATTTGCTGTTTAGCACGCGAAGTTTTAACAATCTTCAACCATTTGCCCGATGGTGTTTGCTCAGGGCTGGTCAACACCTCAATTTCATCACCATTGTATAAGGTTTGGCTAAATTCAGCAGGTTCCCCATTGATGCGTACACCCATACAATGATTCCCCACATCAGTATGAATAGCATAAGCAAAGTCTAAAGCCGTGCTACCTCGTGGTAAGGCAAACAAATCGCCATCTCGTGAAAATACATAAACCTCCTTCACAAACAGGTCTAAGCGTACGTTTTCAAGAAACTCACCAGGATTTTCAGCCGTATGTAGCGTTTCTGCAAGTTGTTTTAACCATTGGAAACCTTCTAATTCAGCATTCGCACCTTGCTTTGTTTCATTGGCTTTATATATCCAATGTGAAGCCACACCATCTTCAGCATAATGATGCATGGTTTCGGTTCGTACCTGCACTTCAATACGGAAATGATCAGGGCCAATCACCGCTGTATGCAAAGATTGATAACCATTGGGTTTAGGCAAAGCGATATAGTCTTTAAAACGCCCTGGTACTGGTCGATATAGGCTGTGAATAATACCCAACACATGATAACAAGCAGGGGTATCTTCAACAATCACCCGAAATGCCATAAAATCATAAATCTCATCAAAATCAAGGCGTTTACGTTGCATTTTTTGGTACAGGCTATACATATTCTTCATGCGCCCTTGCACTTGCGCATCAATACCTTGCCTGTGTAAAGCTTCTTGAATAATACCCGCTAATCGCTTTTTGGTTTCTACCAAGAAATCAAGTTTACCTTCCAGCTTTTCATGCAATGCTGCATAAGCTTCAGGCTCTGCATATTGAAAAGACAAATCTTCCATACGCTGTGCTACCCAGTGAATACCAAGACGGTGGGCAAGTGGCGCATAGATTTCCATGGTTTCAATAGCAATACGTTTGCGTTTATCTGCTCGCATAAAACCAAGCGTTTCCATATTATGCAAACGATCAGCCAGCTTAACCAACAACACACGCAAATCTTTAGCGGTTGCCATAATCATTTTACGGAAATTTTCAGCTTTTTTGTGTTCGGATGAGGTAAAATGAATTTTACCGACTTTGGTCACACCATCCACCAAACGGGCAACTTCTTCACCAAAGCGGTTTTCAATATCTTCTAGGGTAACATGAGTGTCTTCCACTGTATCATGCAACAAACCTGTAACTACAGAGCTGACATCAAGCTTTAAATCAACAAGGTTTTTCGCCACGCCCAAGGGATGAATAATATACAACTCACCAGAGCTTCGGCGTTGTCTTGCATGGGCGTGGGCAGCAAAAACATACGCCCGATTCACCAACTCCACATCAGCTTTAGGCATATAAGTTTTAATTTGTTCGGTTATTTCAAAAATGCGACTCATAAATAGTCAACCATCAAGGGATAAAAAATGAGTCAGAAAAAACGCAGCTTACCCAGCAATCTCTTCTTGTGCTTCGCCTTGCAAACGTTCTTGTTCTTCAAGTTCAAACACATTTTCCCAAGATACATAACCTTCACCAAGTTCTTTAAGTGCTTGTACAGTAGGTTTGTGCCCTTCATCTTCAAGCACACTAGGCATACCATTTTGCAATTGACGGGCACGACGCGCCGCTAAAACAACCATTTCAAAACGGTTAGGGTAATAACGTACACAATCTTCAATAGTAACGCGAGCCATGATAAGACCTCCAAAGGGAATGAGGCAAAGGTATCAAATCAAATTTGATTGTCATGCCTTTTATTTTTCAGCTAGCCTTTTGTCGATTTTAAAGGTGTAAACATTGATAAATAAACGACAACATGTACTGATACTCGGCTTGGTTTGGCCAGAGCCGCAATCCACTGGCGCAAGCGTGCGCATCATGGAGCATATCGACCTATTTCAGGCACAAGGTTGGGACATTACCTTTGCTTGTGCAGCCACAAAAAACCACGCTTCCGATAGCTTAGAAACTTTAGGTATTCACACCCAAGAAGTAGCATTAAACTGTAGTTCTTTTGATGACTTTATAGCTGATTTAAAGCCTAATATCGTGCTTTTTGATAGGTTTATGATGGAAGAGCAGTTTGGTTGGCGTGTGGCTAAGACTTGCCCCAATGCCTTGCGTATCATTGAAACCATTGATTTGCATTGTTTAAGAGAAGCAAGACATCAGGCCTTAAAAGCTCATCAAGTATTCACACCCGATATGCTGCATAGCGACATTGCTTTGCGTGAAATCGCAGCCATTTATCGCTCTGACTTATCCATTATTATATCTGATGCTGAATACGACTTATTACAATCCCACTTTGGCATCCATAAAACACTGCTACACCTCTGCCCTTTTATGTTGGATACACCTGACACTTCCAATACACCCAGCTTTGAGCAACGCCAACATTTTATGACCATTGGTAACTTCAGGCACGCCCCCAACTGGGATGCCGTGCTTTGGCTTAAAGAAGAAATATGGCCTCTGATTAGAAAACAGCTCCCCAAAGCAGAAATGCATATTTATGGTGCATACACGCCACCCAAAGCCACAGCTTTAAACAATACCAAGCAAGGTTTCCTCATCAAAGACAGGGCTGAAAGTGTACAACAAGTCATGCAAGCCGCGCGTGTTTGCCTTGCCCCGCTGCGTTTTGGTGCTGGCATTAAAACCAAACTGGCTGATGCCATGATGTTTGGCACACCTTCCGTGACCACAAACATAGGTGCAGAAGGCATGACAGGCGGGCTTGATTGGGCTGGAAACATTGCCAATGATGCACAAGGCATTGCTGATGCCGTCGTAACTCTGTACCAAAACAAAACACAGTGGCAACAAGCACAAAACAATGGTTTCAACATCGTAAACACCTTATTTAACAAAGAAAAGAACCAGCAAACACTATTGGCTAGAATTTTAGATGTTCAAGCCCATTTACAAAGCCATAGACAACAAAATTTTATGGGATTAATGCTTAACCATCATCATCACCGCAGCACAGAGTTTATGTCCCGCTGGATTGAAGCCAAAAACAAATAGTTTATACAGAAACAGTTAGTTTTTTAGCTTAGCCTCTTTGAGTTGAGCCTCGGTTAAGCGTTGTTTTTTATGCCGTGTTTTGGGTTCTGCAAGGCGGCTAGCATTTTTGCCTTTGCGCCTTTCTTTGGCGTATGTTGTTTTATTGTGCGCCGATTCTTTCTGAATTTTCAAGTAGTTATCGTAATGGTCAATATCAAGTTCATCGTTCTCAATTGCAGCAATGATAGCGCAGCCTGGCTCATTGCTATGCCCGCAGTTGGAAAACCTACACGACAACGCAAGCTCCAAAATATCTTCAAAACTTTCTTCAATACCTTCGCTGACTTCGGCAATCGCCAGTTCGCGCATACCTGGCATATCCACCACCATGCCGCCTTGGTCTAACAGCATCAAATGCCTACGCACCGTGGTATGCCGCCCTTCGCCATTGGCGCTAACTTCTTGGGTTTCAAACTTGTCTACGCCCAATAATTGATTCATCAGCGAGCTTTTGCCCACCCCCGATGAGCCCACCATACAATAAGTTTTCTTCGCTTGAATCAAGGCTCGCACTTCTTCAATGCCTTCGCCTGTTTTATTGCTCAACTGAATAATCTTTAAACTTATGCCTGCATCTTCAATATCAAGCAACAAGTCTTCAATATCTTCAGGGTGCATCAAATCGGTTTTGGTCAGAATCAATACAGGCTCAATTTTTCCCTCATTCACCAACACAAGGAATCGCTCAAGTTTACGCACATGAAAATCATAGTCACATGCCATCACAATCAATGCCGTATCAATATTGGCGGCTAAAAGCTGAAACTCATCATCATAACCCGGTGCTTTGCGTTTAAGCAGGGTTTTACGCGGCAATACAGTGTGAATACTGGCAAATTGATGGGATGCTGCTGTTTTAGCATCATGATATTTAAGACATACCCAGTCACCCACACAAGGGAATGCCGTTGCCCTTTCAGCACCATAAAAGAATTTACCCAACAATTCTGCGGACAATTCTTGTGTGCCGTCATGTACCACAAGCCTATCCCTATCCACAGCCACCACACGCGCCACACTTTGCCCTTCACTGCAAAATGCTTTGGCATGTTCTTCAAACCAATTGTCGAATCCAATATCAGATAAACTCACGCCGCACACTCTAGTCAGGATTTATCTTTGGGAAAGGTTTACACGTATCACTCAAAATTACCGTCACTCCCGCGAAGGTGGGAGTCCACATAAACTTTGCGACCACTGAATTCTCTCCTTAAGGTGAATGCCCGAGGCAGAGAGTACACCCTGGGGTGGCGAGGGAATGACTGCTTTCATTCCCCTTCATTTTTGAAGGGGTGGCAGCGAAGCTAACGGGGTAGCCTTGAAGCGTATACCTACCTTAAACTGTATGTCGAGAGCCGAGGATTTGAACTGGGTGACTTTTCACAAGCTTCTGCTCCACTTCAAAGCCCTCCTTCACCGCTTGGTATATTTCAACTGAATACGTATTAGCTTCAAGCTTTTGTTGCTTTAAATATTGGATATGAACCCCCTTTCCCCAAAGACATGGCGTCAATAAATGCTGATACTACACAAAGCAACCCAAAACATGTGTCAAAAGACAAACTATTTGTCAAAAACATGAACATGGAATCTGAAATGTTTGAAACAAAAAGCCTTAATAACAAATACACAAAAGAATATAAACCATTGTATATAAAGGAAGTTTCATAAGGAATTTAACTTTGGCACGCTATCTGCTATAGTTATATTAACAGCGTGTCGTAGTACTGACGTTGTAACTTATAAAGCTGAACCGATACGTTTTATATGGAAGCTAATCGATGGTGGTGTGCGTTCCCTTTGTTGGGAAACCTAAAACCAAAGAGCGGCATCCCCCTAACATTTTAGGGTTTAAGTTTTTTGTAGGTTACAACGTCAGTGCTTCGGCGCAAAGCAAAGGCCTGCTCTCCCTTCCTCCCCCCCCCTCCCCGAGCAGGCTTTTTTCTTTTTTATTCTATACTTACTTCACCATTCTTAAAAACAACCTTCACCGCACCATGTGCAGTATTGAATACTTGGCTACCCACATCTTGATAACGTTTGACCACTTCATCTTTAGGAAAGCCGTAATGATTCTTATACCCTGTTTGCGCAATCACCACTTTAGGACGCACTTTGCTCACAAAATCAGGTGTGCTCGATGTTTTACTACCATGATGCGGCATCAACATCACATCCACAGCTTTAATCTCAGATAATATCGCTTGCTCTACACCTGCTTCTGCATCACCCATCAATAATAGTGTTTGCCCATCCTTAAAACTCAGCCATAAAACCAAGGACGCATTGTTATTATTTTTCGGTGCATAACCTTGTGGTGGCCACAATACTTGCACTTGAACACCTTGCGCCAAATTCAATACATCGCCTTTTTTCAACCATTGAACAGGGTACTTATCCAATACATCTTTAAAATAAACATGATTTTTTGGCACATCCGCCAACCATAACGACCCCACACCATTCAAATTTACCAATAATCGGCTTAAACCACCTGCATGATCGGATTGGGCATGTGAAATGACCATAGCATCCAGATGCAGCAGACCAAGGTGTCGCATATTTTGAGCTGCAATGGTGCCACCATTGTATTTACTGCCCCGTTTACCCGGTGCATCCATCAACAACTGAAAATCAGGCAAAGATACTAAAGCCGATGCACCCTGCCCTACATCCCAAACATGCAACTGCGGTTGCACTACTTTTGTTTCGGATAAACCCAGCCAAACATAACTTGATAAACTGACCAACAATAACGAAACTGCTGCTATACGCCTTGTTTGCAGCCATAAACCACCCACCACAAGCAATAATAAACCCAACATTACAAACAACCACGGCATATCCGCCCGCAGCCAAACATCAGCTAAGGGTAAATCTTGTATCCACATTAAATACTGGTTGCCTTGTGTTATGCCTACACCTGACCATGTAAACACAGTGTTTGCCCATGCAGATAAACCCAATAACGCCAGTAATTCACCAAGCAATGCCAAAGGCAGTACCCAAAGCGCGTATAATGGCACAAGCAATACATTGGCAAGCAAACTCCATGTGGGTAAACGTTCAAATACATAACCAATCAAGGGAAGTGTGGCTAAAGATGCAATCACAGACACCCAAAACATGCCCTTAAACCACAACCAAGCTTGGGCAAGCATAGATTTGCTTGCAGTTTGTTGCCCTGCCCAAACAATCAGTGCTGATGTCGCCACAAAAGAAAGCCATAATGAAATCGATAATACAGATGCAGGGTCAAACAAAGTAATCAGCAATAAAGCAACAAACATGGTATTGAGCGGCACTTGGCTTGCCCGCATCGACCATGCAATTACACCCGCCAACAACATTAAAAAGGCACGTTGTGCGGGAATAGGAAACCCTGCAAGCAATGCATAGGCAAAAGCCAATAATACACCCGCACTTAATGCCACAGTGCGCACAGGAAAACGTACAATCCAAGCTTCTCGCCGCGTAATGATCCACCAAGCGAAAAGAAAACCCCAACCTGCCACCAAACCCATATGTAAACCTGAAATTGCCAATAAATGCGTTGCACCACTGGCAGCAAAGTCATCATCAATCGCCAAAGGAATCTGGCTTCTATCGGCAAGCAATAGAGCCAATAATATGCCTTGCTGGTTTTTGTCTAAGCCCGATAAAGCTTGGCGTATATGCTGCCTTGCCTGCTCAAGCCACGAGACTTGATGATTCAATACTTCAACCCTACCAGATACACTACCCAAAGCCGCCACACCCTGCGCAAACATATATTGCTCATAATCAAAATAAGCAGGATTCTTTTTATTGTGTGGCTTGTGTAGTTTGACCGTGGCAGCAATTTGCATGTCGGGCAATAATTGAAGTTGCTGATGATAAACATATACATCAATCAGAGCATCTAACTTATTCCCATCATCACGCTGCACATTTGCAAGCCGTAAACGGGTGTATTGTGGTGTATGCCTAACATCATGGATTTGAGCTTGGATATGTATCTTTTGCCCCAACCAACTGGCATCAATACTGGTTTGTTGCTGCTGCCAAACAAGACTTAAACCACCAAATCCTAAACCTGCAAATAAAAACCAAAACCAAAGCTTTCGCCACCACGGCAACAACAATAAAAAGATAAGAAAATAAGGAAAAACAACAAGTTCCAAACGTGCAAACACTAAACCCAACACCCAAACAAGGCTGGGCAATAACAAAGGGATATTTTTAGGCAGGGTAAACAATATCCCCACGAATCAACATATCATCGCCCAAAATTTGCCGCTCAATATTGGCAATATGCAGCGCATCTTGCATGCTTTCTACACCCGTACCATGCCAAAAACTCATGGCATCCACCCCACCAATCAACAGTGGTGCTTGGTATAGCAACAATTCATTGCTAATTTTTTGTTCCAAACATACAGCATGCAGTTTACCACCGCCTTCTAATAAGACTTGCAAACAACCATCAGCCGCCAAATGTTTGAATGCAGCCTCATAATTTTCCACCAACACCACATCCATACCCAGCTCACGCCATGCCAAAGCATCATCATTGTCGTGTATGATATAAAAACGACTGGGAGCTTCATCCGAAAGCAATTTACAATCCGAAAAAGGTTTAGGCGCATGTTTACCCATCATCACTCGCAACGGCGGCTGACCAATGATGGCGGCATCACGCACGGTCAAGGATGGGTTATCATGCACCAATGTACCCACACCCACCACAATCGCATCACACAAAGCGCGAACACCATGCGCATGTTTGCGCGACTCTGCGCCACTAATCCATTGTGAATGTTTGGTGCGCGTTGCCATTTTTCCATCCAAGGAAATCGCTGCTTTGGCAATCACCCACGGCATTTGATGCTGAATATAATGAAAAAATGGGCGATTCAAACTGTCTGCTTCGGCTTGGCAAACATTTGCCACCACTTCGATACCTGCATCTACCAAGACTTGTGCTCCACCTGCCATTTGTGGGTTGGGGTCTGATGATGCGTATACCACAGTTTGAATACCTGATGGAATAATCGCTGATGTACAAGCCGGTGTCCGCCCTTGTGAAGCGCATGGCTCTAAGGTGACATACAGCGTTGCCCCCGCCACATCACCTGCAACTTGCAATGCTTCAACTTCCGCATGATTGCCACCTACAGGTTGCGTAAAACCTTTGCCCAACACTTGCTCATCGCGCACAATCACAGCACCCACAGCAGGGTTAGGATGGGTATTACCCACAGCTTTCATGGCTTCTGACAATGCCATTTGCATCCATTGTTGGTGTATATGATGTAAACCTTGCTCTTTCATTATAGGCAAGCTTACAGCAAAACATCTGTTTTTGAAGTTTAAGAACAGTTAAGTAGGCAAAGAAAGTTTTTTACGCCGCACACGCATATTGGTCTTTTGCCATTGTTGTTTATCAAAAAACAATTGGGCTTCTGCATTACCACGCCCTGCAAGCAACTGTAACCTGCTCATCCCCTGCGCTAAAGCGACTTTTTCAACGGCATTTAAAAGCTGTGTGCCCAAACCTTGACCTCGCCAAGCTTCAGCAACAATCAAATCTTCCACCATGCCTACAGTGCCACCTTCTGCGGTAGAAATAAGCGGCTGTAAGGTACACATCGCAATAATTTCATGGTTTAAATCCATCACCAACACCGTCGCCTGCTCACATTCCATCAAATAAGCCAAACCTTGGCGTTGTTTACGAATATTGGGCTTAAAATCAGATTCAATCGCAAAAAGCTCACTGACCAAGGCTGTTAATTTACGCAAATCTTCTGTGGTCGCTTCGCGAATACACATGCCATGCTTGGCAAGTTTACTATTTTTCTTTTGTATCACGCTCGCCAACACAGCTATACTCCAATCATGCAAAATTCCATGCAAACCTAATATACTTTTATGACATAAACATGAACATGAATATACCGTGTTTTTCCCCAGTTTTTTTGCTACGATGCGGCGCAATCATTATCTATCAAACAAAGGAAAATCACCCATGCCCGAAAGTACACAGCCTTATTATGTGACCACACCGATTTATTATGTCAATGATGAGCCGCATTTGGGACATATGTACACCACCATTGCAGCCGATGTTTTAGCCCGTCATCACAGGCTTTTAGGCGATGACGTATTTTTCTTAACGGGCGTAGATGAACACGGGCAAAAAGTGCAACAAGCAGCCGAAGCACGTGATATTGCGCCCATTGAATTGGCAGACCAAGTGGTGCAACGCTATGCATCCTTATGGCCTGAATTATCCATCAGCAATGATGATTTTATTCGCACAAGTTCTGAGCGTCATCAAACTGGTGTTCATGCGATGTGGAAACGCTTATTGGATAATGGTGCGATTTATAAGGATTTTTACGAAGATTGGTATTGTGTGCCTTGCGAAACTTATTGGACAGAAACCCAGCTCAAAGATGCAACCCACCCTGAAAAAGAAAACTGTCTTGAGGCTGAGATTTGCCCCGATTGCAAACGCAGCGTTGAAAAAATTCAGGAAGAATCTTATTTCTTCAAGCTTAGTGAATACCAAGATAAAATCATTGCACATATCAAAGAAAATCCTGATTTCATTGCCCCTGCTTCGCGTCAAAATGAAGTGCTGCGCTTTGTTGAAGGCGGCTTAAGAGATTTATCCATTTCACGCACTACTTTCTCTTGGGGCGTGCCTGTGCCTGATGATGAAGGGCATGTGATTTATGTATGGATTGATGCGTTAAGTAACTATCTATCAGCCCTTGGTTTCCCAGAAGATACAGAAAACATGAAATACTGGCCTGCCGATGTGCATTTGATTGGTAAAGATATTTTGCGCTTTCATGCCGTATATTGGCCTGCGATGTTGATGGCGGCTGAGCTTCCATTGCCCAAACGTGTGTTTGCCCACGGCTGGTGGACAGTCGAAGGCGAAAAAATGAGTAAATCCAAAGGAAATGCTTTAAGACCTGCTGATTTATTAGACCAATATGAAAGCGATACCTTGCGCTATTTCTTATTGCGTGAAGTGCCTTTTGGTTTGGATGGTGATTTCTCCCATGATGCCCTGAAAACTCGTTATAACTCTGAGCTTGCCAATGATGTGGGCAACCTGCTCAACCGCTCTTTATCCATGCTACAGAAGTATAGAGATGGCGTATTGCCTGCCGTGGTAGATGAGCAAAGCCAAGACAGAGCGTTGATTGCAGATATTGAATCCATGCAACGTGAAGTCAGCGAACATTTAGACAAGCAAGCTTTCCATTTAGCACTTGAACGCATTAATCAAATGGTTAAACATGGCAATCGTTATGTAGCAGAAAATGCACCTTGGACACTTGCCAAAGAAGGCAATGATGCCCGCTTGGACACTGTGTTATACCATCTGGTGGAAGCTTTGCGTTTAATCGCTGTACAGCTATCGCCTGTGATGCCTGTGAAAATGCAACAAATGCTCTCGCAAATCATGAATGAAGACGTGGATATTGAAGCCTTGCGTTTGCATGATGTGGCTGGCTGGGGATTATTAGAGGCTGGGCATCAATGCCAAAAACCAAGCCCTGTTTTCCCACGCATGGAATAACAAAACCCATGCCGCGCAAACTACTTAAGAAATATTTACCCAATCATAAAGAAATCAAAGAAAACAAATACTTAAGCATCTTTGGTTCATTATTACATGCTTCTGAACTCTGGCACTTTAGCCGGCACTCAATAGCCAAGGCTTTTGCTGTAGGTTTATTTTGTGCTTGGGTACCCGTACCTTTTCAAATGGTATTGGCAGCAGGTGGTGCGATTTTATTTCGAGCCAATTTGCCCATGTCTATTGCTTTGGTTTGGATTACCAACCCTTTAACTATGCCACCCATGTTTTATGCTGCTTACAAGGTTGGTGCCGCAGTGATGGGTGTGGGTGAAGTCCCCTTTGAAATGGAACTCACACTGGACTGGTTAATCAATGGTACACTATTGATTTGGCAACCCTTTCTCTTGGGTTGTTTCATTGTTGGCGTGGTCAGCGCAATGTCAGGTTATTTTGGTATTCAACTGTTTTGGCGGTGGCGCGTGATGAAAAGTTGGAAAAACCGTAAACATGCCAAGGTTTCCCGCAAGCACTGATATTTGTCAAAGTCTTGCTGATGTTTTAGGGCAAGATATAGAGCTTGATACTTGGCAACCAGTATCAGGTGGCTCAATCCATCAAGCTTGGCATGTAACAAGCAATAACAACCAACATTTTTTTATCAAAACCAATCATCATAGCAAACTGCATACCCTAGAGGCTGAGGCTTTGGGTTTAGAGGCGCTTGGCAAACATATCAGCGCAGACAATCCTTTACGCATCCCTGCTGTATACACATGCGGAAGCAATGATGAATACAGTTGGTTGATTTTGGAATACATTGCATTTGGTCGCAGTAGCAGTAAGTCACAAGCAGCACTGGGAACTGGTTTAGCCATGTTACACCAACAAACGGCAAAGCAATTTGGCTTTGCTGCGGATAATGTGATTGGTGAAAGTTTGCAAACCAATACTTGGACGAATGACTGGATAGATTTTTGGAAGCAGCAACGCTTAGGCACGCAGTTTAAGCTTGCCAAACAACATGGCTTTTACCCCAATATCGAAGCTGAAGCAGAGCAACTGCTTCAGCTAATCCCTGCTTTGCTTCAAGGCCATCAGCCTAGTCCATCTTTATTACACGGCGATTTATGGGGCGGCAATGCCGCTTGCGATACCGATGGCAACCCCATCATCTTTGACCCAGCGGTATATTATGGTGATAGAGAATGTGATTTAGCGATGAGTACGCTTTTTGGTGGCTTTTCCGCAGAATTTTATGCAGCTTACAACCATGTTTACCCATTGGATAGCGGCTATGAGCAACGTAAAAATTTATACAACCTGTATCATATCCTTAATCATGCCAACCTCTTTGGTGGTGGTTATATTGGGCAAAGCCAGTCTATGATGCAGCAACTTATCAGGCAGGTTTCATGAATCCCAGCAACACACCCGTCATTGATGCACAAGCGCGTAGTCAAGCCGTAAATCCGCACTATTCCTATTTGGTGCAAGCACCTGCAGGTTCAGGAAAAACAGAGCTATTGGTACAACGTATTTTGGCTCTGCTGGCTATTGTTCAAGCACCTGAAGAAATTTTAGCCTTAACATTCACTCGAAAAGCTGCTGCAGAAATGCGTGAACGGGTGATTAAAGCATTACAAATCGCTGAAACCACAAGCAAACCGCAAGAGCCACATGCACAAACCACATGGCAACTTGCCCAAGCGGCATTGCAACAATCCATAGCCAAAAACTGGCAGCTTACCCAACACCCAGCCCAACTTCGTATCATGACCTTGGACGCTTTTGCCTCAGGCTTAGCAAGGCAACTACCCATTCTTTCAGGCTTTGGGCAAACACCAACCACAGCAGACTTTAGCGAACCACTATACCAACAAGCTGTGCAAGACCTGCTTAACTATGCCAATCAAAAACATGCCCCAAATGAATTAAAACAAGCTATTCAGCGTTTAATTTTACACATGGATTGCAATATTGATAAACTCACTAGCGTATTGTGTATGCTTTTAGGCAGACGTGAGCAATGGTTGCCTGATGTGTTATTACCCACTGCCCACATGCCGCAATTTCGCTTGCACCTTGAACAATGCTTAAAAGATGTCATCGAACATCACCTTGCAGAAGCATTCAATACCCTACCCGCATCTTTGCGTGCAGATTTACCAACCATTGCAGCACAAGCAGCCAAACACCTTGATGTAGAAAAAGCAGGTGATGCACATGTATTGCAAACCTTGCTAGCTATACAGCACATACCAAACAGCCAAGCAGAAACATTATCACAATGGAAAGCATTGGTATTTTTATTATTAACCAATGACCTCAAAGACGTACAAGCTCGTAAACGCCTGACCAAAAATGAAGGCTTTCCAGCAGGTAAAGACCATGCTTCACACAAAGAAGCCATGCAGCAAGTATTGGCTTGTATAGCAGACGACCCACAAACCCTAAAAAAACTCAACCAAATTCGTTTATTACCCCACTCTCCGCATTTTTCAGATGCAGATTGGGAAGTATTACAAGCATTGTTTATCAGCTTAAAACAACTTGCAGCACAACTTTGGCAGGTATTTTCACAGCACAAACAAGTGGATTTCATTGAAGTCATGCTAAGAGCCAAGCAAGCATTGGGGCATGAAGATGAACAAGGTAATGTAATACCCAGTGAAGCCCTGCTTCGTCTTGATCATCAAATTAAACATATACTGGTGGATGAGTTCCAAGATACATCCACCTTACAAATCGATGTATTGCGTCGTTTAACCGCAGGTTGGCACGATGATGGACGCAGCTTATTTATGGTTGGCGACCCTATGCAATCCATTTATCGGTTCCGCAAAGCAGAAGTTCGCTTGTTTATCCAAGCTGCACAAAATCAGCTTCAACTACCTCATGTTTCCTTTTTATCATTATCGCAAAACTTTCGTTCTGCGCCTGCTATTGTGGAATGGGTCAACCTTGCCTTTGCCTCTATTTTCCCTGCAAAAAATGATATGGTGTCTGGTGCCATCCAATACCATCCATCGCAAGCTTTCAAAAACACGCAAGGTAAAGTCTGTTTAAATATTTTTAGTCAACGTGATGATGCTGCTGAAAGCCAAGCCATGTTGCAGATTATTCGCCAAGCCAAGGCTGCAGGAAAACGTGTTGGTGTACTTGCCCGAAACCGCAGTCATTTGCATGAATTGATGCACCTTTTGCAAGCTGAAAACATACCATTTCGTGCCCTAGATATGTTACCGCTACATCAGCAGCCCGAAATTATTGATTTACGCGCTTTAACCGCTGCGCTCACTCACCCAGCCGATCATGTCGCATGGGCTGCGGTATTACGCTCACCGTGTATTGGTTTATCCCTGCAAACATTATTGCATATCTTACAAGCCAAACCTTTATCGATTTGGGCTGCCTTACAAGATATTGCGGCGCAAACCAACAACCAAAACGACACAACAAACCCAATCACCCAAGATGAGTTGATGCGCATCCAACATGCGGTGCAAGCATTAGAGCCTGCTATCCAAAGTGTTGGTCGTTTTTCACTGCGTCGCTGCATAGAAAGCGCATGGTTACGTTTACAAGTGCCAACAACATTGTCTGCCAATCAACTAAGCAATACTGCCTCATTCTTTGATTTATTAAGCGAATTAGAAGATGAACAAGGCTTTAATTTAGACCTACTCGACCAACGTTTGCATAAGTTATATGCCAAACCTGAATCATTACCCCAAGCTGGCGACATTGAGCTTTTAACCATGCACGGGGCTAAAGGTTTGCAATGGGATACAGTTTTATTACCAGGTTTAGGCAAAACACCTAGGGCAAGTGATAAAGATGTCTTGGTACGAACTGAAACCTATGCAGCAGGTAAAACCCAACTCTTATTAGCCCCTTTGCCCAATAAAAGTGATGCCGATAATGGTATGTATCAACTCATCCAAAGCTTTGAAGCTGAGCGAGACACCTTAGAAACAGCAAGACTTTTATATGTCGCATGTACCCGAGCTGAAGCTGAATTGCACATGTTTGGACATGTCTCAGAAAAAACAGCCCAACCTGTATCTTCATCCTTGTTAGCTTTATTGTGGCAAGAAGATGAAAGTTGTTACTCTGCAGAAGTTATTCACCACACGGTTGACGAAGATACCACATACCAAGGTTTAAAAGCAGGCCCCCATCAGCAGGTTGCTATGCCCATCAAAGCGATTAAACCACTACCATCCATCCCTGCCACTTCGATGGAAACACTACCCAAGCAACATAGCAAACTTGAATTTACTTGGGCAAGTGCCACCGCACGTGCTGTCGGCATTGCCTTTCATGCAGGTTTACAACGTATTACTGAAATAGGCATCGAACAATGGGATAATGCTAGTCGCCCTGATTTGCTTGCATTTATGCGCCACTTTTTACAAAGTGAAGGTATTAGCCAAACCTATTTGGCACAAGCCATGCAGCGTTGTGAACAAGGGTTGGATAATATTTTGAAGTCCGATAAAGCACGTTGGATTTTATCCAATCAACATCAAGCAAGACAACAAGAGTGGGCATTAACTTTTGTCGAAAATGAGACTTGTAAACATATCATCCTAGATCAAAGTTTTATTGATCAAGATGGTACACGCTGGATTATTGATTATAAAACAGGTTGGCATCAAGATGATGACTTGGATGCATGGCTGAATCAAGAGCTGCATCGCTATACTGTTGAGACCCCACAGTTGCCCAATTATGTCAAAGCTGTGCAAGCCTTAGAACCAGAGCGGCAAATTAAAGCAGCTTTATACTTTCCTATGGTTGATGGTTGGCGAGAGTGGCAATAAGTGTTATACTACTAACCTAAAAAGCATCACAAGGAGAGTGTTATGCTCAAAGCCAAAGATATGATGAACCCCAACCCAGAACATTGCCTATTGGACACACCTATTCAAGATATTATCCAACAATTTTCTGATAAAAATACGGATTATTTATTGGTTCTTGATGATGAAGAACGTTTACAAGGCATCATCACAGAGTCTGACCTGATTGAGCAACAAGCCAATTTACATGTACCAACTGCGATTGCTGTGTTTGATATGGTATTACCCCTAGGAGAGGATAGGTTTGCCCAAGAAATCAAACGTTTAGAAGCACTTACTGCCCAAGAACTTATGGCAACCGAGCTTAAAACGGTTACCCCTGATACTTCGCTCAATGACTTGGCAACCTTGATGAGTGATACCGCAGTACACCACTTGCCTGTAATTGATGGTAATAGTATTGAAGGGTTAGTAAGCAAACATGATGTGATTAAAGCCTTGGCAAAACGCGCTGCTAAAGCTTAAGAAAGCTCTGAATAAGCCCTTCCTTCATTACTCAATAGGGTAAAAACGAATCGTATTATTTTTAAACAACTCAAACTGTTTGTTTGGCAGTTTGAATGGTGCGGCGGCATAAATAGCCTTGCGTAAAGAGTCATCCAGCATAGTTGAACCAGACGATTCTAAAATGGTTACCTTGAGCACATCTCCTGTTGGTGCCAATGTTAAAGATACCAATGCTGGCTTGACCCTATCCATCATTTCCATAGGTACTTTCCATTGTTGCTCTACCGCTTTTTGCATACCAAGAATATAGCGGTTTATCTCTTGCTCGGATAATTGCCCTTGTAGTAAGTCTTGTAACACTTTTTTACTAGTTGTTTTTGGCTTGCGTGCTGTGGTTACATTAGGCTCTGGTGTCGATTCTAAAGGTGCAAAGGGGTCATAATCAGGCTCTTCAACCACTTTTTTCTTTTTGGGTTTGTGCGCAAGTTTGGCGGGCAACACAGCCTTGGGTTTCTTTTTCGGTTGAGGTCTGGGCTTTGGTTTAGGTTTAGGTTTAACTTTTTGTTTCACCTTAGGTTTACTTTTTTCTTTGACTTTGGGTTTGTGCATCATGGCTTGTAAGGTTTTTAAACTCACCATATTCACCTGAATCAAACGTTCAGGCATAGGTTTTCGCTCTGGCTGCCAAGCTTGAAGCATTGCAATCACAGCAATAACCAATACATGCAAGGCAAAAGCAAAAATAAAATCCCGTTTTTCAAGCATACATAAGTTGATTAATGCTGTGGCTCAGTGACCAAAGATATTTGTTGAATACCAGCAGCTTCCAAATCACCCATGATTCGTGCTACGTGTTCATAAGCTGTTTTTGCATCACCACGAATAAATACTGGCAGATTGGGTTTGGCTTTACGCATGGCTGCTACTCTTGGTACAACCTGCTCTACCTTGACCTGATGGTTTTGCATATATACATCACCATTTTTCTTAATTGAAATCACCAAAGGCTCTATTTGTTGGCGAATTTGTGGTGCATTGGCATCAGGTAAATCTACATTCACACCTTGGGTTAACATGGGAGCTGCCACCATAAAAATAATCAACAAAACCAACATCACATCCACCATGGGTGTAATATTGATTTGGGACATGGGTTTAAGCTCGTCATCCCATTGCGTATGTCGTTTACGTGGCTGCATCTTATTTTCTTACATGCCGTGTAAGAATATTCATGAATTCATGGGTAAAGTCATCCAGACTACCATTTAATGCCTTCATTTTTGCACTGAATGCATTGTATGCAATCACTGCAGGAATCGCTGCCAACAAACCAAAGGCTGTGGCAACCAATGCTTCGGCAATACCAGGTGCAACCGTTGCCAAAGATGTGTTTTGGCTGATGCCAATATTCTGAAAAGCATCAATAATGCCCCAAACTGTACCAAAAAGACCAATAAATGGTGCTGTTGCACCGACAGTAGCTAAAAATGATAAGTGCTGACCATATTGATCCATTTGTTTAGACCATGCCGTATCCATCGCATGACGCACGCTTAACATACCTGTTGCAGCCGTCACTTCACTTTCTTGCTGTTGTTGGGCTGGTTGCCTTGCTTTTAAGTATTCACGAAAAGCTTGCTGAAATACCATAGCTTGAGGACTTGCCTTCATAGCTTTGCTTGCAGCGAGCACTTTTTGCATGTCCGAGCCACCCCAAAACAAATCAATAAACTTTGCGTCTTCTTGTTTTGCCCCTTTAAATGCTCGCCATTTATTAAAAATAATAGCCCAAGAAACAAAAGAAAGTATGCACAACAAAATCAACACAAGCTGTACAACAATACCAGCATCCAGAATGAGCGTCCAAATGGACAAATGATGATTCACAGTTTCACTCATGTAATCTCCTTAAGTAAACGTGTCCTAATATATTCGGGTATTCGTTTTGCTTTGCCATCTTTACTAATCGTGGCAATGGTAATATCAGCAGTCACCAATACATCTTGGTTTCTACATATATTTTGCTTAAATACGATTCGTGCGCCTTTTATTGCAACCAGTTGCGTTTCTACACAAATCAAATCATCAAAAATAGCAGGTCGCAAATAACGAATATCGGATTGTGAAAGTGCAAAGATAACATCATCTTGTGCTGCAATTTCACTTTGTTCAAACCCACAATTGCGCAAAGCTTCCGTTCTCGCTCTTTCCATATATTTTAGATAGTTAGCATGATAAACCACACCACCTGCATCCGTATCTTCATAATATATACGAACATCCAACTGGTGCATGATTAATCATTCACCCGACAAAAGTATTCACGGAAATTCCATTCTGAAGTAAGCTCATAATAACAAGCTCTATCTTTGAATAGTTTTTTATTGAACTTTGTACCCAGCAATTCATTTTCTACAATATAATAATCATCGGTTTCTTCAACAATACGATAAGGGTAACTATCAGGACGAACATCTTCTTCACCATCAAGCACTGCACTATACGTATTTTCAGTATAAGTGATGGTTAAACGCCCAAAAAAGTTTTTCTCCAAATAAGCTTTGGTTTCATCAGGTATATCTTTTATGCTGTGCATAGATGCCAAAGTTTTGCTTTTATCCGACTTCCAACTTCCCACCAAAGAGTTTGCAGGTTTGTCATCACAGCCTGCAAGGAAAAATGCAGCACAAATGCTTAAACTAAATAATGTCATTTTCATATCAATGTTCCTTGTTTGTCAGGTTTAGGTAAATCCCGTTTTAAATGTGTATAGGCTAATGGTGTTGCCATACGACCGCGTGGTGTGCGCGTGATAAATCCTTCTTGCATCAAGTAGGGTTCAAGCACATCTTCAATCGTATCCCGCTCTTCAGCAATGGATGCAGCCAAAGTATCAAGCCCTGTAGGCCCTCCACCATATTTATCAATCAAGGCTGCAAGAAGTTTACGGTCGAGATAGTCTAAACCATATTCATCCACATCAAGCCTATCCAATGCAGACTTGGCAACATCTAAGGTGATTTCACTATCATGCTCAACCTCTGCAAAATCACGAACTCGGCGCAGCAAACGATTGGCAATCCGTGGTGTACCACGAGAGCGGCGTGCAACTTCTTCAGCACCATTTTCATTAGTTTTAATTTCCAACAGTGATGCAGAGCGTTTCACAATATGACTCAAGTCCGCATGGTTATAAAACTCCAAACGCATCATCATGCCAAAGCGGTCACGCAATGGATTGGTCAACAAACCCGCGCGTGTGGTTGCACCCAGCAAAGTAAACCGTGGCAAATCCATTTTAATCGAACGCGCAGCAGGCCCTTGCCCAATCATGATGTCGAGCTGAAAGTCTTCCATGGCTGGATAAAGGATTTCTTCAACTTGTGGGTTTAAGCGGTGAATCTCATCAATGAATAACACATCACCTTCTTCCAAGTTGGTCAACATCGCCGCCAAATCACCTGGTTTTTCAATCACAGGCCCTGAAGTTGAACGAATTTTTGCCCCCATTTCATTCGCAATAATGTTCGCAAGCGTGGTTTTACCCAAACCAGGTGGTCCATAAAGCAAGACATGGTCTAAAGATTCTTGGCGTTTGTTTGCTGCTTGAATAAAAACGGATAGATTTTCACAAATTTTAGGCTGCCCTACATATTCATCCAATGTTTTAGGACGAAGTGCAGAATCCCATGCTTCTTCACCTTGGGCAGCAGATGCAATCACACGCTCTTGCATATCGTCATCATCAAAAGGTTCAAAGTTCATAAGGCTTTAAGCGCTGCTCTAAACATGGCTTCAAAATCAAGCGAATTATCCATACTTTTAAGTACTTTATCAATTTGAGCTGGTTTATAACCCAAGTTGACCAATGCCGACTTCACATCATGGTGCAAACCACCACCTATGCTTGCCATATTCTCGTCGGCAGCAATAAGTTTACCCCTAAGCTCCAAAATCAAACGTTGTGCCGTCTTTTTACCAATACCAGGTGTTCGTGCAATGGCAACATCATCACTATTTTCAATAGCCTGCAACAAATCAGTCGCATTCATGCCTGACATTAAGTTTAATGCCGTTTTTGCACCAATACCCGATACTTTGTTCAAGCTACGAAACAGGCTGCGCTCCTTATGGTCGCTAAAGCCAAACAGTGTAAACTGGTCTTCGCGCACATAACTATGAATTTGTAAGCTAGCTTGCTCGCCTACTTTTAAGCCCACCAGTGTTTGCATACTGACAAAAACTTCATAACCCACACCATTTACATTCAATACAACACTACCTGATGGGTCTAATTCAAGCACAGTGCCAGAAAGCCAACTAATCATTCATTTCTCCCAAAATACACACAGCGTATGATGCTTAGTCTTTAACCATTGAGCAAGCATACAAGTAACCACTAAACGCCTGAATACAAATCAGGAAAAGCTTGCTGCAAACGCTCAACTTGCACCCGTAACTGACTGTATAAAGAAGCATCGGTAATGGGTAAATTCAATGGTTTACGCATAATAGACTCCGAACCAGGCACATGCGAACGGAAATTATCTTGCCATATACCATCATGCACATGACTTAAAGGCGCATCTAAAACCTGCATACCACGCACATCTTGATGTTCCTCTGCCAAAAGCGAGCTTAAACACAAGTGAGAAATATGAATCAACATGGTGGAAGCCTGTATATCTGGCGGCCAACTTTGTGGATTTTGCCAACAAGGAAAGTGATGATAATAAATAAACCGATGTACTTTTCTTGGTAATTTCCAATGCAATGCCAGCATCATACCAGCATCAATATGACTATAACCCAATACATCCAATTCCGCAGATAATACATCTTTACCAGCATGAATTTCTGATTTTAGCTTATCTAACTTATCATCAGGTTCAGCATGCAATATCACCAGCTTACCAATATCGTGTAAAAGACCAAACATGGTCGCCGATTGACTATCTACAACCTGACTATAATCAGAAAGTGTGCTAGCTATCATAGCAATCGCTTGTCCGTGGAACCATAACCTGCGTACATACTTGGATGATTTTTTAATACCACCAAACTCAGGGATAATTTCACCCAAAATAAGTGCTTCTGCACCACCCATACCTACCCGAGCTAATGCCAGAGCAACATCTGTCACAGGCTTTGCCCCTGCTGGCAAATAAGCCGCAGAGTTACATATTTCTAAAATGTTCGCGGTTAAAACAGCATCTTGTGCAATCACCTTAGCTAAATCTGCAGGTGAAGACTCAATATCATCAAAAATTGCCTGCACTTCATACCAAACTTCAGGCAATGGAGGTATTTTGGCAATAGCTTTACGCAAATGCGTTAAGGTATCTCGGTTTAAAGCTGGAGGATGTCGCATATCAAAGGGTGGTGATTCAGGGGCAGCAGGCGATTCAATAAGAAAAGCGCCCAGCAATGTATTGTATGAAATAGTATCGGTTATATCTTCTTCTACTTTTTCATCAGCTTCAATCATGGCTGCCGTGCTCTGTTCTTGTTCCATCACAGTTTGATTTAAGTCAGATAATGTTGAAATAGTATTTTCACCTTTTTGCATATCAGCTAAATCAACGCTAACCCGCTGAGGCTCACCAAGCGCTTCAATGCGTGACAACACTTCAGCACAATCTTTAGGACGTTTCTCTGGTGTTTTTTGCAGTAGATGCATAATCAAATCATCAAGTGCATCGGGAATATTAGGGTTGAGTTTTTTGGGATGTTCAGCTTGGTGGCGAACTTGTTTTTCCATAATTTCAAACTCACCACCACCAGTGGACATAAAGGGTAAAATACCCGTTGCCATACGATACAACACAATACCAAAAGCATACAAATCAGTGAACGCACCAATCTCTTTACCCAAAATTTGCTCTGGAGCCATATATAAATATGTACCGACTGTGATACCACTTGCCGTAATATCGTCATTGCTGGTTGTTGATTTGGCTAAACCAAAGTCCATCAGCCGCACTTCACCTTGATCGGTTAAGAAAACATTGGAGGGTTTTAAGTCACGGTGAATAATATTTTGCTCGTGGGCAACGGCTAAAGCAGAAAGCACAGCTTTAGCCACATAAATAACTTCACCCAATGGCAACTCACCTTTATGAATAACATATTCTTTAAGGCTACAACCGCGTAAAAGTTCCATGA
>JALWRX010000038.1 GCA_027080505.1 Ghiorsea sp.
AATGTAGGTGAGCGTGCCAATGTTACGGGTTCTGCGAAGTTTAAACGGTTGGTGATGGAAGGTGACTATGATACCGCCTTGGATATTTGCCGCGAACAAGTGGAAAACGGTGCGCAAATTATTGATGTAAACATGGATGAAGCCATGCTTGATGGCAAAAAAGCCATGCGTACGTTTTTAAACCTTATCGCATCCGAGCCTGATATTTCCAAAGTGCCAGTGATGATTGATAGCTCCAAATGGGAAATCATCGAAGAAGGGCTGCAATGCGTGCAGGGTAAAGGCGTGGTGAACTCGATTTCTCTCAAAGAAGGCGAGGAAAACTTTATCCGCCAAGCCAAGTTGATTCGTAAATACGGTGCGGCCGCTATTATCATGGCATTTGATGAAGATGGGCAAGCTGATACCTATGCGCGTAAAATCGAGATTTGCGAACGCTCGTACAAAGTGCTCACTGAAAAATGCGATTTCCCACCTGAAGACATCATTTTTGACCCCAATATCTTTGCCATTGCTACAGGCATTGAAGAGCATAATAACTATGCCGTGGACTTTATCGAGGCAACGGGCTGGATTAAGAAAAACCTGCCACATGCCATGATTTCAGGCGGTGTATCTAATGTATCTTTCTCATTTAGGGGCAATAACCCTGTGCGTGAAGCCATTCACTCGGTCTTTTTATATCATGCTATCAAGCAAGGCATGGATATGGGCATTGTCAATGCGGGGCAGTTGGCAGTGTATGATGATTTGCCTACCGAATTAAGAGATGCTGTGGAAGATGTGGTGCTCAACCGTAGCCCTGATGCCACAGATAAACTCTTGGATATTGCTGAGAAATATCGTGGCGATGGCAAAGCTGTGAAAAAAGAAGATGATGAATGGCGCAAATTGCCTGTAGCTAAGCGTTTGGAACATGCTTTGGTCAAAGGCATTGATGCCTTTGTGGATGAGGATACCGAAGAAGCGCGTCAAGCCTTTGATGCACCCATTGAAGTGATTGAAGGGCCGCTCATGGATGGTATGAATGTGGTGGGAGACTTGTTTGGCGAGGGTAAAATGTTCTTGCCGCAAGTGGTGAAGTCCGCCCGTGTGATGAAAAAAGCTGTGGCATATTTGATGCCGTTTATTGAGGCTGAGAAAGCTGAGGGTGTGGATTCATCCAATGGTAAAGTGTTGATGGCGACTGTAAAAGGTGATGTGCATGATATTGGTAAAAATATCGTGGGCGTGGTACTGCAGTGCAATAACTTTGAAGTGATTGATTTGGGTGTGATGGTGCCAACAGCCACGATTTTGGAAGAAGCCAAAAAGCATGATGTGGATATTATCGGGCTATCAGGTTTGATTACGCCATCCTTGGATGAAATGGTGCATATCGCCAAAGAAATGAAGCGTTTGGACTTTTCGTTGCCGATTATGTTGGGTGGTGCGACCACATCCAAAGCGCATACAGCTGTGAAAATATTCCCAGAATATGATGAGCCTGTGATTTGGGTGAAAGATGCTTCTCGCGCTGTGGGTGTGGCGCAGAATTTGATTTCCGAACTCAATCGTGCGGATTTTGTGAAAGATATACGTGAAGAGTATGAAGGTGTGCGTGAGCGTTATTTGGGTAGGCAAAAGCAAACCGATTGGCTCTCTTTAGCCGATGCCAGAGCCAATCCTACGCCTTTAAATGAGGATACGATTGCATCTGTCCCCAATAAACTTGGGGTCACCGTGTTGGATGATTTATCTATTGCCGATATTCGGGAATATATTGATTGGTCGCCATTTTTTGGCGCTTGGGAGCTTAATGGCGCATATCCGCGCATTTTGAATGACCCACACAAGGGTAAGGAAGCGCAGAAGTTGTTTGATGAAGCCAACCAATGGTTGGATAAAATCATTGATGAAGATTGGTTTACAGCCAAAGCGATATTTGGCTTGTTTCCAGCGCAAGCCACCGATGATGATAGCGTGATTGTGTATGAAGATGAGAATAAAACCCAAGAAAAAACACGATTCCATTTCTTGCGCCAACAAACGGATAAAAAAGATAAACGTGCGAACTTATGCTTGAGCGACTTCATTTCAAAATCAGAGCAAGCCCATGACCATATCGGTGCATTTGCGGTATCTATCTTTGGCGCACAAGAAAAAGCCAAAGCCTATGAAGCAGAGCATGATGATTATGCAGCGATTATGATTAAAGTGTTGGCGGATAGGTTAGCCGAGGCATTGGCTGAAATGCTGCACAAACAAGTGCGCACTAAGCATTGGGGCTATGCTACAGATGAATCTTTGAGCAATGAAGAAATCATCAAAGAGAAATACCAAGGTATTCGCCCCGCAGCAGGTTATCCCGCATGCCCAGACCATACCGAGAAAGGCACGCTTTGGCAGCTTTTGGATGTAGAGAAAAACATCGGTATGCAAATCACTGAATCCTTTGCCATGCTACCCACAGCCGCCGTTTCAGGGCTATATTTTGCCAACCCTGAATCGCATTATTTTATGGTGGGTAAAATCAATAAAGACCAAGTTAAAGATTATGCGCAGCGTAAAGGTATGAGCATGGATGAAGCTGAGCGTTGGTTAGCTCCTAACTTGGGGTATTAGCAATGAAAACAATGACAATGAATGATGCGATTCTTAAATCTTTGGAAGATTTGAGAGAGTCACAATCTTATTTAGATATTTATAGACATATTAAGAATAAAGGTTATTACACTTTTACGAAAGGAAGAACGCCTGAAGCAACTATTAGTGCTTTGTTAGGTAATTTTATTAGAGATGGCGATGTTCGTGTTAAGCGTATTAAAACAAGCAAAGGTTTCCTTTATTATTTAACTCAGTTTGAGGGTTCACTTTCACCATTAGATAAAGACAAAAAACTTGCTGTACTTGAAACGAAACAGTCTTACAATGAACGTGCCTTACATACGCTTTTATCTTCGTATTTAAAACATGCGGGTGTACTTAGCAAAACTATTTTTCATGAAAAATCTAAAAATTCATCGGATAGGCATCAAAAGTGGGTTCATCCCGACATGATAGGGGTGAGGTTTACGAAGTTGGAAACAAATGCGGCAACATCACTGTTTAGAACTGTAAATATTGGTGATGCCTTTCAATTGTATTCATATGAAATAAAGAAAACTATTCGTACAGATTACGAACTAAAAGAAGCGTATTTTCAAGCCGTTTCAAACTCTAGTTGGGCAAATTATGGCTATTTGGTTGCTTTTGAAATTAGTAGTAACTTACACGTTGAGATGGAAAGGCTTAATCAGTCTTTTGGTATAGGTATCATCGAGTTAAAAGCAAATCCTTTTGAAAGTAAGGTTTTGTTTACTGCAAAGACACAAAAACTCGATTATATAACTATAGATAAACTTTCTAAGGTAAATAAAGATTTCCAAATATTTATTGAAGAAGTGGAAAAGCTCTTAACTGCTGAAGAAAAGTATATTTCGGCTACACAGTCATCTTTTAATAAATTTTGCGACCCTTACCTTGCTGAAGAAAAAGAAATTCACCAGTATTGTAAAGACAACCATATCCCATCAGAGAATGATGAGTAACTAACTATGTGGTGGCTAAAATAAGGGGAAGTTCACTACCCTTTTAATCTAAATACCAGTAAATACAAAATCTAAGGCCGCAATCATATCTTCTCGATAAGATTTTAAGTTATCCATGGGTTTACCAAGCATGGCTGTTGGAATACCAGCAAGTTCGGCAGTGGAAAGCATATATGTTTCACTCCGATCAGGGTTGCCATTATACCAGCTTAGCATATCGTCAATTATTATGGCGATACCAAATCAAACAAAGCATGAGTAGGCATGGTAACTGTTGGGAGTGCGTAGCCTGCCTGTGATATAATGCGCCGATGGAACACTTCTTTAGAAGCCTAAAAACTGAATGGATTCCTGAAGCAGGACTTCTATCCCTTGAACACGCAAGGCAAGTGATTTGGAGCTATATTATTGGATACAACAACGTCAGGCCTCATAAGCACAACCTCGGCTTGACACCAAACCAAAAAGAGAAATTATTTTGGAATGGCTCTTATAAGGTGACCAATTTGACTTAGCCACTACAGTATTACTCAGAAGCTTTGTTTTCAGAAGGTTTATCTTCAGATTGCGAGGCTTCCTTCGTTGCTTCATCAACTTTAGAGTCAGCTTTTTTAGCTGCAGATGTACGTTTGGTTGTAGTTTTTTTAGTAGTTGCCTTTTTTGCAGGTGTTTTTCTTGTGCTTGTGCGTTTGCGTGGGGCTGCTTTGGGTTTGTCTTCTGCTTGGCTTAGCTTTTTAGCTTCTGGCCAATCAGCCATAGGAAAAGGTTTGTCTTCGGTGTTAAAAGTTTGGAATTGTAAGATTTGATATACATATACTGAAAGCTGAGAGCCAAGGTTTTTTACCCGCTCATCTTTATCACCACCCGTCAGTAGCACATGTAAGAATTGATAGATAACCACTGCTAAAATAACAAATTCAGCCGCAGAATAGAGGAAAGCAAAGAGCAGCATATAGAGTAGGCGAACCCAAATACTTTTATCTTTGACGATAGTATTCATATCAAACGCTTTGTTTTCTTCACTCATGGCAGCCTCCAATTTTATGCAACAAGAACAAGTTTAAGTTATTTTTGGATTAAAGCAAAGAGTTGGCTAGGGTTGCTTGCATGAGCCAGTCTTTTATTCATATTTTACCACCACAAGTTGCCAACCAAATTGCTGCAGGTGAAGTAGTCGAGCGTCCCGCATCCGCAGTAAAAGAGTTGATGGAAAATAGCGTGGATGCGGGTGCGAAGCGTATTGTGGTGCGTATAGAACAAGCTGGGAAAAAACGTATTGAAGTGGAAGATGATGGTATGGGCATGTCTCCAGCCGATGCGGAGCTTGCACTACAACGCCATGCCACCAGTAAAATTGAATCATCGGAAGACTTACATCATATCGCTTCCCACGGCTTTAGGGGCGAAGCATTGCCTTCCATTGCTTCAGTATCACGTTTTCGCATGATCACATGCAGCAAAGATAGCCAAGAGGGCGTGGAAGTGCGTGTGGATGGTGGTTTGAACACACAAACGCGACCTGCAGCCAAACGTAAAGGCACAAAAATTGAAATTTTGGACTTGTTTTTAAATACACCTGCACGTTTGCAATTTATGCGCACCGATAAAACAGAAGAAGCAGCCATTGTCGAAGTATTTAAAGGGTTAGCATTGGCGCATCCCAATGTTGCTATGTCTTTAGAACTTGATGGGCGCAAACGTTTTGATTTTATGGTGCAAAGTGAAGAAGCAAGAGTGCTTGCCATTATGCCCAATGATTTTGCAGATAATTTCTTGCCGCAGACCTTGGAGCATGAAGGTGTGCAAGTCACGGGTTATTTGGGGTTGCCAACTTTTCATCACCGGGACAGCACACGTATGTTGTTTTTGGTGAATGGACGGGTGATTCGCGATAAACAACTGATTGCAGCATTAAGAGCAGGTTATAGGGATGTGATGTTTCATGACCGTTACCCTGTGGCTGTGATTCGTTTGGAAATCGATCCTGCGGCTGTGGATGTCAATGTGCATCCTGCCAAGCGAGAAGTTCGCTTTAAATCACCGCAAACTGTTTTTGCTGCTATTGTGGGTTGTGTACGGGCTGGTATTGAGCGCATGGGGCAAACTGTGGCAAGCACGACAACAGATAAAGCATTACATGCCATGCAATCATCATATACAACATCGCCTCCTGTAGCTCATAGTTCCATGCCACGTTTTGTCTCAGAATCTACAGCGAACTACCGCACACAAGCCTCAAGGCAAGTGCCGCAGGATGTACAAAGACTATTGTTTTCCGCTCAAGGCAATCCACAGTATGCAGCCGAAGAAGAATTGGATTTGGGGCAACCTTTAGCACAAATTCACCAATGTTATGTATTGGCTCAAACCGATGATGGTATTATTTTGGTCGATCAACATGCAGCCCATGAACGCATGACCTTTGAAAAGCTGAAAGCACAATTATCAGGTGGTAAAGTAGCAGCGCAAATGTTGCTCACACCTGAACCCTTACTTTTAGATAGTGAAAGCATGGCATGGGTGCAGGACAACCCCAATGTTTTGCAAGATTTTGCCGTATCTTTAGCCATCAAAGATGAGCAAACGGTGTTGATTCAAAGCATACCTGCCATGTTGAGCAAAGAGCCGCCTGTGGAGCTTGTCGTAGAGTTGATTGAGTCTTGTATGTTGCTCGGCATGGATGCGGAAGCAGGGGATACTGGACTTGGTCGCATTTTAGAGCGTTGGTTGGGTAACCGTGCTTGTAAGGGTTCGATTAAAGCAGGGCGTACACTCCACCATGAAGAACAAGTCAATCTGCTGCGAGAAATGGAAAAAACACCGAATATCGCACAATGCAATCATGGCAGACCAACCTATGTACGTTTATCTTTGTATGACTTGGATAAGCTTTTTGGTAGAAAAGAATAAGAAAAGGGGCTGTCCCAGATAACTAGGCATTATTCTTTGTAACCCATTGTTTTAACATAGATAATTGCTGTTTTGGATTAGAGTAGTTAAAACGCCACTCACATTCCTTCAAAAAGTAGTAAAAGTGTTGCT
>JALWRX010000039.1 GCA_027080505.1 Ghiorsea sp.
TTTTTGACATGGCTATCCAACCACTGCTGAATACCACCAATATCTGATTGGGCTAAATTCTCAACCAAACTTTGCCAAACCAACAAGGCTTTTGCCTGACTATCTTCTTGCAACACTTCAATTCTACCAAGACTTCCTTGCCCCAGTTCAGTTGCCAATGGAAGCAACTTTTCATCAAAGCCTTGCGCCTGTAATACCTGCTGCATTTGCCCTGGGTTAAGTGGTGAGCAGGCTTGCAGCATACAGCGTGAACGAATCGTGGCAGGTAAACGTGTTAAATCATGGCACACAATCAGCAACAAACTACCTTCTGTTGGTTCTTCCAAACCTTTAAGCAAGGCATTTGCCGCCTGGTTATTCATGAGGTTTGCATCATCTATCATCAATACGCGCTTTTGACTTTTTAAACCTGTGAGTGCTAAAAAATCTAGAGCTTCTCTGGTTTGGGCAATATTAATATCTCGATTAAATTTTTTCTTTTTCGTATCATACAACAAAGAAACTTTTGAAAAATCAGGGTGTGAACCTGCATGTAACATAGCACACTGATGACATTGACCACATGCCTGCCCTTGGCTGGGCTGCTCACACAAGAACAAGGCTGCCAACTGCGTTGCCACGCTTGCTTTACCAATACCTTTTACCCCATAAAGCAGCCATGCATGATGCAAGCGACCTTGTTGCAAAGCTTGTGCAAACGTATGCTGCACATGTTCATGCCCTAAAACTTGTTTCATAGCTGACCTAACACGGCTTGAATATCAGCTTGCACACCTTCTATGCTTTGCCTTGCATCAATGCGCCTTATGCGCTGTGGACTGTCTTTTTGTATGCTATCAAAGGCTTGATACACGGCTTGGTGAAATGATGTTTTTTCCTCATCCAAGCGATTAGCGGCTTCACCACCACTTTCACGCTCTTGCATACGCAACGCAGCATCTTCCACAGGCAAATCCAACCAAATTGTTACATCAGGGCTTAGCCCACATTCTGCCCACGCCAGCATATCCCTTAATGTTTGGGTATCTTCCAAAGCTCTGCCCGCAAGCTGATAAGCAAGCGTTGAGTCCGTATATCTATCACACACCACCCACTTGCCAGCAGCTAATGCAGGTTTAATCACCTTCTCTACATGCTGCGCTCTATCTGCCAAAAAAAGTAACAACTCTGTTGCAGGCACTGGTGTGTGTTCACCTGACAACAATAAACGCCGAATTTCCTTACCTAATGCTGTATCTCCTGGCTCAAATGTTTGCAATACATCTTTACCTTGGCTTTTTAACCAATCCACGGTGCGTGATAGTTGCGTGGTCTTACCACTGCCATCTCCACCTTCAAATGTAATAAACTTAGCTGTTGTCATAGGTTATTCGCCTGTCCATACATATTCTTGCAAGATGCAGAGGTTGAATGACTTGGGTAAGCATTTCAACCAATCTTTTAATGCATCAATCTGTGAGGACGTTGTCCAAAGTTGCTGCACACCATGCATACAACGCACAAAAGCAAGCCCATCCTCACCTTGCAATAAAGCCTGAAACAAAAGCTGCTGTTTCTTTTCAAGTTCAAACTCAATAAT
>JALWRX010000040.1 GCA_027080505.1 Ghiorsea sp.
ACACTTTTACTACTTTTTGAAGGAATGTGAGTGGCGTTTTAACTACTCTAATCCAAAACAGCAATTATCTATGTTAAAACAATGGGTTACAAAGAATAATGCCTAGTTATCTGGGACAGCCCCAAAAGAAGTTTTTTAGCCTTTATTTAGATAAGGCGAGAAGCAAAATGATATTTAGTACGATGGATGTGACTGCAAGCCCCTTCCAGAAGCCAATGGGATTGCGTTCCATCAGTGGTACACCTGCTTTCATAAATTCAGGGTTAGGGTTGGATAAGTCATATTGAAACTCTGAAAAAGAATCGTATCTTCGTTCAGGGTTTTTACTGACGGCTTTTTGAATGGCTCTATCCATCCAAATCGGCACATCTTGGTTGTAGTTGCGTACAGAAACATAATCGTAATGTTTGTGAGGTTTAGCTTCTTCAAGTTTACCATAAGGGAAGTGACCACCGCTAAGCATTTCATAGATAGTTACTGCTAATGAATACATATCACTTTTAGGGGTGGCTTCATAACCATCAAATAATTCAGGTGCAATATAATTGGCTGTGCCTTCTACATGCATTTGTTTGATTGGAGTGTGGATTTCCTCTAAACCCGATACACGTGTGCTACCAAAATCAATGATTTTAATCATACCATGTTGGTCAACCATGATATTTTCAGGCTTGATGTCTTGATGCACCATTTCCTTGCGGTGAAAGGCACGTAACCCTTTAATCATTTGAGCAACCATATCACGCACTTTTTCTAAATCGGGTTTAGGGTTGTCCAGTATCCATTGGGCGAGAGACTGCCCTTCTAAATATTCAGTCACATAATAAATGCAACTGCGCTCACGCTTGAGTTGTAATACTTTGAATACATGGGGGCTGTCAATGCGTCTGCCCACCCAAACCTCATGCAAGAACCTATCAATATAAGCAGGGTCATCTTCAAAATTGATAGATGGTGTTTTAAGTACCACGGTTTCACCACTTTCGATGTCTTCAGCTAAATAGACTTGTATGGTGTTGCTAGCATGTAGCTCTTTAATCACTTTGTAGCCATCAAGCTCTTGCCCTGGCTCTAAAGGCGGAGGGAAGGGCAGTGCAGTGAGTTTCTTATAATATTCATTTTCATCTTGGTTGGGTAGCTGGGTGATGTGTAAAACTTGTGCTGTGAGGTTATCATCACTTCCTGCTTCTAAAGCTGCGTTGACGATATGTTGTGCGGCGGCTTCGGCATCATCTTCTACAGCAAATTTCATGATGGTTGTATCATCAATGAATTCATGCACACCATCTGTCGTGAGCACAAAAATATCATCTATTTCTACAAGGTGTTTGGCATAATCAAAGTGAACATCATGTTCACCACCCATGGCTCTAGCCAAATATGTTTTGTTTTTATCAATCACTAAGCGGTGGTCTTTGGTTAGGCATTTGATTCTGCCGTTTCGGATGCGGTAAACACGGGAATCACCAACATGAAAGATATGTGCGGTTGTTGA
The DNA here is from genome assembly GCA_027080505.1 of Ghiorsea sp. Taxonomy (GTDB): domain Bacteria; phylum Pseudomonadota; class Zetaproteobacteria; order Mariprofundales; family Mariprofundaceae; genus Ghiorsea. The sequence goes on from JALWRX010000040.1 coordinate 1,496, forward strand.
TTTTAAGATAAGGATAGCCAATGTGGTTGCTAGGCTTAGCTCTGAGGCATAACGAATTTGCCCTTGGTTATATAACCAGGAATTCAATGATTTGATAATGCGTTCACCCGATGTGTGTACGCTCCAAGACATGGGTGTGCTAAGGTAGTCATCAATAAAGGCTTTGACGCAATGTTCGCTAGCTTCTCGCCCAGCCTCACTTGAACCAACACCATCAGCAGTCACAGCAACAATGCCCTTGTGGGTTAGTGAAGCACCTTTAGAAATATGAATGCCGCAAGAGTCTTCATTATGAGGTTTGATGCCAGAGCTTGTATGTTGTCCTGCTTTTACTTGTAAAATATCTGACATTTATCCTCCACCCTTATTCTTAAATGTTTAGTGTAGGTTTATTTTCTCAATCGTGCCATCTTCATTTTCTTCATACATAAACCCTTTGGGCTCTTCGAGCAGAAGCAAAACAAGCAAAAAGATAAAAAAAGCGGCACCAGCGATGACAAGAAAGAACGTATCTGATGAGACAAAAGATAAAATGGTGAGAAAGGTGACACCACCCACATTACCAAATGCACCTGTGCTGCCTGCAACGCCGCCTGTTAACCTACGCTTCACCAAAGGAACAACAGCAAATACAGCACCATTACCTGCATTGACAAATACTGAAGCCACCAGCATTACAGCCACAGCCGCAGCCACTGACCATTCGGGTGTGATTTGTCCCATTAAGAAAAAGCCTAAGCTAGCACCTACCAAGGTAATGGATAAAACCAGTTTGCGACCATACTTATCACTCCAATAGCCACCCATAGGGCGCATCACAATATTTAAAGCGGCAAAGCTGGATGCAATCAAGGCGGCTTGGGTGGTGGATAAGTTGGCACTGTCCTTAAATGTATCAAAGAAGAATAAGGGTAGCATAGAGATGACAGCCAGTTCCGCACCAAAGGTAATCATGTATGAAAAATTAAGAGCGGCGACCTGTTTAAATTTATAGCGGTGAATTTCTGGTACGGGCCTGGCATTGGTGGCAAATAAGCCCTTGTTTATTTTATAAATATTAGAGACTTGATAAGCATATAAAACAAATAGAGCGGCATAAATGCTCCAAGTGATGTTTGCAGAAAAGATATTGAGGTTGGCAGGGCCAATTTTCCATGCCAATACACCAAGTGCGAGATAAAGCGGGGCTGTCATGGCACAATATAAAAAGAAATCACCCTTGCTGGTAACTTCCATGGCACCGACCTTTTTGGGGCGGAAGTATGTTGTTCCTTTAGGATTGTTGCTGACAGACACGTAAAAAATAATTGCATACACCAAAGCCAGTGCGCCAGTGGTCGCGATAGCCCAGCGCCAGCCATCGTCCCCACCTATCCACGCTGCCAGCGTGGGCAATAAAATGGCCGAACCTGCCGAGCCAAAGTTGCCCCAGCCACCATAAATACCTTCAGCAGTACCGACTTGTTTGGCAGGAAACCACTCTGATACAAGGCGAATGCCAATCACAAAACCTGCACCAACAAAACCAAGCAAAAAGCGATAGGTTGCAAGCTCAGTATATGTTTCGGCAAAAGCAAATAAGAAACAAAATAAACTACCAAGTGCAAGCAAGACGGAGAAGGTTATTTTTGGTCCATGTTTGTCCACCAGCATGCCAATAATAATACGGGCAGGAATGGTGAGTGCGACATTTAAAATAAGCAGTAACTTCACTTCTTGATCGGATAAACCAAATGTTTCACGAATAGATGCCAAGAGTGGTGCAAAGTTAAACCATACCATAAAGCTGATAAAAAATGCCAGCCATGACATGTGCAGGATTTTCATTTTCCCAGTGAATGAGAATAGATTTATTTTGCTTTGGTCAACGCCAATGCCTGTTGCAGCCATGTTGATTTCCTCAGTATGAAAAAAAGTATTGTAAAGCTTAGATGAGCAAGCCTAGTGCCATGCCTGTTCTTTAAAGCTTTTATACATAAATGGTGTGTATTTACCCCTGCGTCACGCTGTTGTGACCAATATATATACATATAATGCCTATATATTAATCACCCAGGTACATCAAAGGCTGATTTGAGGTAGGAAAGCCCAATTCTAGGATAGGCATGGAGTTTGCTAGTTATGAGTATTGTAAAAAAAGAATGGCTGCCAAGAGGTTAAGATGAGCAATAAGAAGAAGTTGGTAATGATTGGTAATGGCATGGCTGGTGTACGTGCAATTGAAGAGATTTTGAAGACCAATCCCGACATGTTTGAGATTACAATTTTTGGTGCGGAAAAATATCCAAACTACAATCGTATTATGCTTTCACCTGTGCTTGCAGGCGATACCACGATTGAAGATATTATCTTAAATGATGAGCAGTGGTATAAAGATAATGGCATTAAGCTGCACATGGGTAAGAAGGTTACGGACATTCATCGTGGTAAAAAAGTGGTTACCGCTGAAGATGGAACGACAGCTGAATATGATAATTTGATTATCGCGACGGGTTCTAACCCGTTCATTATTCCTATCCCAGGGCATGATAAAGAAGGTGTGATTGCATTCCGCGACATTGAAGATTGCGATAAGATGTTTGAAGCGGCGAAAACGTATAAGAAGGCTGCCGTGATTGGTGGCGGTCTATTGGGCTTGGAAGCTGCGAAAGGTTTGCTCAACCTTGGTATGGAAGCCACGGTGATGCATGACCAAGATACTTTGATGAATATGCAGCTCGATAGCGTGGCTGGCGAGATGCTTAAAACTTCGCTGGAAGCGCAAGGCATGCAATTTAAAATGTCCACGCTGACCACGGAAGTGTTGGGCGACAAGCGTGTTGAAGGTTTAAAATTTAAAGATGGTTCAACGCTAGACTGTGACTTATTGGTGATGGCAGTGGGTATTCGCCCGAATAAAGCCTTGGCTGAATCATGCGGTTTATTTTGCAACAATGGTATTGTGGTGAACGACTACATGCAGACAGTGACGGATGCATCGGTATACGTTGTGGGTGAGTGTGCTGAGCATAGAGGTGTTGCTTATGGTTTGGTTGCACCGCTGTTTGAGCAAGCCAAGGTCTTGGCATATCAAATCACAGGCAATGGCTTGAAAGCTTATGAAGGCTCTGTGGTGTCCACCAAATTGAAAGTATCGGGCATTGATGTGTTTTCAGCGGGCGATTTCATGGGTACGCCAGGTGCAGATACGATTGAATTATTGGATAAACACGGTGGCGTGTATAAGAAAATGATTCTTGAAGATGATAGAATCAAAGGCGTGGTCATGTTTGGTGATACTGCAGATGGCCCTACTTTCTTCCAGTGGATGCAAGATGGGAAAGATATTTCTGAGTTGCGTTCCAGTATTCTATTCTCTGCATCAGGTTTGGGTGATTCGGGTCATTCAGGGGAAGATCAAGCTTCAGCCATGAGTGATGACACGGTGGTTTGTGGCTGTAACGGCACAACCAAAAAAGAGATTGTGGATGCGATTACCAAAGAAGGTCTAACCACGCGTAAAGAAGTGACGGCTTGTACCAAAGCAGGTGGTTCATGCGGCGGCTGTATTGGTTTGGTTGAGCAGATTTTGGCATCAACGTTGGGTACAGCATTTGTCGAATCAGAAAACGATCCCATCTGTGGCTGCACTGAATACAACCACGAGCAAGTCAAAGAGCAAATCAAAGCCAAGAAACTTACCCATGTGCGTGAAGTGATGAACGTATTGGATTGGGAAAGCGAAGGCTGCCATGTTTGCCGCCCTGCGATTAACTATTATATTGGTATGATTTGGCCTGAAGACTCCGAAGATGACCGCACTTCGCGTATCGCCAATGAAAGAATGCATGCCAATATTCAAAAAGATGGCACTTTCTCTGTGATTCCACGTATTTATGGTGGTGTAACTACACCAGATGAATTGATAAAAATTGCGACAGTTGCCAAGAAATATGAAGTGCCTACTGTAAAAATCACAGGTGGTCAGCGCATTGATTTACTGGGCGTGAAAAAAGAAGATTTGACAGCGATGTGGAAAGATTTGGATATGGCATGCGGCTATGCTTATGGTAAAGCCTTGCGCACAGTGAAAACTTGTGTGGGTTCGGAATGGTGCAGGTTTGGCACGCAAGATTCTACGTCTTTAGGTATCCATCTTGAGAAGCAACTCGACCATATTTGGTTCCCGGCCAAAGTGAAATTGGCAGTATCTGGTTGTCCACGAAATTGTGCGGAAGCAACGATTAAAGATGTGGGTATTGTTGGCGTGGAAGGCGGCTGGGAAATCAGCACAGGTGGTAACGGCGGCGTGCATGTGGTGGCGACAGAATTGCTTTGCATTGTGGAAACGGCTGAAGAAGTTGAAGAAATCACTAAGGCTTATTTGCAGCACTACCGTGAAACAGGTCGTCACAATGAGCGCACTGCACCTTGGCAACAGCGTGTAGGTTTAGACAGCATCAAAGCTGCGGTTGTGGATGATATTGAAAACCGTAAAGCTTTGGTTGAGCGCTTACATACCTATCTCGCTGCACAAGCGCATGACCCATGGGTAGCGCGTGTTGAAGATGCAGATAAAGGTTATGAAAAATTCACGGAATACAAGCCCATTGATATTCCTGTTCGTGTGGAGTCAGTATAATGTCGGAACAATGGATTGAAGTATGTAAGTTGGATGAAATTCCACCATCACAAGCGCGCACAGTACGCGCGGATAACACTGTGATTGCAGTGTTTCGTTTAACCGATGACAGGGTGAAAGCGGTGGAAAACCGTTGTCCGCATAAAGATGGCCCATTGGCGGAAGGTATTGTTTCTGGTGATGATGTGTTATGTCCGTTGCACAACTGGCGTATTCATTTGGATGATGGTCAAGTGGCTGCACCCGATGAAGGTTGTGTGAAAACGTACCCTGTTAAAGTTGAAAGCGGTACAGTCTTTTTACAAGCTTAATGCTTAACCACATGATGTGGTTTGTTCAATCAATGATGGAGCTTCGATGACTCAAACAGTCAATAGTGCCTGTTCCTATTGTGGTACAGGGTGTGGTATTATTCTGGAAACCGATGGTGAAAACATTATTTCACTCAGCGGCGAT
>JALWRX010000041.1 GCA_027080505.1 Ghiorsea sp.
CACCACCATGCTCAAAAATTAAACCTACTAAATAGCTAGCAAATGGGTCTTCAACGGCTTTACCATCACGCTTTTCTTTGATGCGCTTGATACGTTCATCAATTTGCAAGGCTTCCACCCGTGCTTCGTCCCACAAATTTAATTCTATATAGTTCAGAGCAGCATATATATGCACTGCAGTTTGTTCGTAATCTTCGCCTTCATAACTCATGGCACTATCATTCACTGTTAGTGCACCAAGTTGCTCCGTCACACTGGTTGCCTCAAGTTTATCCATCAAAGCTTTGGCTTGCTCAAATGTAGTGTTACTGGCTTCATATAAACCACTCATGCGTTGCAACATGGCTTTATCTAACAAGTACAAAAGCTTATCTGTCCCAGTGCTGGGGTTCTTTTCTAGCTCCTGTAGAGCCAACTCAGGTTTTTGCTGACTTAAAAGCGTTTCAACTTTTTGAAAGCCTTGGCTGTAACTTGCGCACCCTGAAAGCACAGCAAGAAGTACAACCAAAGGCAACCATGCAACAAGTCTTTTCATCAAAGTTTAGAGCTTAGCGAAAACTCGACTTCTGAAGTACTTTTTTGATTTTCTTCTGACCCAACCATACTTTGCGATTATCTTTAAGGCTGATTAGCGTTAAATCAATTTGATAATATTTCACCTGTGTATCTTCTGCTGCATCAAAAATAGTGTTGATTTGACCTTTAAGCATAAAGTCTGCCCCTGTTTCTTCACCAGAGACATTTCTCGTATCCATGCTTGCATTCTCTGCTTGGTCTGCACGTTCATCACGGATTTCACTGCGCTCTGTTTTTGAAGCCACAAATTCAACTTCGCCTGAATTGATAAGTTCGCGCTCCATATCTGCAATAAAAGTACGAATATTGATATGTTCATGACTAAGGTTTCTAACTTCACCCACAATCACCACAGGATTCTTACCATGTTTCACTTGGTATTTGGTCAACCATTTGCGCGACAACATATCATTCACCAACCGTGATGAAACCAACCGGGAATCAGTATCATTCCAGTTGCCACTTAAATCTTGTACAGTATCTGTATCCACTCTTGTCACTGTGGTTTTACCTGCACAACCAGCAAGCCCTAACAATAAACAGCCTACTAATGATAGTTTCATTACCTTATGCATTTATCCACTCCTTATTACTTATCCAATTAAATTATAATACAGCTTGTATCGCTGCCAGCAATGCTGGTGCTGCTGTTTCTGTACGCATTACTCTAGCACCAAAACACAAAGGCTGAAACCCTTGGGATTGAAAATAACCCAACTCTTGAGCAGACCACCCGCCTTCAGGACCTACTGCTAAAGTAATATCCTTCAACTGTGGCAAATCATTGCGCATATCTTGCCACATATTTGCCTCTCTTGGGTGAAGCACAAAACATTGCCCATACTGGCTCACCTGACTGACTTTATCATACCAAACCACACTTGGCATAGCTGTACGCTCGGATTGCTCCGCAGCTTCCATAATGATTTTCTGCCATCGTTGCAGCCGTTTTTCACGTTTATGAATAGGCAAGTTTAATGTCGCCCGCTCACTATTTACAATTTGAAAGCTGGACGCACCCATTTCTGTTGCCTTTTGCAACACCGTCTCAATTTTTTCACTGCGATTAGCTGCTTGAATAATATGCACACGGCATGGCAATTCACGTTGAATATCCATAAATTCAACAAGCTGACATTGCCCTCCAGCCTTACTCAAACTTGTCAATTCAGCAAGGTATTCACCCCCATGCCCATTAAACACTGTAATCATATCACCAGCTTGCAAACGCATCACTTGTCGTAAGTATCTTGTCTGCTCTAGGTCAATATCAATCAAAGCATGAAGTGTAAGCTCCACATCTAGGTAAATTCTACATTGCATGGTTATGCGTCCATATCGTCCATATGCATTTGCAATACTATTTTACCTGTTTGATGCCCCTCTTCTATAGCTAAATGTGCTTGCCTAGCATCTTGCAATGGCAATGTTTTATCCACGTATATGGATAACTTACCCTCATCAAAGAATTGCCCGCACTGCTCTAAAATTGCCGCATGATGTTCACCTAATTCATTCGACTGCAATAACATAGGCGTAAGCATCAAAGCCTGACTGATACGCACATTTTTCACACGTAAGTTTTTCCAATCTAAATCATCAGGAACCTGCAACAAACTCACCAAATCCCCATACAAGCGCATCACAGGAACAAGCTGTTTTAAAGCATCACCCCCTACCGTATCCAAAGCAATATCCACACCTTGTCCATCTGTCCAATCAAGCAATGTTTGTGCAACATCTTCTTTGGTATAATTGATTACTTTATCAGCACCAAGCTCACGCGCAAAAGCTTCCTTTTCTGCTGAACTGACACTTGTTGCCACCTCTGCCCCTGCCAGTTTTGCCAATTGAATGGCAACATGCCCGACACCACCCGCACCAGCATGAATAAACACCTTTTGCCCAGATTGCAGTCTTGCTCTATCAAACAATGCTTCCCATGCTGTAATGCAAACCAAAGGTGCAGCAGCAGCCGAATCAAAATCAAGGCTATCTGGTTTATTCGCTACATATGTAGCTTTAACCACCGCATACTCGGCATAATTACCCACACTATCACCGTTGACTGACTTTTGCCCCAAACCACCAAAACAATAATACACCAAATCACCCACTTGCAGGTGTTCTACATCTTCACCAACCTGCTCAATAAAACCTGACCCATCACAGCCCAAAATAGCAGGGTAAGCATTATCAAACATCATACCATTCTTTCGTAACTTTGTGTCAACAGGATTCACCCCTGCCGCCATCACTTTGACAATCACTTCATCAGCAGCACATACCTTAGGTTTAGCAACATCCTCAAGCTGCAACACTTCCACACCACCTGCTTCTTTCATCATGACTACCTGCATAACAAACCCCTTAGAACTTCAAACTTTTATAAAAAATATTATCGCAGCGTATGAATAAGCTTGCGAGAAAGCAAACTGCATATCAACGTAAATATTTATTTAACTTCGTTTAAGCTCTCTCACTTTTACTTAAGATTCACTTCATCTTCAATCTGTAATATCGCCACACTTTTTCATGAATCGCTTGGCACCTTTTATGCTGCCTACCATATAAAGCATGAGTGGGGATCAAGAACAATAATTACAGATATGAGGCAGCACACTATGCATAAAACCATCTTACTTATTGATGATGAAAGCTATATTTTAGAAATCATAACATTGGTATTAAAAGATGCTGGTTATCAAGTAGTTTCTTTTATGTCTCCCACAAAAGCCATCGCCTATTACAAACAACATCAACAAGAAATCCATGCCATCGTTCTTGATAAGGGTATGCCAGAAATGGATGGTATAACATGCGCCAAGACATTGTGGGGCATCAATGCACAAGCAATAATCATTTTATCATCGGGTTATAGGGTTGAAGATATTACCCAACAACATCAAGACGTGAAGTTCCATGCTTTTTTACAAAAACCATACCGTCCCAATATTTTGGTGGAACAACTGGAGTCTATATTATGCTCAAACACTCTAGAATCCACACTAAATTAGTCTTAATAACCTTCCTTCAGTAGTAATAAATAACCTGCAATACCTAAAAACATCACGTCAGGCCACCATGCTGCATAAGCTGCTGGTAAGTAACCACCATTGCTCATGACGTTCATCGATGTATTAAAAATATAAAACAGCAACCCCAATGTTAACGCAGCCAATAAACCTTTAGAGTTTGCCGAAATACGGCTGCCCATATTGCCACACAAGCTATATGCCAACATCACCATAATTAAACATGCCAAAGGCCCTGTAATTCTTTTATGTAATTGATATTGGTATTGCTTTGCATCCAAACCTGCATCAGACAATGCCTGTGTAAAACGATAAAGTGTAAGCCACTGCATATCCCTTGCCTTGGGTGCAGCAACTGTTTTAGGGCCAATACTCGATTGCAACGTAAGCTTTGGTATGCTCTGTACACGAATACCCAACTTTTCATCGGGTTGACTGACATATACCTTTTCTAAGTACCAAACACCATTTTCATAATATGCCTTACTTGCATCTGTTCGTCCTTGCCACTGACCCTGCTGATCTGTCTTGAGCATCATCAGTTTAAAATATTTACCTTGCAGTGGTTGTATGCGAAAAAACCTACCTTCATCACGAAACCATTGTTCACCATCAGCACGCACAGGCTTTTTACCCTGCACCAAAGTCTTTTCCATAGTATCCAGTCGTACATTGGTGACAGGCTCAACCCACTCACCCAGTGCAAAAGTAAAAAAACCAACACAGCTCGCAAGCACCAGCAGTGGTGTTAAAATAAAACGCAGCGACACACCCGCCGCTCTAAGTGCAACCAACTCATGATAATGAGAAATTTCAGTCATATAAATGGCTGCACCAAGCAGCACAATCACTGGTAAAAAGTCTGCAACCATAAAAGGGACTTTGAGCATTAAATATTCAAACAAAAGGCTCACTGTCATTGTTTTGCCTATCAGTGCTGCCTTACTAAAAGACTCTGCAACCATAAACAAAAGAATCACACCCAAAGCAATCGCAACAATACGCATAAAGCTGGACACAAATATCCATCGAAATAAAACTGTCATGCACGTATCGTAAGTGACTAAACTTGAGATGCAACGTCAAACCCTTACATAGCAAAACTTGTAACCAAGCACCATCTAGGCAGACTTCGCCCCTTAACAATAACAGTAGGGGTCTAAACATTACTGTAAGGGGTTAGTTATGAAGCTTTTAACATCAATTTATCTATTTTTATTAAGCGCAACGCCTGCCCTTGCCAGTGAAAGCACTGGTGTGGATAGCTTCTTTGGCACCATGAACAGCTACCTCGCCAGCGTACTTTTCTACGATGTCTTTCCTGGCAAAGCAGAGGTTCCATTCATTGTTGCTTGGCTATCCACGGGCGCAATTTACATGACTTTCCGCTTTGGTTTTATCAATTTACGCATGATTACTCATGCTTTTAACATTTTACGCGGCAAATACCAAAGCCCTGAAGACAAAGGTGAAGTCACCCCTTTCCAAGCACTCACCACTGCTCTTTCTGCTACCGTGGGTTTGGGTAACATCGCAGGTGTTGCCATTGCTATTATCATCGGTGGACCTGGCGCTACCATTTGGATGATGATTGCAGGTTTTTTTGGTATGTCTGCCAAGTTTACCGAAGTCACACTAGGGCAACTTTATCGCCATACTCGCCCTGATGGGCGCTTGATGGGTGGTGCAATGTATTACTTATCCGAAGGTTTGACGGAAAAAGGGCTCAAAGGTACAGGCAAAGCACTTGCCATCATGTTTACTGTTTTTTGTATCGCAGCTTCCCTTGGCGGCGGCAATGCTTTTCAAGTCTCTCAAGCCATGGGAGCCGTACAACATGAAATCACCTTTTTTAAAGACTATCCTTGGATGTTCGGCATCATCATGGCTACATTGGTTGGTGTTGTGATTATCGGTGGTATCAAACGCATTGCCCATGCTGCTGAAGCTATTGTGCCAACCATGGTGCTAATTTACGTGGTAACATGCTTATGGATTATTCTTGCCAACATAAGCGTAATTCCTGATGCTCTTACTACGATTTGGCATGGTGCATTTTCCATGGAAGCTGGATTTGGTGCTTTGGTTGGCGTGATTGTACAAGGTTTTAAACGTGCAGCATTTTCCAGTGAAGCAGGTATTGGTTCAGCCGTGATTGCTCACTCCACTGCATCAGTAAAATACCCAGTACGCCAAGGTATTGTCGCATTATATGAACCCTTTATTGATACCATTATCATTTGCACCATGACTGCTTTGGTCATTGTGGTAACAGGCGTGTACAACGCCCCTGAACATGCTGCACTGGTTGATGCCAAACAAGGTGCTGCTCTGACCTCTGTTGCTTTTGGCTCTGTTGTACCTTGGTTTTCCAGCATTTTATCACTTTCTGTCGTGCTTTTTGCTTTTAGCACCATGATTTCATGGTCATATTATGGTGAACGCTGCTGGACATATATCTTTGGCGAACGTTTTTCTATGGTTTATAAAATCACCTTTTTGATTTTTATCGTGTTGGCAACATTAGGTAGTGCTGGCAATATCTTAGACTTTAGTGACTTATTATTACTGGCTATGGCATTACCTAACTTTGTAGGTTTATATATTCTCCAAGACAAAGTCGCCCAAGCACTGGCTGAATACAAAGAAAAAATGAGAAATGGATTTAAGCACTAGAGAAATATCGCAATGCAGATTAGACTGCGCCTGACTTTAAAATCAGGTGGTCTTTATGGACATTGACGTAAAAAAAATCGCAAATCTTTCTCGTATTCGTTTAACCGATGATGAAGCGACTGAACTTGCACCCCAGCTCAACAGTATTATGGGATATATCGACAAACTCAGCGAGGTAAACACTGATGGTGTTCCTCCCACTGCACATCCCCATGATGTAGCTATGCCACAACGCGCTGATATTGTTACTAACACTGACTGCCGTGATGCTTTGCAAAAACCTGCCCCACGTACAGAATCAGGTTTATACGTTGTTCCCAAAGTGATTGAGTAACTACCTCACTTCTCCCTAAAACCAAACTATTTTTTGAGGACATATTATGCCATTTCGTTCACTCAGTGACATTCAAAACCAACTTAATGCAGGACAAACTACTGCGGTTGAAGTTGCCCAGCTCTATTTAGATCGCATTAAACAATACAACAATGATTTAAATGCATTTGTACATATTGATGCCGAACATGTATTGGCGCAAGCCCAAGCTTCTGATGCATATAGAGATGAACACGAAGCCCGACCTTTAGAAGGTTTACCCATTGCCATCAAAGATATTTTTTGCACGCAACAAGGCCCAACCACTTGCTGCTCTAAAATCTTAGAAGGTTTTGAAGCACCGTATGATGCGCATGTCATTACCCGCTTAAGGGAAGCTGGTGCTGTATTGGTTGGTAAAACCAATATGGATGAATTTGCCATGGGCTCATCCAATGAAACATCTGCATTTGGCGGCTGCAAAAACCCATGGAACACGGATTGTATCCCAGGTGGTTCATCAGGCGGCTCGGCTGTTGCCGTGGCGGCTGGCTTAACCCCTGCTGCATTAGGTACAGACACAGGTGGCTCGATTCGCCAGCCTGCTTCTCTTACTGGTTTGGTGGGTTTAAAACCAACTTATGGTCGTGTTTCTCGCCGTGGAATTATTGCTTTTGCTTCATCACTTGACCAAGCAGGGCCTATGACACGTACTGTTAAAGATGCAGCACTGCTCACATCCATTATGTCTGGTCATGATGCAGGTGATGCCACTTCGGTATCGGACGCACCAAACTTTGATTGGCTAAAAGCTTGTGAAAACTTAGATATGAAGGGTTTAAGAATTGGTAAACCCAAAGAATATTTTATTGATGGTATGGATGAAGAAGTACGCGCCCAAGTGGAAGCCGCATTGAAAACATGCGAAGAACTTGGTGCTGAAATTGTTGATATTTCATTGCCACATACTGAATATGCAGTTGCTGCCTATTACGTAATTGCACCATCTGAAGCTTCCACCAACTTATCCCGTTATGATGCTGTCAGGTTTGGTCATAGATGTGAAAATCCTGAAGATTTAGAAGACATGTATGCCCGTTCTCGTGATGAAGGTTTTGGTGCTGAGGTCAAACGCCGTATTTTAACAGGCACATTCGCCTTATCTTCTGGCTACTACGACGCTTATTACCTCAAAGCGCAACAAGTGCGCACATTGATTAGCCAAGATTTTAAACAAGCATTTGAACAAGTTGATGTGATTGCTACACCCACCAGCCCTATCCCTGCGTTTAAATCAGGTGAAAAAACAGAAGACCCACTCACCATGTATTTATCTGATATTTTCACCATTGCTGTGAACTTGGCTGGGTTACCGGGCTTATCACAACCTTGTGGCTTCGCCCAAGATTTACCCGTTGGCTTGCAATGGATTGCCCCAGCATGGCAAGAAGACAAAATTTTGGCTGCCGCATCAGCATATGAAAATGCCACGGACTGGCATACCAAATCGCCAGCAAAATTTGGAGGTGAATCATGAGCTGGGAAGTTGTTATCGGATTAGAAGTTCATTGCCAAATCAACACCAAAACCAAAGCGTTTTGTGGTTGCTCTACCGAATTTGGTGCAGAACCAAACTCACAAACCTGCCCCGTATGCTTAGGTATGCCGGGTCAATTGCCAGTGCTTAATGATGAGGCCGCCCGTAAAACTATTTTGACGGGGCTTGCTATCAACGCAAACATCAACCTCGAATCCAAGTTTGACCGTAAAAACTATTTTTATCCTGACCTTCCTAAAGGCTACCAAATTTCACAATTTGCCGTACCTATCGTGGAAGGTGGTTATATTGATATTCCCACCAAAAATGGTGAAAAACGTCTTGGTGTGACCCGTATTCATATGGAAGAAGATGCAGGTAAATCTATGCATGAAGGGCTAGATGCCGTATCACATATCGACCTCAATCGTTCGGGTATTCCACTCATGGAAATCGTATCCGAACCAGATATGCGCTCTGCTGATGAAGCGATTGCTTATTTGAAGCAACTGCATCAAATTATTAAATTCCTTGGCGTTTCAGATGCAGACATGGAAAAAGGTCAGTTCCGTTGTGATGCCAATGTATCCGTTCGCCGCCCTGGTGAACCTTTTGGTACCCGCACCGAAATGAAAAATATGAACAGCTTCCGTTTTATCAAACAAGCCATTGAGTTTGAAGTGTTGCGTCAAATTGAAATCATTGAAGATGGCGGCGAAGTTAAACAAGAATCTAGACTTTGGGATTCTGTGAAAAACGAATCCCGTTCTATGCGTAGCAAAGAAGAAGCTCATGATTACCGCTACTTCCCAGAGCCTGATTTACCACCATTGCGCGTTACCCAAGAAGAAGTGGATGCAATTAAAGCAGGTATGCCCGAGCTACCGAATCAGTTGCGCAAACGCTTTGAAACCGAGTTTGGTTTATCAGCTTATGATGCTGATGTACTAACCCAAACCCAAAGCTTGGCGCAATGGTATGAAGCATTGGTAGCAGCGCACCCTGCCAACCCTAAACAATGTGCCAACTGGCTTGCCAATGAATTGCTTGGTCGCTTAAAAGAATTGGGTAAAGACATCACTGAATCACCTGTTTCTGCACAAGCACTAGCATCATTGTTAGATAGAATTGCAGACAATACGATTTCAGGGAAGATTGCCAAAGATGTGCTTGATGCCATGATGGAATCAGGTAAAGATGTGGATACCATCATTGATGAAAAAGGCTTAAAACAAGTCTCAGACACGGGTGCTATTGATGCCATGATTCAAGAAGTCTTGGATGCCAACCCTGAGCAAGTAGAGGCTTATAAAGGCGGGCAAGATAGGTTGTTCGGCTTCTTTGTCGGTCAGGTCATGAAAGCATCCAAAGGCAAAGCTAACCCTGCCATGGTGAACCAACGTCTCAAAGAACTTTTGGGTTAAATAGATGAAGGAGTCATCACGTCGGTGGATTTTTGCCAGCGTGGTGACTGCCTTTGTCTTAACACTTATCATTGGCAATATTGATAAAACTAAAATTTATCATGCAATTAAAACACAACTGGTTCAATCTGGAATCACTCTGGATGCAAAAAGTTTAAATCTTAGCCCTATGTATATGGGCTCTATTAGTTTAAACGATGTAAATATCCAAACCCAAGCTTTTACTTTGCATGCTGAACAAATTTCCATTGATTTAAACTTGGCAGCTCTACTCACAGGTAAAGCTTTGCCACAAGCTCTTTATGTTCGTTTTGCTGAGATCAATGTTTTGCAAACCGAAAAAGAATCGTGGCTAAACTTCATAGAAACTGAAAGTCTGAAGCTAAAACGCATTGATATTTCTCAAAGTGAAATTCATTTTGAACAGCAACATATTACCCTTGAACAAACCGACCTAGACATTCGTGATATTGGTAAAAATAAAAATCCTCGCGCAGAACTACGTACCCATATTGGTGATGGTCGCATTGATGCACATGGCTATCTGCACCTCAGACATGGAAAAATCACCCGTGGGTTTTCCCGCATCAAGCTGATTGATATTCCCCTTTCTTTTATCTCACATGATACAACTCTGGAAACATTAACTGGCTCTATTACAGCACACATGTACCAAGACAAGCCATGGCAAACATTTGGACACCTAGCCCTACAAAAAGACAAACGAAACTATCTGGAACTACGTGGCAAACTCAAAGCAAGTGGGGCTAAGCTTTTTGTTATTAATGACATGGTGCTTAAAATCAAAGATGCTGGAAGTGTGCAAATTTCAGGTTCTTGTGACACTTGGAATATATGCCAAATCAACAGCCAAAGTACATCCTTAAACTTAGAACCTATTGCCAATCTTTTCAAGAATACTAAATATAAACACTTCGTACAAAGCAACAGCCTAAAAAATATTCTTATCCAAACAGACTGGAATGCAGATAACTTTAATAGCCAAGGTCAATTCTCTTGGCAAAAGATAAACTACAGTTTATCAACACCATTAGCCCAGCAAAAAGAAGTCAATATTGATGCAGGCAAGTTTACATTTGAAGGTCTCAGCTTCTCCAACAAGGCACATTGGCACCTAAAGTCTGCGACCATATCCACAGCAGACAACAAAGATGCCAGCATCAATATCACCTCTGCAACACTGCAACCTGATTATTGGAAAGTTCCCTTACAACTACAACATAGTTCTCTATGGCTGCCTTTAAGCCAAATCATAGTTGATCAGCAAACACACAAGCAAAACATTAGCGGTGATGGTGTATTAACAGGTCACCTTGTTATCAGCCATACCACAAAACAAGACCATTCTATAAACTTTGACCTTGATGCCAGTCAAAGTTCATTTTCTTGGTTAGGTTACAAAAAACCTAAAAATATCTCCCTCACCTTACAAGGTAACATCGTATGGGAAAATGGTGAGGTACAGCCAAGTTTTCTGCAATCAACCATTCAACTGGCAGATAACTATGCCAATATCACTTTTAAGCCAAGCATGTTATCCTTACAAGACATGGCGGTGGACTTTAATCAGTTAAGTAACCAAGGCATAGTATTAGCACAGCCTTTACAGGGTTGGCACGGTAATATCGCTGGCAACCTGAATATAGGCTTAGAACAACAACAATTGCTTCATGCTCAACTTCAACTCCATGACTTGGGTGCAAAAAATCATCACCTGACAGGAAATATCAACTATACAGATAAACACTGGAAAATATCCCAATTATCATGGACGTTTGGCGAAAACCAAGTGCAATTTACCACCAATCAACAAGCTAACGTAAATATTCATGCTGAATCCTTAGATAGCACTGGTCTAACGGGTCTGCTGCAACTACCCCTCACAGCCACAGGATATTTCACTGCTCAAAAACTTATCCTGCCCTTTGGTAGGTTAAATCAAGTCGTAGCAAGTTATAAACTTGATGAGCATCAATTCACATTGAAGAAGTTTAAGTCTCACTTCTACCAAGGTAATTTGCGTGCAAAAAAACTTAGCATCTCTTCCCAAAATAATCAGCTGCACATCTCAAGTATGGTTCAAGCTGGTGGTGTTCGTCTGAACAACTGGCAATGGCTGCAAAAACAATTTGATGGGTACCTTGAAGGTAGTATGTACGCAACCTTAAACCTTGATGCCTATTTCGACCCACAAAGTAAGCTAAATAGCTGGCAAGGTGATGGTGACATCATGGTCTATAATGCCAAGTGGTTATTAAACAACAAAAATATTAAAGCAGATAAGTTAGCATTATCCATACGTAAACGAGAACAATTTAGTGCAGCATTAAACATCACTAAGCACAAGATAAAAGGTCGTGGTCGTATCACTATTGATACAGATGCCAATATCACAGGTCACTTCAATTGGCAGAATAAGTCATTTAAGCTTCATAAAACTTGGCCACATTTACATTACCAACAGCAGCCCTAAATAATAACTGTCATGGAACAGCATAATCACCACAACAAAAAAGGCTGCATCACTGCAGCCTTTTTTACCCATCAATACAAGATAAGGAATTAACGTGACATATCCTCTTCAGGGTTTGCACTAATTTGATGGATTGCCAAGTCTGCACCCATATGTTCATCCTCTTCTGATAAACGGATACCAAACGTTGCATTGATAACAGCATATACCAAGAACCCACCAGCAACTGCAATGGCAACTCCTGTAAGTGTACCAACTAGTTGCGCCATAAAGGTAACACCTCCTGCTCCACCCAAAGCAGTTGAGCCAAAGATACCTGCAGCAATGCCACCCCATGCGCCACAAACACCATGCAAAGGAATCACACCCAACACATCATCAATTTTCAACTTATTTTGCAAAAGTTCAAAACCATACACAAACATAACACCAGCAACCACACCCACAAATAATGCGCCGAACGGATGCATAATATCCGAGCCCGCACATACTGCGACCAGCCCAGCCAAAGCACCATTGTGTACAAAACCAGGGTCATTTTTGCCAACAACCAATGCCGCCAATAAACCACCAACCATGGCCAATAAAGAGTTCATTGCCACTAAACCTGATGCACCATCAGCAGTGCCCGCACTCATCACATTAAAACCAAACCATCCCACGCACAGTACCCAAGAACCCAATGCAAGAAAGGGTATATTTGATGGTAATATAGCATTGACTCGCCCATCTTCTGTATAACGCCCAAGCCTTGCACCTAAAGTTATTACAGCACCCAAAGCCAAGAAACCACCCATGGCATGCACTACGACTGAGCCTGCAAAATCATGAAATGGCGCACCGAAAGTTGCTTCTAACCAATCTTGAAAACCATAATTCCCATTCCAAATCATCCCTTCATAAAAAGGGTAAATCAGACCAACCAACAATAGCGTTGCCAATGCATTAGGCCAAAACCTAACCCTTTCTGTAATACCACCTGAGATAATTGCAGGAATAGCCGCTGCAAAAGTTAATAAAAAGAAAAAGTGCACCATTTTATAACCATTGCTGCCGCCTTCCATCACTTCAAGCTCACCTACTGGCGCATAAAATGTAATGCCATAAGCCACATAAAAACCAATAAACAAATAGGCAATGGTAGAAAAACCAAAGTCCGTAATGACCCGAACCAAAGCATTCACCTGATTCTTTTTACGCACTGTTCCTACTTCTAAAAATGCAAAACCCGCATGCATAGCCAGCACCATAGCTGCCCCAACAGTTAAGAAAAACACATCCATGATAGTCTCCCTTAACTCAACGCATCGGCATCTTCTTCGCCGGTACGGATACGAACAACACGCTCAACATTGGTCACAAAAATTTTACCATCACCAATTTTACCAGTGCTAGCAGCCTTCACAATGGCTTCAACCACCACATCCACTTGCTCTTCTTTCACTACGGTAGAAATACTGGTTTTAGGTACAAAATCCACAATATATTCCGCACCACGGTAAAGTTCAGTGTGTCCTTTTTGCCTACCATGACCGCGTATTTCACTCACGCTCATACCGCTTACACCTACTTCCAAAAGTGCATCTTTTACATCATCAAGCTTAAACGGCTTGATGATGGCAGTGATTTGTTTCATATACCCTCCAAATGTGTTGAAACACATTTTGTTCTATTTGCATAGGGCAAAACATAACCGTGAATATTTTTTAATGCAAAATTCACTGCCAAAAAAGCACAAAAAAGGACAGGTGATTTCTCACCTGTCCTTCTGTATTACCCAAAGCCTTACCGATTCATGCAAATAGAATGGTAACAAAACAAATTTGTTATTTTAAAAATAAAACCTCAGGTAACACAAACTGTGTAAACTTACTTGCTGCTAGAAAATTCCGGATATGCTTCCAATCCACACTCGCCAACATCAAGACCTTCAAACTCTTCTTCTTCAGAAACACGAATGCCCATAATAGCTTTAATCGCAATCCAAATCACAAAACTTGAAACAAAGACGAATACAAAAATTGTACCAATACCCATCAATTGTGCGCCAAGTGTTGCATCATTATTGGTTATAGGTACAGCTAATAAGCCCCAGATACCGACAACACCATGTACAGAGATTGCACCCACTGGATCATCAATTTTAAATATTCTGTCCATAAACACGATAGAAGGAACCACAATCAAACCACCAATCGCACCAATCAATGTTGCCATTTCAGGTGAAGGTGTTAGCGGCTCAGCTGTAATCGCTACTAGACCTGCCAATGCACCATTAAGTGCCATGGTTAGGTCTGCTTTACCAAACCACAGTCTTGCAAATACAAGCCCTGCAACCACACCACCAGCAGCAGCCATGTTTGTATTCACAAAAACCATAGCTGTTGCATTGGCTTCAGCCACATCAGATACTTTAAGCTCTGAACCGCCATTAAAACCAAACCAACCCAGCCAAAGAATAAATGTACCCAACGTTGCCATAGGAAGATTTGCACCTGGAATTGCATTCACAGAACCATCTTTATTGTATTTTCCTTTACGTGCACCAAGCAAAATAACCGCTGCTAATGCCGCAGAAGCACCCGCCATGTGAACCACACCAGAACCAGCAAAATCACTAAATCCTGCTGCATCTAGGAAACCACCGCCCCATTTCCACATACCTTGAAGTGGGTAAATAAAACCAGTGAAGATGATTGCAAACACAAAGAAAGCCCAAAGCTTCATGCGCTCAGCAACAGCACCCGACACGATAGACATTGCAGTTGCAACGAATACCACTTGGAAGAAGAAGTCTGACAAGCTAGAATAATATGGTGCATCATCACCACCTGCAATAACAGAAGCCGCATCATTATCAGCACCAAGCCCAAATGTTAATGCTGATGGAAAAATATCCGCAGCATTGGTGTACATGATATTGTAACCCACAACCATATACATAATACAAGCGATTGAATAAAGCACGATATTTTTAGTCAAAATTTCTGCTGTATTCTTTGAACGAACAAGACCTGCTTCAAGCATTGAGAAACCCGCTGCCATCCACATTACGAATGCGCCCATCACCAAGAAGTAAAAGGTGTCGAGTGCGTATTTGGTTTGGAGAATATCTCCCGATAATTGTTCCATTATTTCATCTCCCCTTAATTCAAGGCGTCGGCATTTTCTTCGCCAGTACGGATGCGAATCACGCGTTCCACATCTGTGACAAAGATTTTACCATCGCCAATTTTTCCGCTGCTTGCAGCTTTGATAATTGCTTCAATCACAGCATCCACTTGATCTGCTGTAACTACGGTTGAAATTTCAGTTTTTGGCACAAAATCCACATTGTACTCTGCACCACGATAAAGCTCTGTATGTCCTTTCTGACGACCGTGTCCGCGAATTTCACTAACACTCATGCCTGAAACGCCAAGCTCAATCAATGCATCTTTTACGTCATCAAGTTTAAATGGCTTGATGACAGCAGTAACTTTTTTCATTGCTATCTCCCTTTATACGTTCAAAAATAAAAAGGTGCAGTATTCAAGCTGCACCTTGAATCACTTAGTATGCGAAGTTTAAGCCAAATACTAATGCATCTGGTGTTGCTGCCGATTTAAGAGCGCCCATGTGATAGTTATATCCAAATGATGGACTCATTACAGTATCACCTATTTCTATATCTTTACTAATACCAACAGATAAGTTTACAAATTCACGCTTAGCAGCAGTTGTGTCTTTTGGCATATTATAAGAAAGCGTTCCATCTATAGCATAGCCCTGCAATTCTGTTCCTGCAGAAAAGTCAACCCAAATATTCTTAGAATTATTATCATAGTAAAGTGTTGCTGAAGCAACATCATAAGAAACACCTGCATAAACTTCTTCAGTATTAGCTGTAGAGTTATTATGAAAACGGTAAGCAATTACACCAAGGGAATACCCTATATCATCCATTTCACCTGAGTAATCTACGGTATAATCAAATTCTGTTGTATTGCCAGAACCCAATGTTGCATACCAAACATTAGCCGACAGATTATCATTAAAACTTGTTACAAAGTCTCCTTGTACAGATGACTGACCACCACCTTGAGCTTGACCACGCCATACATATTGGCTGTAAACACCCATATCTGCACCAATTTCTAAATCAGATGCTTGAGCAGGTGCATTTACACCCATCAAACCTGTGCCAACCATCAATGCCATTGCATAATTTTTTAATTTCATTGTCATTTGTCTATCTCCATTTTTTCGTCAGCCTTTTGGCTTTACGCTATTTGCTACGAAAATATAGCAAACCCAGTGCCACCTATGAAAACACAGCAAAACAAACAAACTCAAGCATAAACGACTGCTTTAATGCCTAAAATATAGGCTAAGTAAGCCTATATTTTAACCTTTACCAAAAAATAATACTGAAGCAAAAACAATAATCGACAGCCTAGAATCAAAACCATAGAGTTGCGCCGTTCTTTACCACTCCCACGAAAGAGGTGTCTCATGAGTCATACTGCAACCACGCCAACCCCTGCATTTTTAGCACTGGCAGATGGTCGTATTTTTCATGGTATAGCCTTTGGCTCTACAGGAAACACAGTCGGAGAAGTATGCTTTAATACATCAATGACTGGCTACCAAGAAATCTTGACTGACCCGTCTTATACTGAACAAATCATCACGTTCACCTACCCACACATCGGTAATGTCGGTGTCAATGAAGTGGATGAAGAGTCTGATAAAATTTCAGTGCGTGGTTTAATCGTACGCGCACCAGCTCGCAAAACATCCAATTACAGAGCAGAACAAAGCTTAGAAGCTTATTTGCAAGCGAGTAACATTGTAGGTATTGCAGACATTGATACCCGCGCTTTAACGCGTCACCTGCGTGATAACGGTGCGCAAACGGGTGTTATTGCTTCAGATGGCATGAGCGAAGAAGAAGCTGTAAAACAAGCGCAAGCTTGGCAAGGACTTGAAGGCAAAGATTTGGTTGGACAAGTCAGTCGTAAATCAAGCGACACATGGCGGCAAGGGACTTATAACCTTGATGATGCAGTTTTTACCAGCCCAACATCCAGCAAACATGTAGTTGCATTCGATTTTGGTTGTAAAAACAATATTTTTCGTAAACTTACCGATCGAGGCATTAAAGTAAGCGTAGTCCCTGCCAATACATCAGCGCAAGAAGTATTAGACATGAACCCTGATGGCATCTTTTTATCCAATGGTCCTGGTGACCCAGCGGCAGTGAGTTATGCTGTTGAAACCATCAAAACATTGATTGAAAAAGACACACCTATTTTTGGCATCTGCATGGGGCATCAACTATTATCCCAAGCTTTGGGGCTCAAAACCTTTAAGCTTAAATTTGGACATCGTGGTGGCAATCACCCTGTGAAAGATTTAACCACGGGAAAAGTTGAAATTACCAGTCAAAACCATGGTTTTGCTGTGGCAGATGATGATGTACCAGCCAACGTTGAAGTCACCCATCGCTCACTATTTGATAACACTGTGGAAGGTCTAAAAGTTAAAAACAAAGCTATCTTCTCAGTGCAATATCACCCTGAAGCTAGCCCAGGCCCACAAGATGCTGACTATTTATTCGACCGTTTTAACGAACTTCTCAAGTAGGTATTTTGATTAAGCAGCAACAACCATGTTAAACAATGATATTTTACGTCGCTTGCGTTATACACTTAATTTAAGCGACAATGAAATGATTGCGATGTTTGCCTCGGCAAACCGTGCGGTATCACGTCAACAAGTTAGTGCTTGGTTAAAAAAGGAAGGCACTGCTGGTTTTGCAGAATGCACAGACAGAACACTTGCTATATTCCTCAATGGGTTGATTAACGAAAAACGTGGCAAACGTGAAGGCATTCAGCCCAACCCTGAAAACAAGCTCAACAACAACATCATCTTCAAGAAGCTACGCATCGCCTTCAACCTCAAAGATAATGATATACTTGCCATGCTTGAAGATGCAGGTTTAAAAATCAGCAAACATGAATTAAGTGCTTTCTTTCGTGCCCCTGAGCATAGGCAATCACGCCAGTGCAAAGACCAAGTGTTACGCAATTTCCTACAAGGACTACAAAATAAGTACCGCACTGAGTCAGAAGCCAAAGAAAAAAACAAACCCAAAACATTGTCCAAACCTCAAATCAAAAACAATGTTAAAATCCAGCCTAAGCAAGATGAGCCGCGTAAAACTTTGAGCTTAAACAAAACCAAATTTGTTTGGAAAGAAAAATAAACCCGCAATACAGGACACCCATTGAAATCAGCTTCATTCGCATCATTAAACCTAAAGCCTGAACTCCAAAGCAGCATCAAAGCCTTGGGTTACACGGAAATGACTGCTATCCAAGAAAAAAGCCTACCCATGATGTTGAGCAAGCAAGATGTGATTGCGCAAGCTGAAACAGGCTCTGGAAAAACCGTCGCCTTTGCATTGGCTGCCCTACAACACTTGGATAAAAACAAACCTGCAGGCAAAGTATTAACCACGCAAACCTTGGTACTTTGCCCAACCAGAGAATTAGCCGACCAAGTTGCTAAAGAAATTCGTGTATTGGCGCGCACATTAGGCAATATCAAAGTGTTAACCTTATGTGGCGGTGTGCCTGTTCGTGGGCAAGTATCATCCTTGGCATTTGGTGCACATATTATCGTAGGTACACCTGGTCGCATTCAAGACCACCTCAAGCGGGAAACATTGCAATTGAAGCATATAAACACTTTGGTGCTCGATGAAGCAGACCGCATGTTAGACATGGGTTTTCAACAAGCCATTGCCGACATCAATCAACACACGCCTGCTCAAAAACAAACCTTATTATTCAGCGCAACCTATTCAGGAAAAGTGAAAACGATTGCCAAGAAAATGATGCAAAATCCTAAAGTGATTAAAGTGGAATCTATTCACGATAGCAGCACAATTTCACAACACTTCTTCGAACTCCAAAACGACACACAACGCTTGGATGCACTCAAACGTATTCTTTTAACATACGCACCTGAATCAGCCGTGGTCTTTTGTAATACCAAACGCGACGCCCAAGATGTCACCGACACATTAGTGGCAGAAGGATTTAGCGCGTTGGATTTAACGGGCGACTTGGAACAACGTGACCGCGACCAAACACTGATTCAATTTGCCAACAAAAGTATCAGCGTATTGGTAGCTACTGACGTAGCAGCCCGTGGCTTAGATATTGATAACCTCGATTTGGTGGTCAACTACCATTTAGCCCATGACCCTGAGTCTCATATCCACCGTATAGGTCGTACAGGACGCGCTGGCAGCAAAGGAACAGCCTGCAGCTTGTTCACACCCAATGAAGGTCATCAAATTGCTTTATTCGAGGATATTTTAAAACAACCCATTCAAGCAGAGTCTTTGCCCCCTGAATCAGTATTAACACAAAAACCCAAACCCGCAACATATCAAACATTGCAAATTGGTGGAGGCAAAAAACAAAAACTTAGAGCTGGCGATATTCTTGGCGCACTCACCAGTGAAGGTGGCATTGCTGGCAAGCAAGTCGGTAAAATCAATATTGGGGATAACTGGTCGTATGTCGCGATTCAAAGCGATGTTCTTAACGTTGCCATGCAAAAGCTATCCAATGGTAAACTCAAAGGTAAAACCTTCCGTGTTCGTTTACTCAAAGGTTTATAACCAACCTGCACATTCTCGCGCTAAATCTAAGCTTCTAAGGCTTTTGTACCATGAAAACTATCAAATCAATCGAGTCTGACCCTGTTGATTATCAATTTGGCAACGCATCTGGATTGAAAGAACAGCCCAGCTTTCTTTGATTGTATGGTAAAGCTTTAAACATTGTGCCACTCAAGTGCCCATCAGCTTGAAACCATGCTTTTGTTCTAATATATGTATTAAGTAAAATAGCTTGGAATTCGGACCCTAAATCATAATAATTATTGGGTTGAACATATGCTAAACAAGCCTCTGAGTTCATCATTTGTTTAGCAATTGTCATTGAGGCAACAGGGTCTACTGCATTCAAAATAAACTGTTGGTCTAACTTTGCTTCTTGAGTTAAAGCAGCCCTTGTTTTTTGAGAGTTCGGATAAGTCAAAGCAATCCAGCACTGCACATCATCGCGCACACCATCATTATCCGAATCAATACCTGCCAGAGTTGCCTTGCCTGCTGCACCGGGGTCGGGCGGTAGATTGGCGAGCAAATCTGCCTCCCCCGCCCACACAGCCAAACTGGCCAAAAGAATCAGCAACAACAGAACGTGCTTAATTATATTTCCCTCCTTAATTCGGCATTGCATCAGGATTAAAGTCACACCCTGTTGATTTATCAGGTGGCAAAGAAAAGAACTGACCACTTAGATGCTGGCTATGTTGCAATGCTGCCTTAGACCGTGCATAAGTATTCAGATATAGAGCTCTCATTTCTCCACTTATATTATAACTATCTTTTCCGCTAAGACCTTTAATCTGTCTTCGGACAAAAGATAAACAAAGGTAAGCTCTATTCGACTCAATAGCATAGCTCCTAGCATTAATTGCATCTGCGGCATTGAGCAAAATCTTTTGCTTTGCTTTAGCCATTTGAGTTAGTGCAGCCCTTGTTTTCTGCGAATTGGGGTATGTCAAAGCAATCCAGCGTTGCACATCATCACGCACACCATCATTGTCCGAATCAATGCCAGCTATGTTGCCTTGCCTGCTGCACCGGGGTCGGGTGGTAGGTTGGCGAGCAAATCAGTCTCCCCCGCCCACACAGCCGAACTGGCCAAAAGAATCAGCAACAACAGAACGTGCTTCATTATATTTCCCTCCTTAATTCGGCATTGCATCAGGATTAAAAGAACACCCTTGCTTCAAGTCTGCGGGAACAGTAAAAAACATTCCCCCAAGATGCGAATCATGCTGCAACCATGCCTTTGTTCTCAGTAATGTATTCAAGTATACCGCCCTTAATTCTCCCTTAATACTATACGCATCACTCCCAGCGAGACCTAATATGGATTCTCGCACATAACTTATACAGTCTGCCGCATTATCAGCAATATCTGCATTCGCACGAGCACTCGCTACATCTGCTGCTCCCAGTAAAATAATTTGTTTAGCTTTAGCCATTTGAGTTAGTGCAGCCCTAGTTTTCTGTGAATTCGGATAAGTCAAAGCAATCCACCGCTGCACATCATCGCGCACACCATCATTATCCGAATCAATGCCTGCAAGCGTTGCCTTGCCTGCTGCACCTGGATCAGGCGGTAAATTGGAAAGAATTGAGCTATCAACTTCTTCAGCCCAAACTGAAGGAAAATAACTTTGCACGGTCTGCCAAGCATTGGAAAAGAAACTTTTTTCTTCATCCTTAGCTAGCGCAGGTGCCGCTATTAAAAAAGACAGTAAAATAGTAACCGATAAAAATCTAAACATCGCCAACTCCCATCAAACCAAGATGGAGAACATAGAACACTTGTCCCGCAGAAAGCAAGCCTTATTTGTGATTCGTGCGTTGCATCATAGGTTAGTAAAACCTATCAAACAGATAACTTATAACCAACCTGCACATTCGCGTTGAATGAGACCTGCCAAGGCTTGAATATGGTCATCTCTATCATTAAGCGCAGGGATATAGCGCAAATCCTTGCCCCCTGCTTCGATAAAGTAACCTTTATTTTCCACCGCGATTTCTTCTAAAGTTTCCAAACAATCTGCGGCAAATCCTGGGCAAATCACATCCACATCTTTGATGCCTTCTGCACCCCAAGCTTTAAGCTGGCTTGCTGTGTAAGGTTGAAGCCATTCTTCACGGCCAAAAATAGATTGAAAGGTCAGCATCCATTCATCATCACCAAGCCCCAAAGCTTGCGCCAACAACTTTGAAGTTTGCTCACAATGCAGTTGATAAGGGTCACCGTTATTCACATAACGTTTAGGAATACCATGGAACGACAACATCAACTTTTCAGCCTTACCATGTTTATCCCAATGCTCACGCACCGAGTTTGCCAAGGCTTCGATATATGCAGGTTCATCATGATATGCTGATAACACACGTACATCAGGCACTCTGCGCCATGTTTTCAACACATCAAACACTTGATCGGTCACCGCAGCCGTGGTGCTTCCTGAATATTGCGGATAAAGCGGCAAAACAAACAAACGGTTGCATCCTTGCTCACGCAAATTATTCAAACCTTGTTCAATGGCTGGATTACCATAGGTCATAGCAAGCTCCACCACGATGTCATCACCCAATTGTTCTTGCAAAGCCTTTTGCTGTTGCTGACTAATCACCATCAATGGTGAGCCTTGCTCCGTCCACACCGTTTGATAAGCATGGGCTGATTTTTTAGGGCGAATATTAAGAATCACGACATTGAGTGCAAACCACCAAAGCAAACGATTGGCTTCAACCACACGAGGATCACCCAAAAACTGCTTCAAATAACGACGCAGTGCAGAAGGTGTTGGGGCATCAGGTGTACCAAGGTTCACCAACAGTACACCAACTTTTTTTTCTGCTTCGGCATTCAAACCTTTCGCTGCTGAATCATGCATAACTGCTTACATCCCTTTCCAAGTTGGTTTTTTTACTTTTGCCAACGCTGCCGCCAACCAATGACTACGCAAGGTTACTGCCTGCCCTGCGCCAAGCAACAACCAATCATCGGGTAGCTGCTTAGGCAATAAATATGGTAAATGCTCTGCCTCACTAACAATCACAGAAGCATCTCGTTGTTTATCCAAGCCTTTAAGCACAGTATTTAAATAGATATTTCGTGTTGCAACATGGGGTAATGCTTCAACATCCACAGCACCACACATCTTCACCTGCCCCCAGAACCACAAACCATGAATTTGCATACCACTTTGGGTGAACACTTGATGCTGATGTAAGGTCATTTGTATTTCTGTAATCATTCGCAACCAACGACCTGCACCTTGGCTACCTTCATGTTGATTGGGCAAACTTTGTCCTGATACCAACGCAAAATCAGGCATATCAACTTGCCAAATGTCTTGTGCTGCCAACATGAGTACATCACCAACCATAAAAAGCTCAAGCCCATCTTCAGTCAATAATGGATTCACCACAGCACATACTTGTTCCCCTTCTTGGGCTGACCAGTCCAACATGGCTTCAGGCATCACCCGCAATGAACTTCGTGTTAAACGCGCATGAAATGGCGAAGCTACCCAATAT
>JALWRX010000042.1 GCA_027080505.1 Ghiorsea sp.
CTGCATCAACTGCAATCAATGCTGACCCATTAGTAACCGTCATACCTACTTTCTTGAATCTTAACCCATATGCGCAAACCAATACCGTAGATGTGCCAAACCTAGATTTGGGTTATCACCATGCTAATCCAGCGCCTGCTATTCTCACAACAGTTGCACCTGTATCCAGTGTTGCTAACCCCATTCCACTTAACACAACAACAACTATCAGTATTACACCTAAAGATACTGCAGGAAATTTATTGGGGGCTGGTGCTAGGGTAACTGCTGCTCTCACTGGCATTCCACTGGGCTCTATTTCTAGAGTGTCTTATATTGGTAACGGTATTTATAAATTAACATACACCACTCCTGCTACGGGCGCGGGCTCTGATACGATAACAGCCACAGTCAATGGTACTGCCATCGGCTCGATAGTACTAACATTCTAACCTAGCCAGAGCAGTTTTGCTTAAGTAGCCTTCGTCCACCACATTTGGACGAGGGCTTTTTATTATCATGATTCAAATCAGCATTACAACAAACAAGCAAACAAGTATTTCTGTATATCCATTACTAACCAATGCGGAGCTTACAAGCTCTGGGAACACTGCTAAGAATCAAGAAAGCGTAAGTAATTTCCTCGCTTCGGGTGAACATCAAGGTAAATACGGTGTTATGCGTACAATATATCAGAATAACGAACGCATGATGTTTGTTGGTGCTGGTGATTTAGACAAACTTACCCTGCAAAAACTTAGAGCTTTGGCTGTTAAAACCGCACAAAAACTAAACAAAAACAATATTGAAAGTGCAGATATTTATTTAACAGAACTCGATATAAAAGGCGCATCACTTACTGATAAAGTGCAAGCCATTGCCGAAGGGTTTTGGTTAGGTTTATACACTTTCAATGTTTACCAAACCAAAGAAAAAGAAAGTAAAACAGAACTTTCATCAATTAACATTGTGATTGATGGTGACGAAGCCGAAGCAAAGGCTGCACTTGATACAGCCAAAGCCATCGCCAGCGGCACTATTTTCGCACGCAACCTTGGCAATGAGCCCGGCAATGTTTGCACCCCTGAATATTTGGGTGAGCAAGCAGCAGCTTTATCTCATCCCAAGCTTAAAACTACAGTCATGGACAAAGCTGCCATTGAAAAAGCAGGTTTTACTGCCCTACTCGCTGTCAACCAAGGCTCCAACAAAGAACCCCGTTTTATCGTCATGGAATATAATGGTGCAGGCAATAACGATGCACCTATTGCTTTGGTGGGAAAAGGACTCACATTCGATGCGGGCGGTATTTCCATTAAACCCGCTGCACAAATGGATGAAATGAAATTTGATATGTGTGGCTCTGCGGCTGTACTTGGCATTTTCAAAGCTGTAACCGAAATGAACTTGCCAATTAACTTACTTGGCGTGATTCCATCCACAGAAAACTTACTCGGTGGCAGCGCATATAAACCTGGTGATATTGTGACAACTTATAAAGGATTGACCATTGAAGTGCTGAATACCGATGCTGAAGGTCGTGTGATTCTATCAGATGCCCTTGCCTATGCCGCAGAGCAAAAACCTGCCGAAATCATTGATTTTGCAACACTGACTGGGGCATGTGTGATTGCCTTAGGTGGGCAAGCCACTGGTTTGATGGGTAATTCTGATGACATCAAACAGAGCCTAATTCAATCAGGGCAGAAAACACACGATAGAGTGTGGGAAATGCCTATGTTTGAAGAATACCAAGAACAAATCGATTCCAAAATTGCCGACATTAAAAACACGGGCGGCAGAGAAGCTGGCACGATTACGGCTGCATGTTTCTTGTCCCGCTTTGTTGATGATATTCCTTGGGCGCATTTGGATATTGCAGGCACAGCTTGGAATATGAAAGGCACTGATATTTCACCTGTAGGTGGTGCAACAGGTGCTGGTGTACGCTTGATTGTTGATTACCTGCAAAACAAAGTGAAATAAACAAACTAAAAACAATCAAGGCGAGCTACTCCACTCACCTTGGTTGTTACTTCACCTTAAACTCACCCAAATGAAAGCCTAGGTCTCTGGAAAAGACTCTATATCCAAGCAGTAACACCTTGTTTAAATTTATAGATGGTGCAACACTTCTGCTATGGCTTGGTTTAAGTATTTCCTTCTCTTATTACTACTTTTGGGCAGCATGGGCTGCACAAAAAAGCCACCTTCTAACCTTGATAACAGCTGCTCTATTTTTAAAGAAAAAAGCGGTTGGTATGATGCTGCGAATGATTCATTTAAAAAATGGGGTGTACCTATCCATGTGCAGCTTGCCATTATTTATCAAGAATCACGCTTTCGTGCCCAAGCCAAGGCACCAAAAGATTATCTGTTGTGGTTTATTCCTTGGGGTCGCAAGTCATCTGCTTATGGTTATGCGCAAGTCAAAGATGCAACATGGGATTGGTATATTGAAAAAACAGGCAACTGGCGTGCTAGCCGTGATGACTTTGAAGATGTTACCGATTTTATTGGCTGGTATGGCAACTACACCTACAAAACACTAGGTGTATCCAAATGGGATGCTTACAAACAGTATCTCGCTTATCATGAAGGACATGGTGGGTTTAGGCGCAAGACCTATCTGAAAAAACCTTGGCTTGTTAAAGTTGCACGCAAAGTTAAAAAACGGGCAAGCATGTATCATAGTCAGCTACAACACTGCAAAAGCCAACTGGAAAGCAGTTCATTTTGGCCGTTTTAATAAGTCCAAAAACATATCTCTGGGTATATCTTTAGCACCCAAACTATGCAGATGTGATGTTGGCATTTGGCAATCAATAAGCTGAATACCTTCTTCTTTTGCCCACTCACAAAGGTAAAACATTGCCATTTTTGAACCATCACGCTGTTTGCTAAACATAGATTCAGCAAAAAACACATGGTTTAAGCGCACACCATAAAGCCCGCCAATCAACACATCTTCATCATAGACCTCAAAAGAATGTGCATAACCCAAGACATACAACCGTGAATACGCTTCTATCATTTCAGGCAATATCCAAGTGCCACCCATACTTCCATCTTTTTCCCTGCGCGGGGCAGCACAAGCTTGAATCACAGCTTCAAAATCTTTATCCACATAGGCATGATAACGTGTTTGTTTCAACCTGCGCCGCAAACGCGTTGAGCAATAAAAATCTTTGGGATTCAACACTGTTCTCGGATTGGGTGACCACCATAAAATTGGCTCACCTGCTGCATACCAAGGGAAAATACCCATACTATAGGCTTCCAATAAAGTCTCAGGATGTAAATCTCCACCTGCTGCCAACAACCCTTCTTCATTGGCTTGGTTAGGGTGTGGAAAACGTGTATGCTCTGCTTGATTCATGCGCCAAGCATAGGTAAATATTTGACATGCTTCATCTGTTTTTCAGTATCACCCCTAGGCAAGGACAATAGTAACCGCTGTAAGCAACAAATAAATACAAGCGACTAAAGCAAATATGGAGAGCTAATTTGAACATTGATGTTTGCGTGCCAAGAGACCGAAAACTTGAAGCTACACCTTCCATCCAAGAACTTTACGACCAACCTGAATCCGAAGTTATTTCTCGTATTCATGCGTTAAAACAACAGCTTGGCGACCAACTTCTTATCCTAGGACACCACTATCAGCGCGAAGAAGTGATTGGCTTTGCCGACATTACAGGCGACTCGCTTAAACTTGCACAAGAAGCTGCAAAAACAACTGCACCCTATATTATCTTTTGTGGCGTTCACTTTATGGCTGAAATGGCAGATGTACTCACTAGCGAACAACAAACAGTCATTTTGCCAGACCCCGCAGCAGGCTGCTCCATGGCAGATATGGCGAATGATGAACAGGTACAACGTTGTTGGGATGAATTGTCGCAAGTTATCACCCCCGATGATTGCGTCACCCCCATGACTTACATCAACTCTACTGCAGCCCTCAAAGCCTTTTGTGGTGAACATGAAGGTATTGTTTGTACTTCTGGCAATGCCAAACGTGTCATGCAATGGGCATGGGATAAGCGCGAAAAGATTTTATTTTTCCCTGACCAACATCTGGGCGAAAACACAGCGATAACCATGGGCATTCATGATGATGACATGATTATCTGGGATCCCTTTAAACCTATGGGTGGTAATACGGCTGAAGCCATTCAAAATGCAAAGCTTATCCTTTGGAAAGGCTTTTGCTCTGTGCATCAACTATTTAAAGCAGAACATGCAGCAACCATGCGTGATAATCACCCTGATATTCAAATCTTGGCACACCCTGAATGTTCACGCGAAGTATGCGAAACAGCAGACTTTGTTGGCTCTACTGAAGTGATTATCCAACATGTGAACAATGCACCTACAGGCAGCAAATTTGCCATTGCTACAGAGCTCAATTTGGTTAACCGCTTGCGTATCACCCACCCTGATAAACCCATTTGGTTTTTATCACCCACTGTAAGCATGTGCTCCACCATGTTTCGCACCGACCCCCAACATTTGTGTTATGCCATGCAAGCCATTGTCAATGGTGAGGGTTACCATCAAATCAAAGTTAATCCAGCAGACAGAAGCAATGCCCTCAAATCATTGCAAGCCATGCTAGACTTGGGCTAATATGCAAATAAGCCAACGTATTTTTATATTTATCCTGCTTGTATGCATCAGCACCCCACTGTGGGCAACTACACTTGATGAGCTAAACCAACAAATCCAAACCTTTACCAACAGTGAGCAGGCTAGGTTTGCCCCAGCAAGTATAAAAAAACTTACAGCATACCAAGGTGCTGCCATGTTGGCTGCTGAAGAAACCTCTGCATTTGATAATAAGGATAAATCATCAGATGCGCTTCAACATGCCATCCAACAAGCATTAAAGACACTGGATGAAGCTAAAAATACAGCGCAGTATTTTACGCAAAGCTACCACGACCTATTACAACTAGAGAAACAGGCAGATAAGGCTTATGTATATCATCATAAGCCACGCATGTTAGCTGAAGAAAACGTTGAAACATATTATCAACAAGCCAAATCAGCCATGACTATCACCATACAAGCAACTGAAAAAGGTGAGCTCAACCAAGCTACACAAGCAGCTCAAAAAGCTAAGCTTGCATTTTTACAAGCGATTGATGCTGCTATGCCTGGTTTAGTGGAGCAAAGTAACCACGCCCTAGACCAAGCTGCGAGCATGGGAGCCAAACGCTATGCTCCTCGTACATGGCACGATGCAGAACAAGCATTACAAGAACTAGAATTATATGCTGAAGACATACAACTACCTCAAGCAGAAAGACAAAATATTCCACGCCCTGAACGCATTGGTTATGCCTTAGAGCTTGCTGTATATGCACAAAAACTTGCAATCCATGCCAAAGCATTAAGCCGCGATAAAGGCAGTTTTGAAAAACTTATGCTACAAGCCAAACAAGAGCGACTTGCCTACGCCAAAGCATTAAATTTAGAAATCAACTATGATGAAGTTGGTATTGATGTTGAGCCAGCAGTTATACTCAAATCTATTCAGGCTCTTGCACAAGAACCCGACCAACATACACAACAAATTCAAGACCTAAAGGCTGCTTTTGCCAAAGAACTTCAAGAAAAACTACAGGCGCAACACGAAAAAGATCAAAAAGACTTTAGAGAAAAATTATTAAGTATGAAATCTGCATTTTCTTCACGCTTAGAGCAGGAAACTTTTGAAAACAAAAGGCAAAAGAAACTACGTTCATTATTCAAAAAAGGTGAAGTCGATATTATCACCAACCTTGATGGTTCACTGATTATTCGAGCCAAGAAAATTCAATTTGAGCCCAATAGTAGTAAAGTTGATGGTAAATACTTCGATTTCCTAGCGCGAATCAAAGATGCACTGATGCTGTACCCCAATCGTAAAATCAGTATTGAAGGGCACACAGATAGTACGGGCGATGCTAAAGCCAATCGTAAACTATCATTACAACGTGCAGAAGCAGTGCGCAAATTCTTAACCGCTGCTGGCTTGTCTGCAGAACGTATTCGTGCACTAGGTTTTGGTGAAGCCAAACCCATCGCTAGTAATATGTATAAAAAAGGTCGTGCTATGAATCGACGTATTGATATTGTGATTGGAGCACCCCGTGGTTGAATTAGAGCTTTTACATCAGCGCATGAATGATGCACTTGCAGGTAGTGAATTGGATTCCCCGTATAAACGTAACTTACTTGATGAAACATTAAGTATCATTGATGAAGACTTACCCGACCAAGACCTTAAACTCATGAGTAAGGTGCTGCATGAAATCCATCATGGTTTAGAAGTGTTTAAACCTTACCAAGCTTGGCGAAAAGTTAGTGTCTTTGGCTCGGCGCGCACCAAAGAAGATCATCCACAGTATCAACAAGCCAAAGCTTGTGGCAAAGCCCTCAAAGATGCTGGTTTTATGGTGATTACAGGTGGTGGGCCTGGCATGATGCAAGCTGCCAATGAAGGTGCGGGACGCGAAGTATCTTTTGGCATTGGCATCAACCTACCCATGGAACAACAACTCAATCCTATTGTTCACGACTCGCCTCGCAGCTTTGAATGCCAATATTTTTTCACCCGCAAACTCTTTTTTCTTAAAGAAAGTGATGCTGTGATTTTAACCCCTGGTGGTTTTGGTACGTTTGATGAAGGTTTTGAGCTACTTACCTTATTACAAACAGGTCGTAACCCACCTATACCTGTGATTATGTTAGAAGCACCTGGTGATAATTTTTGGGGGCCTTTTTTACACTCATGGGTACGTCGCCTTATGGATGATGGTTTGATTAGTCATGAAGATACCCAACTCATATACCACACCGATGATGCTCATAAAGCAGTACAACATATTGAAAAATACTATGCCAACTACCATAGCTTCCGTTATGTGGGTAAACATGTATTACTGCGCCTCAACAATCCGCTTTCTGATGGCGCATTAAAACGCTTAAATGCTGAATTTTCTGATGTTTTACATGATGGTACTATTGAACAAGTCTTTCATTGGCCTGACAATGATGATGCTTGTTATGCGCATTACCCACGGCTACGTTTAAAGCTTAAACACCACCGCATGAATGTGTTACCCCTACTCATCCAACGTATGAATGCCCTATACCTTCAAGAGCATTAATAATCTGGAATATTAAGCAAAGATTCAGCCTGCTCTAAAACAAAGCTTTTAAATGCTTCAGGGATGGCAGCGAAGCGTTTACCTTCTCGATATACAATGTGCCATTGCCGACGAATTGGAAAATCTTCAACCTCAAGCACAACCAAACGTTTGAGTGTTAATTCCATTTCAATGGTGTGTAATGACACAATACCCAAGCCAAGTTCAGCCATCACAGCTTGTTTAATCGCTTCAGAACGATTCATTTCCATACCCGCAGTTAATTCTAAGCCATGTTGTTCAAAGAAGCGCTCAACAGCAATACGTGTTCCTGATGCTGATTCACGAACAATAAAGGGTTCACCTGCCAAATCTTGCAATAATATAGGTTGCTGATGCACCAAGGGATGTGAAGGGGCTGCAATCACTACCAAGGGGTTATCCATAAAAGGAATACCTTTAAGATGATGCCCTGCTGGTGGTTTACCCATGATTGCCATATCTGTGTGGTTATTTTCCACAGCTTCGACCAAACCAGAGCGATTGGTCACATCCAGAGTAATTTCTGCTCGTGGATGCTTGTGTTTAAATGCCGCAATAATTTGTGGTGCAAAATAGTTAGCAGTGGAAGCCATGGTCAAGTGAAGCTTGCCACGTTCTACCCCTTTGAGCTCATCAAGCATAAGCTTGGCCTCATTGACTTGCTGTTCAATAGACTCAGCATAACGAAGCAGTTCTTGCCCTGCTTCAGTTAAAGCCACATGCTTACCAACACGCTCAAACAACGGCATACCAACAAACTCTTCCAACTGTTTCACTTGCATGGAAATCGCAGGTTGCGTTAAAAATAATACCTTGGCTGCAATCGTATAACTTTGATGTTCAGCTACCGTTGCAAATATCTTAAGTTGTTTAAATGTGAATGCCATGGCAGTATGATATAAGAAAAACTTATGCTTGTCATTATGAGCTTTGATTGTACATGATACTTGCCCAGTGTACAATTCGCCTTGTCGGAGGGAGTATTTCTCCGAAGCATTTAAATTTCTGGAGGATTCCTCAATGGATCAATCGAATCGTTACGCTGACTTAAGTCTTAAAGAAGAAGACTTAATCGCAGGTGGCAAACACTTTTTAACAGCATACAAAATGAAAACAGCACCAGGCTATGGCTTCCTAGAAGTTGCAGCACATATCGCGGCTGAATCTTCAACTGGTACCAATGTTGAAGTTTCAACGACCGATGACTTTACTCGCGGCGTTGACTGCTTGGTATATGAAATTGATGAAACTGCATTTGAAGATGGCTTTGGTCTTTTTAAAGCTGCATACCCAATCGAATTATTCGACATCAACATCACTGATGGTAACTACATGTTATCACAAATGTGGTCTTTAATTCTTGGTAACAACCAAGGTATGGGTGACCATGTTGGTCTTCGTCTTTTAGACTTCATGGTTCCTGAAGCTATGTTGAAAAAATTCGATGGTCCTAACGTAGGTATTAAAGATCTATGGAAAGTTTTGGGTCGCCCTGAAGTGGATGGTGGTTATATTGCTGGTACCATCATCAAACCTAAATTGGGTCTTCGTCCTGAGCCATTTGCAAAAGCGGCATACCAATTCTGGTTGGGTGGCGACTTCATTAAAAATGATGAGCCTCAAGGCAACCAAACTTTCTGCCCAATGAAAGAAGTGATTCCTAAAGTTGTTGACGCTATGGACAGAGCGCAACAAGAAACTGGCGAAGCAAAACTTTTCTCTGCAAACATTACATCTGATTGCTATAAAGAAATGATTGCACGTGGTAATTACATTCTTGATGAATTCGATAAAATTGGTGCGCGTGACCATGTTGCATTCCTTGTGGATGGTTTCGTAACAGGCCCTCACGGTGTAACCACTTGCCGTCGTGAATTCCCAGATACATTCTTACATTATCACCGTGCAGGTCATGGTGCTGTAACTTCATACAAAACACCAATGGGCATGGATCCGTTAGTATTCATGAAGTTCGCTCGCATGGTTGGTGCTTCTGGTATTCACACAGGAACCATGGGTTATGGTAAAATGGAAGGTCATGCAAATGAAACAGTGCTTGCATACATGCTAGAGCGTGATGAGTGCATGGGTCATTACTTCAACCAAAAATGGTATGGTATGAAACCAACAGTGGCTATTATCTCTGGTGGTATGAATGCACTACGTCTTCCAGGCTTCTTTGAAAACTTGGGTCATGGCAACGTGATTAACACTTGTGGTGGTGGTGCTTATGGTCATATCGATAGCCCTGCTGCTGGTGCAAAATCTTTGAGCCAAGCATACGATTGCTGGAAATCGGGTAGTGATCCAATTGAATACGCGAAAACGCATAACGAGTTTGCACGTGCATTCGATTCATTCCCAGGCGATGCTGAAAAATTATACGGTGAAGACTGGCGCGAAAAAATCGGTTCACACAAGTAAACCGAGACTTTCTAAGTCATATTTAAAGAAGGCATCCACGCAAGTGGGTGCCTTCTTTATTTGCCTTGAAATAGATTAAGATGAATAGCTTCAGCTTGTTCAAACTGGGCTTTTGCCTCATCTTTATTGGGTAAAAGCCAGTTGATACTTGGCAGATGATGTTCCGCTAAATAATCATTTGTCCTTGAAAAATAATGCTGCCCAAAGAAACCACGATGTGCAGATAACGGTGATGGATGTAACCCTTCAATCACCAAGTGTTTCTGCCTATCAATAAATGCTCCCTTCTTTTGCGCATATGCACCCCATAACATGAACACCACATGCTCTTTCTCATTATTGATGCAGGTAATGATTTGATCTGTAAACCTTTCCCAACCTTTCTTCTGATGCGATGCGGCGTTGCCTTGCTCTACCGTAAGAACGCTGTTCAATAGTAACACCCCTTGCTTAGCCCAACTCACCAAACAACCATGATTAGGTACATCCAAGCCCAAATCTTGATGCAATTCTTTGTAAATATTCACTAACGATGGTGGTGTACGCACATCTGGCGCAACAGAAAAACATAAACCATGTGCCTGTCCTTCACCGTGATATGGATCTTGCCCCAGTATGACCACCTTTACATCTGCAAATGGTGTTAAATTCAATGCTGCAAAATACTGATGCGCTTTAGGATAAATTGTTTTACCTGACCTAAGCTCTGTTTTAAGGAAGGTGCGTAAGTCTTGCATATAAGTTTTATGAAACTCAGCTTGCAAACGCTGTTTCCAAGAATTTTCCAGCTTGATATGTGCGCTCATAAGAATGAATAAAAACAGTTCATGGGTAATAAGTCCATATATCAATAAAACTAATATAAACCATAAGAATTATAAGCATGTATTTTTATTTCTATGCTTTATAATTGCGGTTAACTTAATTTTGAACACGATTCCTAAAGCAAGAGGTTAGCTATGAACAATGAAGCACAATATATAATTAAGGAACAACCATTCTACCAAGCACAAGGCGATGAAGTTGAGCTTTATGAAGCAGCTTATGCTGCACGCCTTCCTGTCATGGTTAAAGGTCCAACAGGCTGTGGTAAATCTCGCTTTATTGAATACATGGCATGGAAGCTTGGCAAACCATTGATTACAGTGGCATGTAATGAAGATATGACTGCGTCAGACTTGGTAGGTCGTTATCTGTTAGATGCCAACGGTACGCGCTGGTTGGATGGTCCATTAACTGTGGCTGCGCGCATTGGTGCTATTTGTTATTTGGATGAAATCGTGGAAGCACGTCAAGACACTACAGTAGTGATTCATCCGCTAACCGACCACCGTCGCACCTTACCTTTAGATAAAAAAGGAGAGCTGATTGAAGCACATCCTGATTTCCAGTTGGTGATTTCTTATAACCCAGGTTATCAATCCTTGATGAAAGATTTGAAACAATCGACCAAACAGCGTTTTACGGGTTTTGAATTTGATTACCCATCTGAAGCGACTGAAACATCGATTGTTGAAAAAGAAACGGGTATTGATCATGAGCTGGCCACCAAGTTGGTTAAAATTGGTACAGCAGCACGTAATCTTAAAGGTCATGGCTTAGATGAAGGTATTTCCACCCGTCTGTTAACCTATGCTGCAACATTGATTAAAGGTGGCATTGAGCCTAAAGCCGCATGCCGTATGGCATTGGTTCGCCCGATTACAGATGATGCGGATATTCGTGTTACTTTGGATCATGCTATTGATACCATCTTCGCATAAGTTTAATACTCATGACTAAAACTGTAGAAACAGAAGAACGCTCTGCTAAAGATTTGGCGTATTGGGAAGCATTAAACTGTCGCTTCCCTGATGCTGATAGAGTTTTTGATGAATGTATTAAAGAAGCCAAAGCATTATTAACACCTGCGGGTGTGGATGCTTATATCGAAAACGCTCGATTCATTGGAAAAATGGGGCGTGGTGTTGAGCCATTGCTTATTTATTTGGAAGAAGCGCCTACCGTTGCTTCCATTGTCGGTGAAGAAGTCTTACCTGAAATTAAAGACTTTTGTCTGTTTTTATCGACCAATACAAACTTCAAAGCCATTGTTCCTTTCTTGCAAACCTTAGGTGCTGTAAGCAAACGCTTGCATAGCTATGAGCAGCTGCATCATTATTTTGATATACTCAAAGATATGTTGGATAAAACAACCGCATCAGTGCATGGGCATCATAAAACATTCCCAAGCCCTGGTTTACCTTTATTGCTTGAGCAATCCCCCCGTTTACTCAAAGCACTTAGCCTTGAAGGTTATAAAAACTGGATTGATTATGGTGTAAAATACTATAACAAACACCCTGAACGCCAAAAAGATTATTTCAGTCTGCAATCACCTGATGCTGTTGCTGTGATGCAACGCGAACGTCATGGTACATTGATGGTGGATCATGAACGCCAACTTGATTTGTATTTACGCGGATTATGGGAAGACAGCGATTATTTAGTACCATATTCATCAGCTTTTGATGAGTTGCGCAAGCCCATGCCTTATTATGATAAATTAGGTATTCGTTTACCTGATGTGTATGATGATAAGCATGGTGTATCAGGCATTGACCGTTACCGTGCCACACTAGCGCATATGGCAGCCCACCGTCGTTGGAGCAGCCAGATGATTGTGGACAACTGGAGCCCGTTTCAACGGGTTGCTGTTGAAACATTTGAAGACTCTCGTGTGGATTATTTAGCCATCAAAGAATTCCCTGGCTTACGCAAGCTTTTCCTTGCTTTGCATCCTGTTCCCAATGAAAATGACTTGCAACTAGAAGGTAAATCATTGATTCGCTTAAAACTAGCCTTGGTTTCAAGAGCAATTTTAGATCCTGATTTCACAGTAAAAGACAAAGATATTGCTTTCTTTGTTCAGCGTTTTTTTGATGTGATGGAACAAAATGAATCCAGTAGTCCAGAAATGGCTGATATTGCATTATCTTTTATCGCACGCACCCGTCGCCAGTCTGATTTATTGCCTGATATTTACTTTAATAATACTGAAGTAGATTACCGCGATGATAACCGTCATTTATGGATTTATATTGAGCAGGGTGACGAAGAAGAGGATACCTTTGAGCATTTAGAAGAGCAAAAGCAGCAAGATGATGTGAATGCGCTACCACCGAGGCATTATCACGAATGGGACTATAATTCACAACATTATCGCCCTGATTGGGTGAGCGTGTATGAAGCTATTCACCCCAGTGGTAATGCCAATGTCATTGATAAAATTCTTGAAAAACATGGTGCGCTTGCCAAACGTCTTAAAGCTATTTTAGATGCTTTAAAGCCACAGCAGAAAGTACGCATTCGCTATCAAGAAGAAGGTTCTGAGCTTGATTTGGATGTGGCCATTCGCTCATTGATTGACTTAAAAAGTGGTTCGCAACCTGATATGCGCATCAATATGAGCCATAAAAATGATGGTAGGGATATTGCAGTGATGTTGGTTTTGGATTTATCACAATCCTTAAATGAAAAAGCCAAAGGCAGCCAACAAACCATTCTTGAGCTTTCTCAAGAGGCAGTCACATTACTTGCTTGGACAATTGAACAGCTGGGTGACAAATTTGCTATTGGTGGGTTTAACTCCAATACGCGCCATGATGTTCGCTACTCGCATATCAAAGGTTTTGGTGAACATTTTGATACTGAAGTGAAGCGCAGATTAGCAGCGATGGAAGCTAAATATTCAACGCGTATGGGTGCAGCAATGCGTCACGCAGGGCATTACTTGCAAGGGCAAAAAGCAGATAAGAAGTTAATGCTCGTGTTAACCGATGGTGAACCTGCAGATATTGATGTCGATGATGATCAACTATTGATTTATGATACGCATCAAGCAGTGAAAGAATTGGCTGCAGATGGTATTTATAGCTATTGCATCAATCTAGACCCCAAAGCCGATGAATATGTAAAAGATATTTTTGGCAGCCACTACACCGTGATTGACCACGTGGACAAGCTGCCTGAAAAATTACCGCAAATTTTCATGTCTCTAACCAAGTAAAATATGGATGCACGACAACGACAGCGTATTATCGATAAACATAGTGATAGCTTTACCCGCTATGGTTACCACCCCAATGCACTGTACTGGAGTGGCCGTGACATCCAAGTATTACGCTTTAAAATCTTAGCTGATATAGGTATTCAAGCGCATGATACGGTATTGGATGTAGGTTGTGGTTTTGGTGATTTTTATGCGTGGAGTGCTGAACATCAATGCCCTCTTGAGTATACAGGTATTGATTTATCCCCTGATTTATTAGCCCATGCTAAGAAACTACACCCACAAGCTACATTTTTTACTGGTGACTTATTTGATTTGGAAACAACAAATCAGTTTGACTGGGTAATCTTATCAGGTGCTTTAAATGAGCAGTTACATGATGATTCAGCCTATGCCTACAGCATTATTCGCCGCATGTACCAACTGTGCCGAAAGGGTGTTGCTTTTAATATGTTAGATGCCAGACACATTAATGCCCATGACTTACACAGCCAACAACCCACAACCATGGTGGAGTTCTGTCAAACACTGAGCAATGATGTCTCTTTATATGATACATACTTGGACAATGATTTCACCATACATATGAAGAAAGACAACTAATTGATGAGCGTTGAGGAGAATCAAACAAGCCAACAGTGGTTTGATGCTGCAAAATCTGGTGACATTCAACAGCAT
This sequence comes from Ghiorsea sp., assembly GCA_027080505.1. Lineage (GTDB taxonomy): Bacteria > Pseudomonadota > Zetaproteobacteria > Mariprofundales > Mariprofundaceae > Ghiorsea. Next base: position 14,314 of record JALWRX010000042.1, read on the forward strand.
TGATGAAAAATGTAATACTGCGCTGCACCATGCCACCAAACACCAACAGTATGAAACCATGCGTTTTCTGATTGAAAACCATGCAAACCTTAAAATCCAAAATGATTGGTTATCCACACGCTTCATCTTTGCGAAAAGGATATGGATGCATTCGTATATTGTTAGAAACAGGTGCTGACCCAAATATTTTAGATAAAGACTATGATTACCCTTATTATTTTGCCTTTTTATTAAGCTTCTGCATATATGGTGCATCCAAAATCTTATGTAACCGTGTTTGTCAAGAAGGTTATTGTAAGCCATATTTCATAACCAATATTGAAACATGCCGTTTACTTTTCGTCCACTCCCAACAAAACTAAGCTTTATTGCGCTGGAGTATCACCAATAAAATACCACAAAGAATAATAGAGCCTGACAGCAGTAAACGCATCGTTATCACTTCATCTAAAAACAATAAACCACCCACTGCTGCCAAAACTGGCACAAACAATTGCACAACAGCAGCATGTATCGTTTCTAATTTTTCCAATGCCATGTACCAAATGGTATACCCTACACCTGAGGCAATCGCCCCTGACAATACGGCATACCACATACCCTGCATATTAAAATGGGTGTATTTAAAGGATAAAAGCATCAACAATACAACCAAAGGAAGGCAGCGTATGAAATTGCTTGCAGTATCCGCCAAAGGTTGTTTTGAGCCTTTGCCTTGCAAGGTATAAAAACCCCATGCCACGCCTGATATACTCATCAATATAAAACCATACCACGATGGTGTCGTTGCACTCGGCAACATCAAGTAAACAAAACCCATAAGTGCTAAACATAAACCCATCCACTCCAGCAAACTCAATCGCCCACCCAAAACCACAACGGATAGAATTAAAGTAACTTGACCTGCTGCAAATAAAATCAAGGCACCAGTAGCAATATCCAAGGCAATATAAGCGTAGGAAAATGTGATTGCATAAATAAAAAGAAGAATTGCTGCAAGCCAACTACCAGATGCCTGTAAAGCCTGTTGTTGCTTACTACGAAAGGAGAAAATAAAACCCAGCACTGCTGCACCCGAGATAAGCCTGAATGAAGTAAAACTCCCAGCATCCATCAACCCATCATAAAGTGCCAAACGGCATAAAATCGAATTTGCAGCAAAAGCAACCAATGCAAGCGAAGTTAAAAATGAAATATACACGCTTTACCTTCCTCCAATAACCAACTACACTCATAAAGTCGTTATACTGCATAAAAGGTTACACACTTTGTGATGTGCAACACCGTTAGGCTATGCATATAATGCTATTATTACGCACTCTAAAAAAAGGGTTAGCGGAGGGTAAGACTATGATTTCAATAAAAAATATTGCACTAGCAACAGCCTGTACAAGTGTACTTTTAGCCACACCAGCATTGGCAAATGAGACTTATATCTGCACACATGGTAACCAAGAACGCCAAATTAGTGTGGTTTATGCTAATGAAGGTCAAGCCGTACCTTGTGAAGTTATCTATACAAAGGTATCGGGTACAGAAAGCTTGTGGCAAGCACAAAACCAAGAAGGTTATTGTGAAGAAAAAGCCGCTGCGTTTGTTGAGAAACAACGCGCTTGGGGTTGGGATTGTGCTAAACAATAACTGTTAAAATGATGTTCTAAAGGCTGCTACTTCATCACTGAATAGCAGCCTTTTTATTTGTGAAGTACGCCTTACTCAAAATATCCAAGGCATTCATGCGGTATTTGTACATGCATAGCTAATCTGCCCGTTTACGATATTGAGTTAAAATCTTATCCAATTGATTGGCAAAAGCCTGCCTATCGCTATGATTAAATGCTGCTTGCCCACCTGTGACCACCCCACTACCTCTTAACTCATCCATAAAGTTGCGCATGGTAAGTTGCGCCTTAATCGTTTCGGGAGAAAATAGACTTCCTCTTGGGTTGAGAGCCAACCCACCTTTCTCAATCACATCTGCTGCTAGAGGAACATCAGCAGTAATCACCAAATCCCCTGCCTGCAATGCATCAACAATATATTGGTCTGCAACATCTGCGCCACTATCTACCTTCACACTAGAAATATAAGCAGATTTCGGCACTTGCATCTTGATATTAGCAACCAAAATAGTCGGTATTTGCGTGCGTTCCGCCGCGCGAAATAACATCTCTTTCACTGGCACTGGGCAAGCATCGGCATCTACCCAAATTTTCATAGGTAACTCACTTGCTAAATGTCGTTGGTTTTTCAAGCTCATAAATAGCATCTTGAACCACATCCAAACGCTCCGCTAATATTGCTTGTGCATCCAACAAACCACGGTTATAAAAATAACTACCCACCTCAGTTGAGAAAAAGTCCAACACAGATTCCGCCTCAAACTGCCCTAAATCTTGATCCATTTCTTGATCAAAATAACGCTTAATTTTATGCACCAATACTTCTTTCTCGCCATCAGAAAAAGTAATCATAATCCAGATACCCTCTCAACTTTGCTCGCCATTACCATAAATATGGGATAAGTCTTATCATCTTTATATACCGTGGTGACAGTTTCAAAATGAACATCTCGAAAACCCACTCGCTCTAACTTGCTTTGTAGTTCACTTCTATCAAACCCATCATGAAATACCCCTTCAATATCTTCAGGGTGAAAGCTTCCATCTTCTGCATCCAAATCTGCCAGAGCCACTTTTCCACCATCTTTGAGATGGTCATAAAAGCTTTGCAGCATGGCATCTGTATCTTGCACATGATGCATCGCCATTGCGCTCACTATGACATCAAACCTTTCATCAGATTTATTAACAATGGGGCAATACAAAATATCCTGACAAACCGTAGTCACTTTGCCTTGCAGCTCAGGTTTCGCCGCTAACCGCTCTAACATAGCTGGTGAAATATCTACAGCGGCAATGCTTTGCACATGCGGCGCAATAGCTGAACAAATCAAACCCGTACCTGCCCCAAAATCCATCACATGATGTTGCGGTTGAAACGCCACTTTTTGCACCATAGCCCCACCAATCGCTTGGGAAAGCATTTGTTTCATATCGCCCTTATCCCAATCATCCGCTTTGCTTTCAAATAAATCAGTCATTATTAAGCTCCTAATGCATCCAACACGGCATACATGATTTGATTCAATCGTTCAAAACGCTTTTTATCTGCAAGTATGGTTTGCGCATCTTGCACATATATTGAGCCATCAAGCTCATCACCACACGCATCAATCAATGCTGCCGCTGATTCAGGCGTGGTCTCCAGATGAAATTGAAAGCCCACCACTCGATTGTCATACACAAAACCCTGATTCGAGCATGCAGCACTGCTTCCCACAGCTTTTGCACCCTTTGGCACATCAAACATATCCCCATGCCAGTGAAAGGCTTCTAAAGTATCAGGAAAGACAGTACCTAAGACCGTCTCATCAAGTTCTACTGACTTATGAATATCAAACCAGCCGATTTCCTTGTGTTGCCCTGCATACACCGCTCTTTTATCCGCCGTGCTACCCAACACATCAGCAATCAGCTGCGCACCCAAGCAAACCCCCAGCACCATTTTCCCTGCATCAATGGCTTGCCTAACAAACGCCTTTTCAGCCTTAAGCCACGGATATTGATTATAATCATAAATCCCCATTGGACCACCCATGACAATCAACCAATCCAAGTCATCCACAGCAGGCAAAACTTCACCTGCATACAAATGGGTCACGCCTAAATCATGCCCTTTGTCCAATAGATAAGGCTGTATAGCACCCAAGTCTTCAAAAGCTACATGTTGAATATAATGTACACGCATCAAGCTACCCTCACACGAGTTTAACGATTATAGGGCAAGCCCTAATAAAGTCTTTTAAACAAATTCTGAAATTAAAAAACTATCATTTATCCATGCATAAACCTGCATGAGTATGCTTTCAAGAGCACTAAAGGTTATAAAAAGCTTAAAGCAAACTAGCGCCTAGGCAGAAAACTTCGCTATTACCCAATAAATAGTACCTATAGAAGAGCCCACCTAAAACTGTACTATACTACTTGGGGTAGGTATAAAAAATGTACGATGTAGAATAATCTGAAAACTCAAAATAAACTTTCTTTTCACGTTTATCAGCAACCATATTCAAATTCTCATCTAAAATACCATAACCAAAACGATAAGGGCGCGGGGTATTACCATTCGTGGACACGGCTGTTGTCAATTTGTCGATTTCAAGAAAACGCTTAACCAACTTATTGCCTGCATACACTTCCAACACACCATTTACACCAGTCCAATTTTGCACAGCCCTGCCAAGTTTATTCTGTGCCTCTTGGGTACAACCTGCTAAAACAAACGAAATCACTACAAGCATAACATATTTAAACATTGTCCTTCCCCTTGGCTTCTCGGATTATCGCAGCACGTTTTTCCACTTCTTCCACTAAGCTATCAATCATATCATTGGCTTTAATCTTACCAAACTTCTCACCATCATGATAAAAAGTATGTACGGGGTAACCGCCCGTGATACCCAAATCCACTTCTTTGGCTTCACCAGGTCCATTGACCACACAACCAATCACTGCAAGCTCTACACTTTCTTGAATATGCGCCAAACGCTCTTCCAAGACCTGAACCGTTTTAATCACATCAAACTTTTGACGGGCGCACGTTGGACAAGCGATTATGTTGACGCCCCTATGTCGCAAACCAAGGCTTTTCAGAATTTCAAAACCGACCTTAATTTCCTCTTTGGGCTCTGCTGCCAGTGAAACACGAATCGTATCACCTATACCATCAGCCAATATTAAACCAAGTCCTACCGAAGACTTAACAGTGCCACCAAACAAACTACCTGATTCAGTAATTCCTAAATGAAAAGGGTAATCTACTTTATCCGCAAGTTTGCGATAAGCGGCCACTGTCATAGGAATATTACTGGCTTTAAGGGATACTTTGATGTCGTTAAAGTTCATGTCTTCAAGAATACGAATATGCCCTAAAGCAGATTCAACCATGGCATCGGCACATGGTTCTCCATACTTTTCATTCAAATCCTTTTCCAATGAGCCCGCATTAACCCCAATACGAATAGAAACACCACGCTCTTGCGCAGCTTTTACCACACGCTCAACCCTATCTCGGCTCCCAATATTGCCTGGGTTTAAACGAAGACCATGCACACCAGCATCCAACGCAAGCAATGCCATTTTGTAGCTGAAGTGAATGTCCGCAATAATAGGCAGGTTGGTTTGCGCTAGGATTTCTGGCATAGCAGCAGCAGACTCTGGGTCAGGCACGGATATACGCACAATATCTGCACCTGCATCTTCCAAAGTTTTAAGTTGCGCCACTGTGGCATCAATATCTGTAGTCAGTGTATTGGTCATGGACTGCACGGCAATGGGTGCATCACCACCAACAGCCACATCACCCACCATAATCTTCCGCGTTTTGCGGCGCGGCATCACAATTGAATCACGCATACTTATTCCTCAACCTTACTATCTTGTTCAGCAGGGCTTTCCACGCGTTTTAATGCCGCCAAACGCTCTTGCACTTTACGCCCTCTTCTTAGTGTATCCACATATAATTGCTCATCAGGCATCCATTGCACTGCTTTTTCCCAAAAAGAGACCGCTTGCTCGATATGCTCTTTACGGAAAGCAATATTACCTTGCTCATAAGCTCTTGCTGCAAGTGCAGATGTTTTTTGCTCAATTACTTTAAGTAAAGCATCTGCATCGGGGTTGCCTTGTCGGCGTAAGGTTAATGCCGCACGTTTAGCCTCTGCCCACTTTTCTGCTTTCATCAAAAGCTGAACATCTTTCTTGGTCACTTTCTTATGCGTGTTTTTTATGGGATACACTTTTTTAATCTTTTCCGACACTATTTTCTTATCTATTTCAGCAATACTTAACTCACTTGGCATAAGTTTTTGCATGTCCTGCTTTAAGCCTTTTGCTTTTTTAGAGTCTGGTTTAAACCGCAAATAAGAATCGGCATATACCCAAGCAATTTCAGGCAGCCCCAATTTTTTATGTTTGTTCGCTAACCATAATGCGTGATCAACCCTATATTCCAAAACCTCAGCCAAATCATCGCGAGCCAAAGCAAAGGCAATATCATCACCTAGCAATCCTCGTGGTGGCGTATAATTATCCAACCATTCCAGCCAAGCATCATCTTCTTGTAAACGCTGTATATATAAGCTTTGCATCCGCAGTTTACGCGCTTTAATATTCATTGCCTTTTGATAACGTAACAAAGTCTTAGGACTACGAGACAAACTTACCGCAGCTTTATATGCTTCCTCAGCTTGTGCCCAGTGACCAGCGGCTTCTTCACTTTTTCCTTTTCTGGAATAATAACGCAATAATTTGAGACGAGCAGGGTCAACTTTATTGTTTAAGAATCTACGTGCCTTAGCATAATCTTTATCTGTTTTCTTGATGGATACCAAACGCTGACGTGCTTCCATCATTTCACCTTTTTTAAAGGCTTCTTCAGCTGCTTTGTATGGGCTAATCAAACCTATGGAAACTCGAAAATCATTGAAAAAACTCTTACCAGCACAACCTGATAAAAGAAAAACAGCAATTAACATAACATATACACGCTGATTCATTCTTCAATGTCTCCAATAATCATTCTTACATCAGTAGGCAGTGTTGAATCAAATGCCATAGCAACAGAGATACACATATCATGATATAAGGTATCATCCACAATGTTTACCACACCACAACGCAGAGGTTCACTTACACCTTTGACAGAAATTTCACCCATATCTTGAAAGGAAAAACCTTCTCCTGCTGCCTCAAATGTTGCAAATGGTAATACAACTTCACCACCTTCACCCAAACCACCCATACGCGAGGCTACATTCACAGCATCACCAATCACAGTATATTCTAAACGCTCTGCAGCACCAATATTACCAACAATAACATCACCACAATTTAAACCAACTCGAAAGGAAACCGCATTGCCATCTTTGCGTAATACGGCTAATTTCCGACATGCCTCAGTCATAGCTACAGCAGCCATCACTGCATTCCGAACATGCTGTGTATCTTGTTTAGGGTGATTAAAAACTGCCATCACAGCATCACCAATATACTTATCCACATGACCACCATAATAATCGATAATACGGTGGAAAACTTCAAAGTTTTGATTAAGTACCTCAACCACTTCTTCTGTATCTGTGTTTTCTGAAAATGCCGTAAACTCAACCATATCAGCAAACAATATCGTAACTTCTTGTTTACGATTTTCTAACTTCCCAAGACCTCGGCTTTCAAACACGTCTGATACCAACTCAGGGTTAAGATAACGACCTAACACAGCCCGCATTTCTTCTTTATGCGCCAACTCTTCAACCATTTTATTAAACTGCCCTGCCGCATCACTTAGCTCATCGTTACCGACAATTTCCAAATGTTGATGATAATCACCATGTGCCACATGCCGTGCTGCCAAGGCTAAATCTTCTAACGGTTTACTCATACGCCCTGCTAACCAATACACAAACACACCTGACAATAAAATTACAACCAATGCTGCCCATAACATACGTTGCAACAATTGACTCGCAATGGCATCCCACGCTTCTTCTGAATAACGCACTGCAACCAATGCAATATTAGTTCCACCATAAGTTACCTGTTTAGCAAACCATAAATCATCAACAGGTAAACGCTTGGTTTCACTCGTAAGTTTAACCTCTGCTAAAACTTGTTCAATATTACCCAACTCACCAACTGACCACACTTGTGATGATGAGCTTTTAAAGAACACTGCTGTGACATAAGGTACTTTTTCCGCAAAGTTTCGCATCACAAAATCTGTTTCAGCAGCACTACCTGCTAACATAGGAATTTTTAATTCATCACCCAATCTACTCACTTGTACAGCAGCTTGTGTCTCTTGATTCTTTAACCAAGCACCCCGTTCCATATCCAACACAATCAATGATAACACCGCAACCGCAACGGTTACAGCAAGACCAACGACCATAGTCCAACGCCAACGCACAGGGAAGCGCGGAACATTTGCAATAGGAGTCAAACCTACTTGTGTATCACTGGTCAAAGTTCAACTCCTTTATCATAATAGTAATATTTTAAAGCGTTATCATGATGCTGGGGTAACTCTAAAAGTTAAATCACCATTTCACAAACAAATCATCATCTAGAGAGCCGCTTATCAGCACCCTATTCAACCCCGCGATGAATCTTTAAGTACTTTTTCAATCTTTTTTCTTTTATCTTGAGGCAAATGAATCGCATTAAAAGTGTTTTTTCGCTTTATCTTTAATGCCTTATGTAGGATTGTGATGTGAGCATCATAATGCCTACATGCAGAACACATCAAAAAATGAATGCGCAAACGAATCTTTTCCACAAAGCTTAAGTTGCGCTCTAGCTTCTCAGAAGCTAAACGGCTTATTTCTTCACATGCATGTTTCATCGTATATTCACCATGGCTTCTTGCCTCCAAACCAATGCGTTTCTAAACATTGCCGCAGAGCAAGCCGAGCACGGTGCAACAATACGTGTACATTGGTCGAGGATACATCACACACCTTACAAATTTCATCAGAATCCAAACCTTGCAACTCCCGCATATCAAACACCAAACGTTGTTTTTCCGGCAAATGTTTTACGCACGTTTGTAACACCTGAAAAAACTGCGTGTCTTGGCATAAACTTACTGGGTCATCATGCCATTGTTGTGGTTTTTTCAACCATGCTCCATTGTTTGGGTCAAACCATGCTGTAGGGTCACCTTCAGCTAGCATTGCATGATCCCGTTGTCTGATTTCTTTGCGTAAATAATCAATCCATTTATGCTTTAAAATACCAATAAGCCAAGTTCTAATTGTAGAGTTTCCTGAAAAAGAGTCTTTACTTTTCCAAGCTGCCAA
>JALWRX010000043.1 GCA_027080505.1 Ghiorsea sp.
CCAATGCAATTACATGCTCATCGCGCAAACTTTTCTCATGGGCTGTCGCAAGTTTGCGTTCACGGTCACGCAAAGATTCCGCCATGGAAACCACAAAAAATAAAATCACCACCACACTAAATAAAAAACTGGCTGCCATACCTATAGCATGTGTGTTCATCGCGGCATTATTCATATGTTCCATTTGTGCCATGCCATGGTTTGGTTGGTAGGGAAACAAAAGAAGAATGGCATAGCTGATAGTCGTCACCATCGCCATGCTCCAAATATAGGGCTTGGGGAAAATCGCAGCTACCAGCAATAAAGGCAGTAAAAATAAGGATACAAAGGGGTTGGTTGAACCGCCTGTATAGTAAAGCAATAAGGTGAGTGCCAATACATCAATGCAAAGCTGGATAAATAAGTAGTTTAAGGAAATGGTGGGTGTTTTGGGTTGTTTTAGCCATGTAATGATGGTGAATACAGCATATAAACCAACAACAAACATCACTTGCAGCAAAGGAAAATGGCTATCACTCAAGCGGACGGCAATGGTAAGCAATAAAATTTCTGCAACCACCATGCTGGCACGAAACAAAAACAAACGCTTGAGATGGTAAATATGAATATGGGCAGTGTTGCTTGCTGCTGTCATGATGGGTTTGCTTGCTCCAGTGTGCGAAATTGCTTTAAGTTCGACAGTTTCCTAGGTTTCGTGTCATTTATTGTCATACTTGTGCGCTAAAGCATGGGCAGGCAAAGGCAGGCTTGTCAATAAACAGGTAACAATTAAGGGTATTCATGAGCGAACTGACAGAAACGGAACACCAACAAGACAAAGTGATTGCGCTGCATCCTCGGCTTGCTGAAATGCGTTGGGGTGATGCTGCGAGCAAGTCTCGATTTGAAGAATTTGAGCGTTTGGTATTGTCGCTGGGTTGCCCTTTAGAAGAATCGGTGATGATGAATGTGCGCCGCGCATTACCCGCTACATTGATAGGCACAGGACAAGCCAAAGAGATTGCACGGCGTGTAGAAATTCATGAAGCTTCTGTGGTGTTTGTCGATCATCAATTATCACCCATTCAGCAACGTAATTTAGAAACGGCATTTAATTGTAAAGTGATTGATAGAACAGGCTTAATTCTTGAAATCTTTGGTGCGCGTGCCAAAACCCGAGAAGGGGTGATGCAGGTGGAGCTTGCCAGCCTTAATTATCAAATCAGTCGCTTGGTGCGCACTTGGACGCATCTTGAGCGACAACGTGGCGGTGTAGGATTTATGGGTGGCCCGGGTGAGCGTCAACTTGAGCTGGATAAGCGTATGATTCGCGACAGTATCAAACGCATCGAGCAAGATTTAGCTAAAGTTCGGCAAATGCGCGCCACGCAACGCGAAGGGCGTAAGCGTAGAGATGTGCTCACTGTGGCTTTGGTGGGTTATACCAATGCAGGAAAATCCACATTGTTTAATAAAATCACAAATGCTGATGCCTATGTTGCTGACCAGTTGTTCGCCACGTTAGACCCTACGCTTCGGCAAATTAAGCTGCCCAATAGTGTGACTTTGATGATGTCAGACACGGTGGGCTTTGTGCAAGAGTTGCCCCATGAATTGGTGGATGCATTTCGCGCTACTTTGGAAGAAGTGACTGAAGCGGATTTGATTTTGCATGTGCGTGATATATCCGATGCTGAAAGCCCCAATCATAAAGCTGTGGTCGTGGAAACCTTAAAAGAGCTTGGCTTGGATGGCGATTATGCGCCACCGATTGTGGAAGTGTTAAACAAAATTGATTTAACGCCTGAAATCAAAACAACCTTACGCGAAGACATTGATGGCTCACGCATCGCACTTTCTGCAATCACAGGGCAAGGCATGGATGATTTGATGGACTTGCTTGCAAGATGGAGTGAGCAAAACATGGTGGAGCTAGACCTCAAGCTGCCTATTTCCGATGGAAAAACGCTGGCATGGTGCCATGAACATGGCTCTATTTTAAAGCAAAAAGCGGATGAAGAATGGTTGAATCTGTCCGTGCGCATGTCACCCAAATACCAAAGCAAAGTGCAAGAGTGGGTGGTTGAACTGGAGCAAGGTTAAAAAATCTAAAAAACAAGGTGCCCCTTCTTGCCCACTGTGTTAGTGATTAATTGACTTCATGCGCATAGTACATATATCCATTAATGTATGCCGTGTGAATCCGAGTTTTCATACCTTTAGCAGGCAACCAAAAATGCTGTGATTTTTCGGGGAAGTTGATGTTCCACCAGTCTACAGAAACACAATTTGCAGGATGTTCTTTATAGAACTCTGGATAATCAGATACGGAAGAAAGCTTGAGCTCCTTCACTATAAAAGTATACCGCTCTTTAGATGTTTTTACTTTTACACAATAAATATTATCTAGCCCTGAACTTTCCCAAGTAATATTAGCTCTTAACCGTTCAGAAAAGTTGAGAAACTTCGGAAACCTGTAATGCTCCCAAACCAAAAAAGCCACAATAACGAATCCAAGTATTAATACTATCTTTACTGTGCACTTCAAGCTGTTCATACGAACTTTAACACTTTTGTTGAGAGGTAACGGTAGCGAAACCCTTATCCAGTATTTTGTTTATGATGGAGAAAGAGTTCATTTTTTAGTATCAACGGCATGAATTACAAATTCTTTACCATTTAAGTCGATTACTTTTTTCCATACATTATTTCTGTTGGGCACTGGAAGAAACTCTCCATGATAAGCTTTTTTAACTAGTTGCTTTTTAAGACTGGAATTGAACCCTTTTAGTGCATCATTTGGCATTTCATTGCACCATGCATTAATGAAGCCACGAAAATTACTGTGATTACCTTGTCCTACATAATTTGAATTATTGTATGAAACTATATATGTATAAAGTGGCATATGTTTATACAAGCGCTAAATATGCTTACTGTCAATTTTGGATTGTGCTTTGCTGTTTTCTTTGATTGTATCAGGGTGTGAGTGAAAGGGAGCTAGGAATGAAAAGAATCATAGTAAGTTTGATATTGATGATGTGTGTGCAACCTGTTTTTGCTGATGAACTGGCAGATAGTTTAAAAGGGTACTGCGAAAAAATGAAACAGTGTGCCAAGGCGCAGATGAGTGAAGAAGATATGCAAGGTATGCCAGCAGGCATGATGGCAATGATGGAGCAATCTTTGGATAGTATGTGTTTGGGCATGGTAGAGAGTTACGATAAAGCAGTGAAAAACCATGATTTGTATGAGCCTGCATTGGCATGTTATCAAAGCATGAAAAAACAAAGCTGTGATGCCATGCAAGATGAAACAGCAGCATGCAAACGCTTTGGTGAACTTGCTGATAAATACGATAATTAAACGAGGGACTTGGATGGGGGTGGCTTGCCTTGAGAGAAGGTGGGCTGGTAGAAATATATTGATTCGCGCTTAAAGAATAACCGATACTTTTATTCATATCGTTATTGCCTATGATATGCATTCTAATTTAGGCATACACGTTGAAATCGTGTATAAAAAGAGGTTTTAGGTGTCAGAGAATTTATACAGCCCGCAAACGATTGAAGGTAAGTGGCAAAAGCTTTGGGATGAAGTAGGCATTGATATTGCGCATGAAGATGAAGCCGATACGCGCCCTGCCTATTATTGCCTTGAGATGTTTCCTTATCCATCGGGCAATTTGCACATGGGTCATGTGCGCAACTATTGTTTGGGTGATGCGGTTGCACGTTACAAACGTATGCAGGGTTTCAATGTGTTGCACCCGATTGGTTGGGATGCCTTTGGTTTACCTGCGGAAAATGCAGCGATTAAACATGGCAGACCACCTGCGGAATGGACGTATGCCAATATTGAACAAATGCGTGGTCAGCTCAAGCGTTTGGGGCTTTCTTATGATTGGAGCCGAGAAATCGCAACCTGTAAACCTGAATACTACCGTTGGGAACAATGGATGTTCACCAAACTGATGGAAAAGGGCTTGGCGTACCGCAAGGAAGCCGAAGTGAACTGGTGCGAGCCTTGCCATACTGTGCTTGCCAATGAGCAGGTGGAAGATGGTGTGTGCTGGCGTTGTGATACACCTGTGCATAAAAAGAATTTGGCGCAATGGTTTATTAAAATTACCGATTATGCTGATGAATTGTTAAACGACCTTGACCAACTCAAAGGTTGGCCTGACAAGGTTGTGGGTATGCAACGCAACTGGATTGGCAAATCTTCGGGTGCAGAAGTGTCTTTCCAAGTTGAAGGCAGTGATGAAACCTTGGATATTTTTACCACACGCCCTGATACGCTCATGGGTGTGACTTATATGGCAGTGGCTGCGGCGCACCCTTTGGCAATCAAGGCTGCGGAGAATAATGCAGAGCTTGCGGCCTTTTTGGAAGAATGCAGTGCGGTGTCCACCAAAGAAGCTGATATGGCAACCATGGAAAAGAAAGGTATGCCGCTTGGTGTGAATGCTATTCATCCAATTACAGGTGAAGCAGTACCTGTTTGGGTGGCGAACTTTGTGTTGATGAGTTACGGCACGGGGGCTGTGATGAGTGTGCCAGCGCATGATGAACGTGATTATGACTTTGCGAAGAAATACGGTTTAAATATCAAACAAGTGATTCAGCCTGAAAAGGGTGAATGGTATATTGAAGAAGCTGCGTTTACCGATGCAGGTGTGCTCATCAACTCGGGTGAATTTGATGGTTTAAAGTCAAATAAAGCCAAGAAAACCATTACACACTGGTTGAATACACATGGTAAAGGTGAGGAGCGCACACAGTTCCGCCTAAGAGATTGGTTGGTGTCACGCCAACGTTATTGGGGTACACCGATTCCTGTGATTCATTGCGATGATTGCGGCACTGTGGCTGTGCCTGAGCAAGATTTACCTGTGGTGCTTCCTGAATATTTGCAGCCTACAGGTGGCGCATCACCTTTGGCAGAGTGCGAAGCATTTGTAAACGTGGATTGCCCGCAATGTGGCAAAGCTGCCAAGCGTGAAACCGATACCTTTGATACATTTATGGAATCATCTTGGTATATGAACCGTTATACTTCTGCCAATTGTGATACAGCCATGGTAGATGCAGCCAGCATGGAAAAATGGGCACCTGTGGATCAATATATTGGTGGTGTAGAACATGCCGTATTGCATTTGTTGTATGCTCGTTTTTACCATAAATTGATGCGTGATGCGGGTTTGTTTGATGGGGATAAGGTTGGCTCTGAGCCTTTTAAAAACTTGCTTACCCAAGGTATGGTATTACTCGATGGCACCAAGATGTCCAAATCCAAGGGTAATACGGTTGACCCTAAAGATATTATTGAAAAATATGGTGCAGATACAGCACGTTTGTTCACTTTATTTGCCGCACCACCAGAGCGTGATTTGGAGTGGAGCGATAAAGGTGTGGAAGGGGCGAGCCGCTTCTTGAATCGTGTTTGGGTGTTGTTGGATAAAGTGGGTCAAACATACCAAGGCACAGCCAATGCTAAAGCCACCAAAACACTACGCCGCACCATTCACACGCATATTCAACGGGTAACCCATGCTTTTGAGCAAGGTTTTGCATTTAATGTGGCGATTGCTGCCATGATGGAGCTGTCCAATGCTTTGAGTGCATTTGATGCTTGTGATGATGAAGGTGTTGCTGTGTTTGAAGAAGGGGCGAAAGCCTTGGTGACTATGCTTGCGCCACTCGTGCCGCATTTTGCTTGCGAATGTGGCGAAAAATTAGGTTTTGAGACCATGGCTGTGATGGCAGCTTGGCCAGAAGTGGATGAATCGGCTTTGGTGCAAGATGAAATTAACTTGGTGGTGCAAATTCAAGGCAAAAAACGCGGTGAAATCGTGGTTTCTCCTGATGTAAGCCAAGATGATGCTTTAGCTGCAGCGCAAGCCCATGAGGGCATTGCCAAATGGCTGGAAGGCAATCAAATTGTGAAGGTGATTTTGGTCAAAGGTCGCCTGCTCAATATCGTGGTCAAACCTGCATGAGATTAACCTGTACTTTGCTTCTTGGGCTATGTTTGAGTAGCTGTGGTTACCATTTGGTAGGGCAGGGCAATAGCAGTGTGATACCCAGTGGTGTGCAAAGTGCATGGTTAGAGGCGGGCGCTTCGCCTAAAGCACAGGCACTACGCTTGGAGCTTGCTGCATTATGGCAAGAGAATAAACATTTGCCTGTTTTGGATGATGTGAAACCAAGTAAGACACATATCACTGTGCGCTTAGAGCAAGTACAAGAGACCTTTTCACCGATTGGCTTTGATGCTTCGGGTTTGGCAGTGCAGTATCGATTAAGCATTGCTGCAACCTTGCGTATGTATCAAGAAAATAGCTTGATTTGGCAAGCAAGCGGTATTTTAGTTTCGGCAGACGTATTTGCAGGCGATGACCCCAGTGTGATTGAATCAGAACGAACGCGATTAACCAAACAATTACAAACATCATGGGCAAGGGCTGCTTTGGCGCGGCTGCAATCTGGCTTTTAAA
>JALWRX010000044.1 GCA_027080505.1 Ghiorsea sp.
CGGATACGTTTAACAATAGCTTGTTTGCCCATGTGTTGACCTCAATGTTTCTTATAAATCTTATCTTTCTTTCAATCTCAAACTAAAACGCGAAAAAGACCAAACCCTTAGCAGTAAACTACTAAGGGATTAGCCTTCAATCACGCGTAAATCAAAAAGCGCAATGCGCTAATTATTTCAACTCTACAGTTGCGCCAGCTTCTTCAAGTTTGGCTTTCAAAGCTTCGGCATCATCTTTAGAAACACCTTCTTTTACTGTGCCTGGAGCACCGTCAACGACTGCTTTAGCTTCTTTCAAGCCAAGACCTGTCGCTTCACGAACTGCTTTGATTACTTGAATTTTCTTGTCGCCTGCTGAAGCTAGAACAACATCGAACTCAGATTTTTCTTCCGCTCCACCAGCGTCTGCGCCGCCTGCTGCTGCAACACCAGCTACTGCTACAGGAGCTACTGCTGATACGCCAAATTTTTCTTCCAATGCAGATACCAACTCAGAAAGTTCAAGTACTGACATTGTTTCGATTGCTGTGATTAAATCATCTTTTGTAATAGCCATTTTAATTATTTCCTCTTGCGTTTTTTAATTATAAAAATAAATACGGTTAATATTTATGCTTCTTTTTGGTCGCGTATTGCTGCCAAAGTCCGCACAAATGATGCTGGAATTTCGTTCAAAGTACGGACGAAACCACTGATCGGTGATTGCATGCTGCCCAACATCTTAGCCAGCAATTCTTCGCGCGATGGTAAGCTCGCCAATGCTTTGATACCCGCTGCATCAATCGCTTTTCCATCAAGAACACCACCACGAATTTCTAAGGCTTTATTCTCTTTGGCAAAGTCAGAAATTGCTTTGGCCATACCCACAGGGTCTGAACCATATGCAATTGCAACAGGACCAGTGAAAAATTCTTCCGCTGCTTCGAAGCTTGTATCTTTAGCTGCGCGACGTGCCAATGTGTTTTTTACGATACGTAAATTTACATTTGCATTATGCAAGCGACTTCTTAGGTCACCCATAGCAGATACATTCAGACCACTGTATTGTGCAACAATAGCAGAATCTGACTCCGACCAAGCAGCATGAAGTTCTTCAACAATAGTTTGTTTGTTTTCCCGATTCACTTCTACCTCCTTGCTTATTTTTGACCCGCGCAAGTGAGCTATCACTCCATCTGTACTGGCTTTCTTGATTAAGCACCCTAAGGTGCGCCTGTAGTCTGGGACGGATCGTTCTTTAATCACATAATGCGATTAACTTGTTGTTTACATGCCTTCCCAGTGAAGACATGTAAACCAATTCTTTTTAAAGTGTTCCTAAATCCACACGTACACCTGCTCCCATAGTCGCAGAAAGCACAAAGCTTTGCATATAACGACCTTTTGCAGATGCTGGTTTCATGCGGTTCAATTCTGAAATCAAAAACTCAACATTTTCATGAAGTTTTTCCACATCAAAAGAACGACGACCCACAGGAGCATGAACTACACCTGCCTTATCTACACGCACTTCAATTTGACCTGATTTGATTGCCGCAACAGCTTTAGCCACGTCCATAGTTACCGTGCCTAATTTAGGATTAGGCATTAAGCCACGAGGACCCAAAACACGACCCAAACGGCCCACTTGACCCATCATGTCTGGTGTTGCCACCACACGGTCAAAGTCCATGAACCCGCCTTGGATTTTTTCAGCTAAATCTTCAGCACCTACAATGTCTGCACCCGCTTTCTCAGCTTCTTCAGCTTTAGGGCCTTTAGCAAATACTGCAACACGTGCAGTTTTGCCTGTGCCGTTTGGTAAGGCAATTGTACCGCGAACCATTTGGTCTGCATGACGTGGATCAACGCCTAATTTGATTGCAACATCAACAGACTCATCAAATTTTGCTTTAGGTTGCGCCAAAACCGCAGCCAAAGCTTCTTTCACACTTACATTATTCTCAGGAACGCAGCTACGCGCTTCTTTCATACGTTTCGTTAACTTTGCCATGACTTTATCCCTTGACCTCTAGACCCATAGAACGAGCCGTGCCAGCAATGATTTTTGCACCTGCTGTAACATCATAGCAGTTCAAATCAACCATTTTCGCTTGTGCAATTTCTTCCAATTGCGCTTGAGTCACTGTGCCAACTTTGTTTTTGTTGGGCTCGCCACTACCTTTCTTAATTTTTGCTGCTTTCATCAACAAAATAGATGCAGGTGGTGTTTTGATAACAAAATCAAATGATTTGTCTTTATATACTGAAATCACAACAGGAAGCGGCATACCTGCTTCCATTTCTTGAGTTCTTGCATTAAATGCTTTACAGAACTCCATGATATTCAGACCAGCTTGACCCAGTGCAGGACCAACTGGTGGGGCAGGGTTTGCTTTACCTGCAGGAACTTGAAGCTTCACAAGCTTCTCTAATACTTTTGCCATTATATCTCTCCAACCGATTTCAAAGCATCTTGCTTATCTATCTTTATTCGTGATTATGCAATCACTCCCGCAAATGCGGTAAAATCTAGCATCCTTGCCAGATTAAAACTTTAAGCTTTCTCGACTTGGAAGTACTCCAACTCAACAGGCGTAGGGCGACCAAAAATTGAAACACTTACTTTCAATTTCGCTTCATCTTCATCCACTTCTTCAACAAGACCATTGAATGAAGCAAATGGGCCATCAATCACACGAACGGCCTCACCAACTTCAAACAATACTTTTGGTTTAGGACGCTCAACACCTTCTTCAATCTGATGCAACAAGCGCTCAACCTCCTTCTTAGGCATAGGACGCGGTTTACCCGTTCCACCCAAAAAACCAGTCACTTGCTGCGTAGATTTTACAATATGCCAGGTCTCATCTGTCAATTCCATTTCAACCAAAACATACCCTGGAAAAAACTTACGACGACTAATAACCTTTTGCCCATCTCGTAATTCAACAACTTCTTCTCTAGGAACCATAATTTGACCAAACAAATCTTGAAGACCTGCTCGCTCAATATTTTCCCTTAAAGATGCAACAACCTTATCTTCCGCATTCGAATACGCTTGAACCACATACCATTGCTTTGCCATTTATATCACCTTTTGAACAAGCCAACCTAGCAGCGAGTCAACACCATATAAAAAAGTGGAAATAACCAACACCATTACAAACACCATCAAAGTAGCTTGAATCGTTTCTTTACGCTCAGGCCAAACCACTTTTTTAGCCTCAATTTGAACTTCACGTATAAATTTTTGTGCATCTGCAATACGACTCATGTCACCAACCTCTAAAAAGAAACTTTACTGCTTTAAACGGCGCAAAATGGCAGGGGAGGAGGGACTCGAACCCACAGCACCTGGTTTTGGAGACCAGTACTCTACCAATTGAGCTACTCCCCTATTTCACCCTAACCTTAAACTTTACTTTCTTTATGAAGCGTATGCTTACGGCAAGAGTTACAATATTTCTTCAACGCCAACTTTTCAGTCATCGTACGTTTATTCTTATCTGTCGTATAGTTACGACGCTTGCATTCTTCACATGCCAATGATAATAGTTCACGCATTTTACTTACCTCTACCAAACAGCAAAGGCGACTGCAGATTACTCCGCAGTCGCCTACTGTTTTTTAACCTTAGTTACTTGTTAATATCAGTTACAACGCCAGCGCCAACTGTGCGTCCACCTTCGCGGATAGCGAAACGAAGCTCTTTATCCATTGCGATTGGTGTAATCAATGTTACGTCCATAGCGACATTATCGCCAGGCATGACCATTTCAGTGCCTTCAGGTAGCTTAACAGAACCAGTCACGTCAGTTGTACGGAAGTAAAACTGTGGACGGTAACCGTCGAAGAATGGCGTATGACGACCACCTTCATCTTTGTTCAAAATATATGCTTCAGCTTTGAACTCAGTATGTGGTGTGATTGAACCTGGCTTAGCCAATACTTGACCACGCTCAACATCTTCACGTTTTGTACCACGAAGCAATGCGCCTACGTTATCACCAGCTTCACCACGATCGAGAAGCTTACGGAACATTTCAACACCAGTACAAGTGGTTGCAGTCGTTGGACGAATACCAACAATTTCAATATCATCACCAACGTTAAGAACACCAGACTCAATACGACCTGTTACAACTGTACCACGACCAGAGATAGAAAACACATCTTCGATTGGCATCAAGAATGGCTTATCAACATCACGTGTTGGTGTTGGAATATAAGAATCCACAGCATCCATCAATTTCATGATAGCTTGTGAACCAATTTCAGAAGTATCACCTTCCAATGCTTTAAGTGCAGAACCAGTAATCACTGGAATATCATCACCTGGGAAGTCGTAAGAGTCCAAAAGTTCACGAACTTCCATTTCTACCAATTCAAGCAGCTCTTCATCATCAACCATGTCTGCTTTGTTCAAGAAAACAACC
Source organism: Ghiorsea sp. (assembly GCA_027080505.1). Lineage (GTDB taxonomy): Bacteria > Pseudomonadota > Zetaproteobacteria > Mariprofundales > Mariprofundaceae > Ghiorsea. The sequence continues at coordinate 4,419 of JALWRX010000044.1, forward strand.
AAGTGAGGTACATTTACTTGGCGAGCAAGCAATACGTGTTCACGCGTTTGTGGCATTGGACCATCTGCAGCCGACACAACCAAGATACCACCATCCATTTGTGCAGCACCTGTAATCATGTTTTTCACATAGTCAGCATGCCCTGGGCAGTCAACGTGTGCATAGTGACGTGTTGCCGTTTCATATTCAACGTGTGCAGTTGAAATGGTAATACCACGCTCACGCTCTTCTGGAGCACCATCAATATCGCCGTAATCTTTAAACTCTGCACCACCAGCTTCAGCCAATACTTTGGTGATTGCTGCTGTTAATGTGGTTTTGCCGTGATCCACGTGACCAATCGTACCAATGTTCACATGCGGCTTATTACGTTCAAACTTTTCCTTAGACATTTACTTTCTCCTACGCATTACATTTCACTACAAACTTTTTGCACCATGGCTTCCAAACGCTGGAGCCCAGAGCGGGAATTGAACCCGCGACCTCATCCTTACCAAGGATGTGCTCTACCCCTGAGCTACCTGGGCAATCAAGGTCACACCAACCCCAACTTACAACCAAACTGGAGCGGGTAGCGAGAATCGAACTCGCATCATCAGCTTGGAAGGCTGAGGTTCTACCATTGTACCATACCCGCAACCAAGAGACCTAAGCCTCTTTATAAAATGGTGGAGAGGGGTGGATTCGAACCACCGTAGGCGGAGCCAGCAGATTTACAGTCTGCCCCATTTAGCCACTCTGGAACCTCTCCCAACCTTACTAAACCAAAGTTTAGTAAAAATATGCGCAGCAGCTCAAGGCATACTGCGCATATCATTGAACTGGAGCCGGCAACAGGAGTCGAACCCGTGACATCTTCATTACAAGTGAAGTGCTCTACCAACTGAGCTATGCCGGCCAATTCTTCCATCAAGCAAAACCGATGGACGGCGCACTATAATGACTGAACAACATAACGCAAGTGGTATTTTTTAATTTTAAATAATTAGGGATTTCACCAACAATACAAGCAGCTTATCTACAACAAACCATCTATTCATTTACATCGTTAGAACTAACTTATGCCTGTGCTGGATCTTGGTAACGCTGGCTTTGATTCAAATTGGGATAAAGACGTTCTTGTTCACTTTTTAGCTCATTCAGCATCACCGCTGGCACACCAATCAAGCCTGACAAACGATTAATATACTGCTCTTCCATAAAGTCCACATCACCATCTGCCAAAGCAATAGACCAGACTTTCTTTAAAATTTTTGCTCGCTCCTCAACAGAGAAACTTTTTTCGATTTGTGCTACCACCTTAGAAAAATGCAAATCATCTCGTTCGTTATCCATAGCATTTTCAACCAATGCTTTCGATTCTTCTATACTAAGGTTGTAATTTTCATTGAGCAACCGAATGACTTCACCGTACTCAACCTCATCCACATTGCCATCCATCGCCATCATACCGACCATCAATTTGGTTACCGCCAATTTCAACTCAGGCTCTTCTGAACTCAATTCCTCTTGATTCCACCAATTCTTCAATGTTTTAATCATAACACACCTCTTTGCATCCTTATTGACCTTTCAAAACTATCAATCAGGAAGCATAGACTATGCCAATTTATGCCCGTAACTTTGTTATCGTAGAACCAACATTATTTTGATGACAAATCTCAACGGGAAACACTAAAGGCTCAAACTAACATTTTCTATCCTTGGCAAATTTAAAAAGGAAATCGCGCTGATGGCAACGATGGGTAATGTGCCACACCTGATTGGGAATATGATGACGACTCGCTCTTGGCATAAACCACACCATAATCCCTTAAAGCTATCTTTTCACCCTAAAAAAGGGGCTTCTAAGCTTAAAAACAGCCCTTGTTTCAAGCATAAAAGACTATATATCAATCACTTAGCTTGGTTCGACCCCAGACACAACCACAAGGCTTTGCAAGCGAAGTGTGCTTGTTGCGCATAAGCTTGCGATAACGCAGAAGGACGGAAAAATGGTCAATCGCTTGGATTGGTTCGACCCCGACTTACTGCTAATTCTGGGTAATTCTGGGGA
>JALWRX010000045.1 GCA_027080505.1 Ghiorsea sp.
CTATCTTGGTATTCCAATGATATTTCAGGATTATATGCATACGAACTTTGCGAGCTTAATTGCGCTCGTGCTGCATCATTATCCAATACCGACATTTGAAGTTCGGGATGTTTACTTTTTGCCATATTCATGGCTTCTTCTAGCGTGGTTGCATGTGCAGCCCACGGCAATATGCTTATGAGCATACCTATCGTCATATAACGAATTTTCACAGTTTCCCCCTGTGGAATAATTTATTTTAAGTTTGGGGAAAAGTTATTAAAACTTAGCAGCCAAGGGCTGTAAGTGCTAACAACTATACTGTGGTTTTGGGTGGATAATCGATGGAAAAAGGAAGTTTTTTAAGGTTGGGCTCTGCCCAAAGATGTTCAACCACAAAAGAAAATAGTGGCACTTCACTGCTTGTCATTGAAGCAAGGTCTAACAATGTATGTGAAGTATGAACATGGCATGCATGGTCTACATCGTTGTTCTGATGTTGCGTTTCATCCCCAGCTTGGGATTGGGCAACTTGAGTAGTGTCATCAGCCGACACCGTGTGCACATGAATATCAAATCCACATGCAAACACAGATAACTGCAAAGCAAAAAAGGCTATCAGAACAAAAACACGCATAACGCTAGGTTAAAGTTCTCACGGCCTTTTGACAAGCTTTCAATGGTTAAAAAATGTTAACCAAACTTACATATACATGCCGCCATTCACATGCATCACTTGACCCGTGATATAAGCCGCACCATCACCAGCCAAGAACAACGCCATAGCCGCAATATCTTCAGGTGAACCCAAGCGACCCAATGGAATACGTGTTTCCAAAGATTTTTTGGCATCATCACCCATTTCATCTGTCATTGCTGTAGCAATAAAACCAGGTGCAATCGCATTGACTGTAATACCACGAGAACCTACTTCATGTGCCATAGAACGAGTCATGGCATCAATACCACCTTTAGAAGCACAATAATTAAGCTGCCCAGGATTACCCATAGATGCTACCACAGATGAGATATTAATAATACGCCCACTGCGTGCTTTCATCATGGGTTTAAGTACAGCTTGCGATGCATGGAATACTGATGTTAAGTTGGTATCAATCACTGCCTGCCAATCTTCAGCTTTCATACGCATAGCCAAACCATCTTTGGTAATACCTGCATTATTCACTAACACATCCAAACGTCCAAAGTGTTTCACGGTATCTTGAACAAACGCTTTCACCGCAGCACCATCGGTGACATCCACAACCACAGGAAGCACTTCTGCACCCAAAGCTTTCAATTTATCTGCCGATGCATTGACTGTGGCTTCGCGTGTGGCACAAATTGCTAAATTATATCCTGCTTTAGCAAAACCTTCGGCAATGGCAAAACCAATACCACGGCTTGCGCCTGTAACTATCGCTACTTTTTTATCGCTCATGATTCACTCCCTACACTTTCCAAAGCTTTATCCATCAAGTCACTGGTTTGCACAGATGCCACGCTGATATTTTTATCAATACGACGCACCAAACCCGCCAA
>JALWRX010000046.1 GCA_027080505.1 Ghiorsea sp.
CACCCATTGTACTCATTAGTGGTTTTCTTTCAGACAAACATGTCCAACAAGCCAAAAGCCTCAATATTGAGCATATACTCGCTAAACCTTTTGACCCTGATGTGTTATTAGGCTGTGTACAAGATGTTCTAGAACTGAAAAATATTATTAAAGTTCCAACCTCATCAAGCAACCACGCACACCATAGCAAGTTACTGCCTGAAATGTTTGAAATGGATAGAAAACTGGGGCTTTTGTTTCGTATGTTTGATGAAATGCCTAAAAGCCCAGATGTATCTTCAGTATGTGATAGCGCACTAAAAATAGCCATTGATATGGTGCATGCGCAAGGCGGCTACCTTGCCTTGTATGAACGTAATAAAGAAACATTGGTACAAGTTGCATTCCAAGGAAATGCTTCGACTATTGCAAAATCATGTCACTTACACGATACACCTTTTGGTCCTTTAATCCATGCCTCCCAAGAGTTTATTGAGGTGTTGCCTCAGCAACAGGTAAACCCATGTTGGCCAAATCTGGAAAGTAATGCTTATTTGGCAATCCCAGTATATCTGCAAGGTATTCCTATGGGTGTTTTATGTTTAACCAACCGTTTAAGCACATCACCTTTAACCGATGAATCGCGCTATATGCTTAGCTTGCTTATCAAGAAGCTTGATACGCTTTTAGATAATCGTGCTGTTCATGCCGCACTTGCCGATAGTATGAATGAAACATTAATTGCGCTTGTTCGCTCATTAGAAGCAAGAGATCGATATACCAAAGACCACTCATCTCGAGTCAGCCTGCTTTCTGTTCAATTTGCACGAGCTTTAGGTTTGGATGATGAAAGCATTCAATTAATTAAAACAGGTGGTTTACTACATGATATTGGCAAAGTAGGTGTAGCAGACTCCGTACTACTCAAACCAGGCCGATATACAGAACAAGAATATAATATTATGAAAGCTCACCCTGCCATTGGTGATTCCATCCTTAAAAACATGGACACCTTAGTTCGTGAACGCTTGATTGTGCGCCACCACCATGAACGTTGGGATGGCAAAGGTTACCCTGATAAAATTGGTGGCACAGAAATACCCTTTGAAGCCCGGATTGTTTGCGTCGCCGATGCCATTGATGCTATGACTACCCATAGGGTTTACCGCCAAGCCAAACCCTTATGCTTTTGCGCAGAGCAGTTAGAGTTTGCCTCAGGAACACAGTTTGACCCACAAGTTGTTGCCGTAGCTCTTGAAGCCATTCGCCAAGGTAATATTTTCACCCAAGCCAAGTCAGATAATTGCGATGAAGGTGTGATGCCTATCCAAGCTTCAATGGGACAAGATAAATCTATAAAACAACAGGAGTTACCTTATGCCTGAGCAAAATCGAAGACAAGACTTTCGTATTGATGATATTCTACCCATGCAGGATATATTACTCACTAATGAAGAGTATGAAACCCAAAGGGAACAAATTGGTATCCGCTCTCGACAAAACAGTATGTTACAAGAAATGGTTGGTCGTGATA
>JALWRX010000047.1 GCA_027080505.1 Ghiorsea sp.
CAATAAGCTGCGGGGAAAGCAGCATACCATGATGAACCAAAGAAAAGAAAGCCGCACTTGCTGCCACAGAAATAAAAATGCCCCAACGCTCTCGTAACATCCTATAAAGCAACCCACGAAATATAAGTTCTTCAACAATAGGAGCAAGCACCACCATCAATAATAAGCCTGAAATACCATGCAGCCATGCTGGCAATGTAATATATGCAAACCACTTTGGTTGCAAAGCATACAACAAGCCTGCTCCCATAAGACAAACCACTGCAATCTGAAGAAAAACATAAAAACTATCTTGCTTAGGCATATTTAAGCCTAAATTCGATAATACATTAAACTTATGAATAAAAACAATAAATGCTAGCAACTCCAGCAGTCGCATCCATATAATAACAGTCTGCTCTTGAACACCGCCCATATATTGCAAAACCAAAACACCCAGTGTTTCAATCACAATATAAGAAATAAGCCCCCACAACAAAAAACGGTATGGCAATAAGGGAAAAGGTGTGTGTTTCAACATCATAAACAAGTGCAGTTATGCACTCAAGACTTCAACCGTCACATGGTCATTGGTATAGATGCAAATATCACCAGCAACTTTCATTGCTTCACGCACACAAGCTTCAGCATCCAAATCGCTTTTGCGAACCAAAGCTGTTGCTGCAGCCCTTGCATATGAGCCACCTGAACCAATCGCTGCCACACCTTCATCAGGCTCCAATACATCGCCATTACCCGAGATAATTAAAGTGCGTTCTTTATCTGCCACAATCATCATAGCTTCAAGTTTGCGTAACACCCTATCGGTACGCCAATCTTTAGCCAAAGCCACTGCTGCGCGGGTTAAATTGGCACCATGTTCATCCAATTTGGCTTCAAACTTTTCAAATAAGTTCATAGCATCGGCAGTCGAACCTGCAAAACCTGTCAAAATACTACCGTCACGAATGGACCGTACTTTTTTAGCACCATGTTTAATCACCGTATCACCCAAAGATACTTGCCCATCACCTGCAATGGCAACGTCATCACCTTTACGTACACAGCAAATCGTTGTTGCTTTCCAAGTTTCCATTGTCATATCACTACCTAAGCCTCACTTTCTGGAGATACAATATTGGCTGTCGCAATCAGCGCACCCATACAACCCACCACAGCACCACCCAACACCAATGGTAAAAACATCGCCCAACCACTTAAATCAATCGCTAAACTCATCTGCCAATCTGCGGTAAACCATAACAAAGGCCACACCAGCAACCATGCAACAAATCCTGCACCTGCTCCTAGCAATAAACCCTCTAAAACAAAGGGCAAACGCACAAACCATTCTTTAGCACCCATCAAACGCATCAAATGCACCTCATCGGCTCTTGCTAACAAAATCATACGTAGTGTATTGGATACAATCAATGCCATCGCCAAGCCCAAAACAATGGTTGCAAACCAAGCCAACTTCTCAATCGCCCCTAAAATATCACCCGCTTCTACCAGCTCCAACTCATCATCATT
>JALWRX010000048.1 GCA_027080505.1 Ghiorsea sp.
CGTGCAGGTTTCATCATTAATGGCGCATCGATTTCAAGTTTTGGGGAGCGTATTGTCGATGTATTTTTCATTCAAGACCATGGCAAACAATTATCTAGTGAACAAATCAAAAGTTTGAGTAAAACGCTTAAGAAAGTGGCAAGTTTAGAAGCTAAAGACGAATAATATCTTGAATATGCTCAACCTTGGGCGGTAAAAGCTTGATATTGGAAGGTAGGACAACCATCAAATCAAAGCGACACTGATGATTGGCAAATTCAGGATGTTGCCCCAACCATGTTTGTGCAGCAGATACCATACGCTGCTGTTTATCCTGATGCATAGCTTCAATACTCGATGTACGTTGTTGATGTCCTTTCACCTCAACAAAAGCAAGTATATCCGCCAACGAAGCCACAATATCCAACTCACCCCGCCCCAACCTGCGGTTTCTGTCCAAAATCAGATAACCCTTCTTGATTAAAAACTTAGCAGCCGCATCTTCAGCAGCCCTACCTTTAATCGTGCTCATTGTTCTTCAAAGTTTCCTTGACCTTAGGGTGCACTAGAGCATAAACCCGTGAGCGTGAAACATTCAAATCTTTGGCAACTTGTTTGGCTGATGCTGATGCCGACAAACCAGCCGCTAACGCTACATCTAAAGCCTGCTGAATCATCACATCATCGGCTTCGGTTTGTTTCCCTGCACCAACCATCACCACCATTTCTCCCCGACCATCATGCGCTTGAAAGTGGGCTACCACCTCATCCAAAGTACCATGAATAAATTCTTCATACATTTTGGTGAGTTCTCGCCCAACCACACATGGTCGATTGCCCATATCCATCAAGCTTTGCAAGGCTTGTAATGTTTTAAGAATACGTTTGGGCGACTCTAAAAAGACTTGTGTATCTTTGGCTTGCTGTATGCGTTGCAATAAAACAGACCTTGTCTTGCCCTTGCGTGGCAAAAAACCCAAATATGTAAAAATATCCGTGGGCAACCCCGAAGCTGCCAGTGCAGCAATCGGGCTGGATGCACCAGGAATCGTCACCACATCAAAACCTTCTTTACGCAACAAATGCACAACATGATAACCAGGGTCATTAATCAGCGGCGTGCCTGCATCTGAAATGAGTGCGACATTTTTTTCTTCAAGCAACAGCCCCATGATTTGTTGAGCAGCTTTATTTTCATTGTGGTCATGGCAAGGTATCAACTTGGTGCCAATACCATAAAAATCCAACAACTTACGGCTGGTTCGTGTATCTTCACAAGCAATCACATCCACATGCTTCAATGTATCTACAGCACGAAACGTTATGTCTTGTAAATTGCCAATGGGTGTCGCAACAATAAAAAGTTTACCCCAGTGTTTACCAAATTGTTCTTTATGTTTAGTTTGCGTATCCATGTTAAAATTAGCTTACCCGTTTACCTTAATAACAGCAATCTTAATAAGCACAACCATACTGACAAGCTGTGGTGGTAAGAGAGCAACAGTGCACCTTGACCAACAAGCC
>JALWRX010000049.1 GCA_027080505.1 Ghiorsea sp.
TAAAAGTTACTTGCATCACAGATTGAAATGATTTAGCAATTCGCTTACGATTTTAAACGAGGAGAGAAAAACCATGAAAAAAGTACTATTGATTGCTGCAGCTATCTCAGCTGTATCATTTGCAGGTCTAAGCACAGCTACTGCTGGTGACTTGACTAAAAAATGTAAATCTTGCCATGCGACGGACAAAGACAAAGTTGGTCCATCATTCAAAAAAATCCAAGCAGCATACGGCGATGCAGCAACATTGGCAGCAGTATGGGAAAGCGGTTTCGCTGTAGATGATCGTAAGGTTGCTGCTGGTGATGCAAAATGGAAGAAAAAAGCTAAAGTGATGTCTGGTCAATACAAAAACTTGATTAAGAAAAAAGTTGCTAAAGGCAAATTTACTTATAAAGAACTTGCAGATGCAGTTTTCGCTAAATAAATTGGTTTAACATTCAGAGCTGCACTGGTTCTTTAGGGCAGCTCTGAATAACCAACCTATATAGGTTTCAAGATATTAAAGCCATGAAAAAGATGGCATTTAGTTAACAAAAACCTTTGAGTAGTCTCATTTTATGCAGAATATGGTATTTCCGTATTCTGCATATTTTTTTATGCTTATAAGAAAACCTGCACTCAAATTCAATTTCCACAAGCCTTTGAGAAACATTTATACATCTCTTAAACAAGTCATTATAACTTAAACTGCAATCGGGGCACGAATACCCTCATGAGATTGGTAACCTTCCAAGGTGAAGTCATCATACGTGAAGTCAAAAATATCTTTAATATCAGGGTTAAGTTTCATAGTTGGCAGCTTATATGGAGCACGTGACAATTGCGTTTCCACCTGTTCAGAATGGTTGGAATACAAATGTGCATCACCAAAGGTATGTACGAAATCACCCACTTCTAGGTCGCAAACTTGGGCAATCATCATGGTGAGCAATGCGTATGATGCGATATTAAAAGGTACACCTAAGAAAATATCGGCGCTGCGCTGGTAAAGTTGGCAGGATAACTTGCCTTCTGCCACATAAAACTGGAAAAAGGCATGACATGGTGCCAGTGCCATTTTGCCTTGCTCAACATTAGCTTGCGGCGAGATAGATTCATCAGGTAAGTCAGCCACATTCCAAGCCGAAACAATTAAACGTCTAGAGTTGGGTTTATCTTTAATTTGTTTAATCAGTTCAGCAATTTGGTCAATGTTTTTTCCATCAGGTGTTGGCCAATTGCGCCATTGATAGCCATAAACAGGGCCAAGCTCACCACCTTTTGCCCATTCATCCCAAATTTTCACGCCGTTTTCTTTCAAATAAACAGTGCTGGTTTCACCCTTGAGAAACCACAATAATTCATGGATAATCGACTTTAAATGCACCTTTTTCGTGGTCACCAATGGAAAACCTTGGCTTAAATCAAACCTAAGCTGTCTGCCAAACACAGAGCGTGTTCCCGTACCTGTTCTGTCGCCTTTAACTGTACCATTTTCATACACATCACGCATAAAATCCAAATATTGTTGCATAATCCCCTCGTCAGCCGATAAAATCACGGCTATGATGCCGACTTTTGTTAAAGGGTAAACAATTTACCTACACAACAGAGGTGATTTTATGCGTTTTACTATATTTTTCTTAGCTTTTATGGGCATAATGATGCCACAAACTGCCACATCTGAGATTTTGTCGGCTACCGACAAAATCGTTGAAAAGTTTATGGAACTCGACTTTGATGAATCTGAAGGCGTATCACTTGAAGAGTACAAAATGATGGTTTTACAACGCATGGGCGAACGTTTTCATGAGATGGACACCAATGATGACGATGAAGTGTCTGCCGAAGAATACCGTGCCTTTTGGAAAGCCAAAAAAGCACAATACTATCGTCCGCGCCGCTAATCTACCGTATTAAACTAAAAAACATCTAAGGAACACACACATGACTGTTAAAACACGTTTTGCCCCATCTCCCACAGGTATGCTACATATCGGTGGCGCACGCACCGCCCTCTTTTCTTGGCTTTATGCTCGCCATTTTGGCGGTGAGTTTGTGCTGCGTATTGAAGATACTGATAAAGAACGCAGCACTAATGAAGCAACCCAAGTGATTCTTGATGGCATGAAATGGTTGGGTTTGGACTGGGATGGAGAACCTGTATTCCAAGGTGCACGACAAGATAAACATATTGCGGCTGTGAACAAGTTACTCGATGACGGCAAAGCTTATAGATGTTATTGCGGCAAAGAACGCTTAGACAATATGCGCGAAAAACAGCGCATTGAAGGCAAGAAAGCCATGTATGATGGTACTTGCCGCCATTTAACTGAAAAACAAGATGCCCCCTTTGTCATTCGTTTTAAATCGCCTGAAGATGGTGAAACTTGGGTTAAAGATTTGGTACTTGGCGATGTATGTTTCCCCAATGAAGAAATTGATGATTTAATTATCATGCGTACTGATGGCACACCGACCTATAACCTTGCCGTGGTGGTTGATGATGCAGATATGGGTATCACACATGTGGTGCGTGGTTCGGATCATTTGAACAATACACCCCGCCAAATTCAATTATACAAGGCACTTGGTTTAGATGTACCACAATTTGCTCACATTCCACTGATTCATGGTGCAGATGGTGCAAAAATGTCCAAACGTCATGGCTCTGTGGCGATTACAGAATACCGTGAAAAAGGTTATTTGCCACACGCTGTGAACAACTATCTTGCTCGTTTGGGTTGGTCGCATGGTGATGATGAAGTCTTTAGCCGCGAACAACTCATTGAATACTTTGATTTGGCACATGTGGGGGCAAGTCCATCACGCTTTGACCAAGATAAATTGGATTGGTTAAACGCCCATTGGATTAAAGCATCCAAGCCTTCTGACTTGGTGGATGAAGTAAACTATTTCCTAAAGTTGGATACTTCAAATGGCCCTGCATTGCTTGATGTTATCCCTGCCCTTCAAGAGCGCAGCAAAAACTTGATTGAACTTGCTGATGGCGCACGCATGTTTTATGTCGCACCAAGCGAATACCAAGAAAAAGCAGTGAAAAAGAACTTTAAAGAAGGAACTTGGGCTTTGTTGGATGCATTCATCCATAAAGCTGAAACAGAAGACTGGTCTGGTGAAGCTGCCCATCAGTGGATTGCTGATATTTGTGAAGCCGAAGGCGTAAACATGGGTAAACTTGCTCAACCCATCCGTATTTTAATTGCAGGTGTACCTGTATCCCCACCCATTGATGTCACCTTGGGCTTATTGGGTAAAGATGAAACATTAAAACGCATCAAAACTGGCATCGCAGCCCTTAAAAGCTAAGCTTAGTCGCATGTACGCAAATACTGCAGTAAGAATCGTTGATTGGCGCATTGATAAGCGAAAGCTTGTCCTTGCGTTAGTTGCCTCGCTTGCTGTACACCTATTTTTAGCTTGGTTGATTACATTTAACAAAAATGAAGTCCCTATCAGTAAGAAAAAAACACCACCCATTATGGATGTTGTATTACTCGATGACAGCCAAACCTCGGCAAAAACATCACCATCAGATGCCAAAACCATTTCCAATAAAAATAGTACAGGGCAACAACGCAATGCCCATGATGATAGAACAAGAGCAGCCCGTGCACCCAATACTGCAGCTCAACATCAACCCAAACAAAAACCTCGCCCTTTAACACCGCAACAACCACAAACACCTGCTATTCCACAGCAGCAAAAGAAACGTAATGCGCGTATTTTAAGTCGTGAAAGTGATGCTCCATCATTATTAACACCCAACAAGACACCTAAAACTGCCAAGAAACCAATAGCTAAACCCACACCTCATATTCCTTTAGCCAATTTGATGCCAGCCTCAGCGGCACTCACCCAGTTCTCACGTGAATTCGACCGTGAACGGCGTATGAAGCAACTTTTATCCAAAGAAGCAGACATTGGCATCAATACGCGCGAAGCCAAGTATGCACCTTATGCTCAAGGTCTGGTGCGGGCGTTGGAAGAACAATGGCAACCTGCTGGCGAACACATGAACCAACTTAGCCCAAATGAACGTCGTGTTTTGATGCGCGTATCCATCAACAACAATGGTGAGCTAGCGGGCATTAAAGTTGTACAACCCAGCCCCAGTCGCGCATTAAATGATAGTGCGGTCGCCGCCGTACATGCTGCAGCTCCCTTCAAACCATTACCAAGCTCTTGGGGTTTAGAGCGTGCTAACTTTTTCTTTGTCTTTGAAGTGGTAGAAGATCGCGCGGTATTCCGCCGTTTATAATTGAAAGCAAGTATCACCACCCTACTTCATTGGTATCACAGTAATGCCCGTGACTTACCTTGGCGGCATACCACAGACCCTTATCACATCTGGATTTCTGAAATCATGTTGCAGCAAACACAGGTTAAAACTGTATTGCCAAGGTATGCTGCATGGTTTGAGGTGTTTCCCGATATTCCAAGCTTAGCTAAAGCACACATTGATGATGTATTCAAACAATGGGAAGGTTTGGGCTATTATCGACGTGCACGCTTTATCCATGAAGCAGCCCAACAAATAACACTACAATTTCATGGTCAATTCCCCACCAATTTTGAAGATATTTTAAGCCTTAAAGGCATTGGTAGAAGCACTGCAGGTGCGATTTCTTCTTTTTGTTTTAACACATACATGCCAGTGCTTGATAGCAATGTCAAACGGGTGTTATCTGCTTGGGAAAACAAGACTCTAAATGAAAAAGAACTGTGGCAATTAGCCCAAGGTTATATTGAGCATAGCAAGAAACCTGACCTTTGGAATCAAGCTATGATGGAGTTGGGTGCAACACTTTGCCAAGCAAGAAAACGTACTTGTAAAACCTGCCCTATGAATTCCACATGCCAATCAGCCTTTACTGAGCCGCTAAAAAAAACATCTTCAATAAAAGTAAAAGATGTGTATTGGCAAGTATCCGTGCACCAACATAAACAACATGGTATTTGGTTGGAGAAACGCCCCAAAAGTGGTATTTGGTCAGGGCTTTGGGCACCACCCATTACCGAGCTGGATACAAAACCCAAACATAAACCAAACCTTGTGCATCAACTCACACATCGCCGTATTCATCTGTACTTAAAAGATGAGCAATCTGCGCCAGTAGGTAAGGGGCAATGGTTTAGGTCTTGGGAAGGTTTGGCTGTACCAACAGGTATTCTCCGTCTATTTGAACAGCGCAGCCAATGAGCAGTGAAGTTACACCCTTTCGTTTTCAAGACTTTGATTTTTATGTCAAACGCGATGAATTGCTTGACCCATTACTCAGCGGCAACAAGTACCGCAAACTTTATACTTTACTGCAAACCCCATCTGAAACATACAACACCGTCATTTCCTACGGTGGTACACAATCCAATGCTATGTTATCCATTGCCGCTTTATGCAAGCAAAAAGGTTGGCAGTTTCAATATTACTGCAAACCTTTACCCCCTCACCTCAAACAACAACCTACAGGCAATCTTAAAGCAGCTCTTGATTTAGGTATGCAACTTTTGGAAAGCCCTGATTACGAAACACTGATACCAACCCTGCAAAGCCAAGATAAAACACTGGTGATTCCGCAAGGTGGGGCAGCCCCATTAGCAGAGCAAGGGATAAAAGTATTAACAGATGAAATCAAACAGTGGCAACAAGAGCAAAGCATCAGCAAGCTGAATATCGTCACCCCATCAGGCACAGGCACAACCGCTTATTATCTTGCCAAGCATTTGCCCAACTGCCAAGTTCTCACCACAGCCAGCGTAGGTAATAACACCTATTTAATGCAACAAATGCAGCAACTTGGAAGCCTACCTCATAACCTCAAATTGCTTGAACCATCGCGCAAGTATCATTTTGCCAAACCTTACCCTGAATTTTTGGAAACCTATCAAACCTTAAAGCAAAGCGGCATTGAATTCGACCTCATCTATGCGCCTAAGATGTGGCAGACCTTGCTCACAAATATGCAAACTATTCAAGGCACGATACTGTATGTGCATAGTGGTGGTTTAATGGGCAATGCCACAATGTTAGAACGCTACGCACACAAGGGGCTGTTATGATTCGATTCTTTCTACTTAGTTTGCTATGGATAAATGTTGCTTGGGCAGAGGTATTACCCCATCAAAACATGGTGGCATCTGCTCACCCGCTTGCGACGAACGCTGCAATAGATATCCTCAAACAAGGTGGCAATGCCTTTGATGCAGCAGCCGCATTGGCACTCACCATTGGCGTTGCTGAACCTACAGGTTCTGGTATTGGTGGTGGTGGTTTCTTCTTACTCTATATCGCCAAAGAAAAACGATATGTGATGCTAGATGCCCGCGAAACATCACCGACTTTGGCTGGCAATGGTGAATTTTTTCAAACCCAATCCAGTATTAACGGTGCGCAATCCGCAGGTGTGCCCGGATTGATTGCAAGTATTGATCGCTTAATCACAAAGTATGGCAAATTGGATAGAAAACGTGATTCAGCGGCTGCTATTCATATTGCACAGCATGGTTTTAAGGTATCCAAGCATTATCAGCGTGTTGCGAAATGGCGAAAAGATGTGCTGCAAACAGGCGCTGCAAACAACATCTATTTACATCAAGGTAAAGTTCCTAAAATCGGTAGCCTGATTAAGCAGACCCAACTTGCCGAAACATTGAAACGCTTTGCCAAGTTTGGTGTGGATGATTTTTATCGTGGTGAAACAGCCAAACGTTTGGTTGCCGATATGAAAAAAGATGGTGGGCTGATTCGCTTGAATGATTTACGGGCGTACAAAGTCCTAGAGCGCGAACCCATGCGTTTCAACTATCAAGGTTTTGAATGGATTACAGCAACACTTCCTTCATCAGGCGGCATCACCTTAGCTGAAACGCTGGGCATTCTGAAAGATGATAAACTGGATAAGCTTTCCGAGGTAGATAGAACCCATTTAGTGATTGAAGCCATGAAACTGGCGTATAAAGACCGTAATCAATATTTGGGTGATAGTGATTTCGTGGATATTCCAGATTTGCTCAATCCCAAACGATTAGAAAAACTTCGTGCAAACATTGATATGAACAAAGCTACACCCTCTTCCAGTTTTATCGCTGACCCATCGGGCAATGGTGTGGATACCACCCATTTTTCTATCATTGATAAAGAAGGTAATATGGTTGCCGCCACGCTCTCGATTAACTACGGCTTTGGCTCAGGTTATGTTTCGCCAAGCACGGGCATTTTAATGAATGATGAAATGGATGACTTTGCCACCCAAGTCGGCAAACCCAACGCCTATGGCTTGGTGCAAGGCAAAGCCAATGCTGTTGCCCCGCACAAACGTATGCTCTCATCCATGAGCCCTACATTTATCCTCGGCAAAGACAAAACATTTGTGGTCGGCACACCGGGCGGCTCGCGTATTATCAGCATGGTTTTGCTGGCTGGTTTGGAATTTATGCAAGGCGGTAACGATGTGTCCGCATGGATGAATAAACCACGCTTTCATCATCAGTATTTACCTGATGTGGTGCAACATGAAAAAGGTGCGTTTACCCCTAAAGTATTGGGGCAACTACAAGCCAAAGGACATAAGCTCAAAGCCATACGGAATTATGGCAATATGCAGGCAGTGTTTTGGGATAAAGCAACAGGGCAAGTCTTTGGCGCATCGGATAAGCGTGGCGAAGGTATAACGCTAGCCTTTTAGAAACAAAACTGTAAAAAATCAACCGCAGAGTACGCAAAGTTACGCAGAGTAAAAATAACAGGATGACTGCAACACCTTTCCCCCTGCTATAGCTGTGCTGATATGGTTGGCAAAAGAAGGGACATAGGCAGAAGCGCCCACTTTTGCTAAGCAGCGAAGAAATACACAGCTATTAAGGGGCATTTTCTTTGCTTCGTTTCTTTGATGGCAAAGAAATGAAGAAAAACCAACCACAAAGACACCAAGAGCTACCGTCATGCTTACTACGTGGAAGCATCTTATAGATTTATCCACTCCGCTACGCTTCGGTCGAAATGACAAACTCACCACGAAGAATACCAAATCGCCCTATTTCAATGGCAAATAAATATCCGTAATGATTTCATGCTCCTGCACATCAGGAAGCTTAGTCACATAATGAAAAAAGCAGGGGAAATCTCTAAGCTCTTCTCCGCTTTCAGGCAACCATTCTTTATATAAGAACACCACCTTAGCCGTCATCTGCTCATATGGGCCAACATGCCGTATTCTAGCGCACTTACCCTCTGGAATGATTTTGTTTTTCATCACCTTATCATCTTCAGGGATGGGTACAGTCACTTCACAACAAATATCAAATCGAAATTCATCAGGTTTTGTTGTGGTAGGGTCATCATAAGCTAACCCTAAAGTTCGGCTGGTTTTAACGGGTGATAAACCTGTTTGTTTGCGCCATGCAATCACCTCCGCAATGGATTCATTGATTAAATCGGGTGCTTTTCTATGCTCAAAAGCAGCGACTTTCACCGCTTCAAATCCAACGACTTCTACATTTATTTCTTGGCTCATGATTATTTCTCCTTCCCTTGCTGGGAACTTGTATTTTTCATGCCAAGGTTGCCATTTGGGTTCTTTTCGGAATGCGCTTGGTGTTTGTCCAAAAGCTTTTTTGAACGCTCTGGAAAAGGATTCAGGGTTTTCAAACTTTGCATCATATGCAATATCAATAATTTGCACTTCTTGACGAAATGTAAGCTGATACGATGCTCGTTTGAGCCTTAAAAGTTGCACATATTTGGATACACCTAAGCCAACATAAGCCGAAAATTGCCGATGAAAATGAAATTTAGAGAAAAATGCAACATCCGCCAAAACTTCAACGGATAAGTCTTCATACAAATGCGTATCGATAAAATGCAACACTTTATCAAACCTTGCTTGGTATATTTTTCTATTTGGATTCATTTCAGCCATGGTTACCTCAACATGGCGAACGCTAAAGCCCTAAAAGAATGGTATCTTGACCAAAATTGCCATCTTTCCCCAATCCCAAGATTATCAAAGACAACATCAACCCTTATGGCTTGCCTACATAGGTTTCAATCACCTCTTCTTTACCTTTAAGTTTTAGCGGCTCACTTAACTTAAAGTAGGCTTTGTGTTTTTCATCAAGCTGCTCATATACGGCTTTACTGATAATCACCTCTCCACCTTTCGCCGCGCCACAGAACCGAGCACCTGTATTCACGATATTACCAATCACTGTGTAGTCGCGGCGGTCTTCTGTGCCAATCGAGCCGAGCAATGCCTCGCCATAATGCACGCCAACCCCCACATCAAAGTTAATATCTTGGCTATCCTGAATGGCTTGTTGAATGTCTAAGCCTGCTTGCACAGCAGCTTGAGAAGCATGTTTAGGAAACATCGCCATGATTTCATCGCCCACAAATTTATCAATAATGCCATCATATTTATGGATAATTTCAGCCTGTAACTCAAACAGTTTATTCAAGTTTTCAACCACAACTTCAGGTTTTTCATTTTCTGAATAACTGGTAAACCCACGAATATCCGAGAAAAAGATAACAATTTCTTGCATCTCGCCTTTAAACAGCTCCTTTTCTTCAGTGACAGAGCTATAAATCGCATCCGTGGTTGATTTAGACAAGTATTTTTCCATATGTTCACGCACTTTAATCAATAAACAGGTGTTCATCGTAATCACTTTATCTGCCTTAAACACAATCCAAAACAGCATGATATTAAACAGCATGAAAATTAAAGTTGGAACAACTAAAGCTTCTTTGAGTGCTTCATACACCATGGCTTCAAAGCGGGTCACATCTTCATAAACTTCCATCACACCCACTACTTGCTTGGTATCCAAATCAAACGCAGGAATATATACCTCTATAAAGCGCTTACCATCTTCCTCTTCCTGTTTGGAAAAAGTCTTGCCTTGAAGTGCTAACTGAAAACCCTCACCTTGAATATCATCATACAAGTCTCCCTCATTGGTTTGATTCTCATAGTCATACAGAATCACACCTTTTCGATTAAATACATTAACTTTAGCAAAACCAAAATCAGTCGTAATCAATTCTTCCATTTTATCTCTTAGCTTGTGCCTTATGTCATCGGACTGAAGAGTTTCAAAACTAGCATGGTTTTCCTCCAACACATCACGGTACACATCGCGATAAAACGTACTGCCTTTTTCAACCAAGTTCGCAATATATTGTTGATGTAGAGCA
The DNA here is from genome assembly GCA_027080505.1 of Ghiorsea sp. Classification (GTDB taxonomy): domain Bacteria; phylum Pseudomonadota; class Zetaproteobacteria; order Mariprofundales; family Mariprofundaceae; genus Ghiorsea. The sequence continues at coordinate 10,202 of JALWRX010000049.1, forward strand.
TGACGTTCGGCATGGATAAAGAAAGAAAACAACATGGCATAAAAAACAATGCCACCGATACCTGCATATAAAATATAATACCTTTTCAAAGGAAAAGGTTTGTTGTTCATCACTGTTTTATTCGGGTTACTCAAAATCATTCACCTGTTTTAATCTAAATTTAACACCTACAACCATAGCAAGTCACTTATTGATGTGAGTGGCTATAGTCACAGTTTGCATAGGCTTGAAATACCAATATGCAAACCATACATTACTACACATTAAGGAATTATAAAATTAAAAAGGAGTTTCACACATGAAGTCATTTAAAGGCATAGCCTTATTGGTGATTACCAACATTCTTATCATGGTCACCTTGGCAATCAGCGCCAATATTTTGGTCTACTTTGTCTTGCCTATGTTTGGCATTGATGTCCGTGGTAGCTTTGAAGCTCGTCAATTGATGTTTGCTGCTGTGTTTGGTTTTGGTGGTGCATTTATTTCACTTTGGATGTCCAAATGGCTTGCCAAACGCGGCTATAAAATGCAACAAGTAACCAACCCAACAACACCTAAAGAAAAACTAGTTTACAACACTATAAAAGCATTGGCAGAACGTGAAGGCATCAACATGCCTGAAGTTTGGGTATATTGGGATGATGTGCCCAATGCATTTGCTACAGGCCCTAGCCGCAACAACGCTATGGTTGCTGTATCCTCTGGTTTGGCGACCAACTTAACGGATGCTGAGCTTAAAGCTGTGCTTGCCCATGAAGTTGGGCATATTGCCAATGGTGATATGGTAGCAACCACATTATTACAAGGCTTGATGAATACCATGGTCTATTTTGTGGCAAGCATTGTTGCACGCATGGTAGCTAGTGCTGTAGCGCGCGATGGTGAACCAAGTCATATGGTGTATTTTATGGTGGACATGATATTGCAAATCATGCTTTCTGTACTTGCATCTATTGTTATTTTCGCTTTTTCACGCAAACGTGAATTTAAAGCAGATGCCTATGCAGCGGATGCTTTGGGTGCAGATGCCATGATTAGTGCCTTACAAAAAATTGATGCTTTATCGCATCAATCTGTGGAATGGCAACATCGTGAAGCGCGAGAAGATGCCCTTGCAACCATGAAAATTTATGGTGCCCACGGTGGCATGAAAGGTTTGTTTGCAACCCATCCAAGCATTGAAGACCGTATTGCAGCATTACGTAACCGCCGCTAGGCTTTAGGCATGCTACATGCCGAACATACTACACCCGCATTTCAATCCGTTGCTATTCTTATTATTGGCAACGAAGTGTTATCGGGTCGTACACGTGAAGCTAACGCTTGGTTTGCAGCAAAAACACTATTTGATGTAGGCTGCAAACTAAGCGAAGTTGCTATTGTTCCTGATATTCAAGAAACCATTATCGCTACCTTGCAGCGCCTACATCAGCAATATGATGCTGTCATCACCAGTGGTGGCATTGGCCCTACCCACGATGATATTACCATGCAAAGTGTAGCTGATGCTTTTGATGTGCCCCTGCTGGAGCATAAAGAAACCATACAATTGATGACAAACTTTTATGGTGAAGACGCGCTCACAGAAGGTCGCCGCCGTATGGCACGTTTACCAGAAGGCGCAAAGCCTATCATTTGTGAACAATCGATATGTCCAGGTGCTTTGATTCAGAATGTTTATGTATTTGCAGGTGTACCACATATTTTCGCCTCACAATTAGAGTCCGTATTGTCGCACTTCACCACAGGTAAAGCATTTATACGCCAAGAAATTGAAGTTTATTTGCCTGAAAGTAATTTTGCGCAAGAGCTTAGCGATATTCAAAAGAATAACCCCGATATTGAAATCGGCTCATACCCTGGGCGTTGTGGCAAGCAACCTACTGGTAAAATATGTCTAAGCGGGATTGATAAAGAAAGAATCACCAACGTAAAAAACCAAATTGAACACATGCTAAAGGACAAAGAAAACCATGAAAATCAGTAAACGTGACACCGTATTTATTGTGATTGTAGCTATCGTCATCACCTTTCTCACCCTAGGTGCTAAAGAACGCACCACCAAAGCTGTGCCTGATGATGCTATACACGATAAAGCAACATCGCGTGAGCAATGCATGGCATGCCACGGTGCTGATGGTGTCAAACCTCAACCACTAGGTCACCCCAAAGCAAACCAATGTTTCCAATGCCACAAACAACCTGACCATTGGGTTGGTGGCACAGTAAAAACAAAATGAAACGTATTGGCATTGTTGCCAAACAACATGACGACTTTGCACTGAAAACAGCGTGTGAGCTTAGCGCATGGTTGCAAGCCAAGGATTTACAAGTCCATGTTACGCCGCAAATTGGAGAGCATAGCAAAGCCAAGGTTACACCATTAAAAGATATGGCAAAACATATTGAACTTATGGTTGTGCTCGGTGGCGATGGCACTTTACTACAAACTGGTCGCTGTTTTGTCGGCTCTGGTGTGCCGATTTTGGGCATTAACCTTGGTCGCTTAGGCTTTTTAACCGATACGCCTTTAAGTAATATGTTTGATGTCATGGATGATGTTTTAGCAGGGCAGTTTAAAGTGAAAAAACACTTTGCACTGCATGCTGAGATTATTCGCCAAGGCAATATCATCAGCTCAGGCATTGCCATGAATGATGTGGTCTTACAACGTAACGACCACCCTCGCATGATTGAATTTGAAATGTATGCTCGCAAACAGTTCGTCTTTCGTTTGCGTGCCGATGGTTTGGTTTTGGCAACACCTGCAGGCTCAACAGCTTATGCCTTATCCGCAGGTGGTGCGATTGTTCATCCAGAAATTGAAGCCATTAGTGTAGTCCCTATTTGCCCACACACCGTATCCAATCGACCTATTGTTTTACCTGCTTATGATGAAATTAAATTAAACCTCATTGATAGCCCTGCTCCTGCAGCCCTTAACCTAGACGGGCAAGTCCATTCCACACTAAACATGGGCGATAGCGTGTCGGTGAAACGTGCGGGTGACATCACTTTGGTGTATTTGGAGCACTGGCATTATTTTGATGTCTTGCGTAATAAATTAGGCTGGGCTGGGCAACAATAAATGATTGTTTCTCTGCATGTGCGTCAATTCGCACTTTTTGAGCACATAGAGCTTGAGCTCAACAAAGGTATGACTGTATTCACAGGCGAAACAGGTGCGGGAAAGTCGATTTTGGTGGATGCTTTGGGTGCAGTATTTGGAGCACGCGCCAATGCTGATTGGGTGCGTCATGGTGCAGAAAAAGCAGAAGTCATTGCTGAAATTGAATCTCAAGATACACGTCTATTTCACCTGCTCAAAGAACAAGATATTGATGCCGATGATGGCATCATGATTCGCCGCGTCATCACCGCTGAAGGTCGTTCAAAAGCATGGGTTAATGGCATACCAACCGCTGCTGGGGTATTAAAACAAATCGGCAATATTTGCTTTGATTTGCATGGGCAACATGAGCACCAAACGTTGATGCAGCCTGAGTTCCAACAGCAAATCATTGATGCCCGAGTTGAGCAAAGCATCAAACAAACCGTAAATAAAACATATACACAACTCTCTGAAATCAACAAACGTTTGCGTGATTTACATGGCAGCCGTGATGAAGCACTTGAAAAAGAAGCCTGGATGCGTGAAGAAAGCGAGCGTTTATTGGCATTAGACATTGAAGATGGTTTGGAAGAAAAGCTGGAAACAGAATGTGAAGCAGGACGCAACATTGAGCAAGTGCAACAAGCTGCTGCAACTGCACTTAACCTGTTTGATGAACAAGAAATCACCGTACGCAACCTTTTGGGGGAAATCATTCATCAGGTTGAAGCGGTAGCTGAACATCACCCAAGCTTACAAGAAGCACATGCTTTGCTCACACAAATGGATTCGCTTGCCAGTGAAGTATCTCCTTATTTGCAAGAAGTTTTGGATAGTCAAATAGATGCACAAAGCTTACAGCAAACCGAAGATAGGCTTGCCGATTTAAGGGCTGCCAAACGTAGGCATGATACCGATGAAAACGGACTCTTAAAACTCATCAAGCAATGGCAAGAAAGCTTAAGCGCCTTGGATACAGCATCTTGGGATGAAGAAGCATTGCGCTCGCAGCAAAAAACATTAGAAACAGCATATCAAGAAGCCGCCACAACACTGCATCAAGCCCGCATTGAAGCAGCCGATAAACTGATCCAAGACTTATGTCCTTTTCTTAATCAACTTGGGCTTAAAAACATGCAATTATCGGCAAGTATTGTCGCACGCAGTGATAAAAACACATGGAAAGCTGATGGTTGGGATGATATTCAATTATTGGCAGCAGCCAATATTGGCGAGCCTTTCAAAAGCTTAGCCGACACAGCATCGGGCGGTGAATTAAGTCGCTTGGTCTTAGCCCTTAAAGGCTGTGGGGCATTAGAAAATGAACCTGATACAGCTATTTTTGATGAAGTGGATGTTGGTATTGGTGGTGAAACGGGTTGGTGCGTAGGTGAATTATTGCGCAATATGGGTAATGAGCGACAAGTCTTGGTGGTATCACATTTACCACAAGTTGCCGCATGTGCACATCATCAAGTCGCCATTGAAAAATCAGTGCACAACAACCGAACACGCACCGATTTAAGCATACTTACAGGTGAACAACGCACATCAGAAATTGCGCGCATGTTGGGTGGCATCAATGATGAAAGCTTAAGTCATGCTGCAACCATGTTAAAACGTGGGCAAGCTTGATGCCCAACCCAATTGAAGTACGCCCTGCACAAGCGCAAGATGTTGAACAAATGTATGCCTTGATGCTGCCATTCATGCAAGATAATACGCTGATTAGTCGTGACCAAGATGATATTTTTGAACATTTACAAGAGTTTGTTGTCGCCATAAAAGATGGAAACGTTTTAGGTGTTTCGGCACTGCATGTCTATGACACCGATTTAGCCGAAATCCGCTCTTTGGTGGTATCTCCCAAAGCACAGCGTATGTCTATTGGTCACCAATTGGTCAAAGCCTGTGAAGCTATGAGCCAAAAACTGGGGATTTCTCGTGTTTTCGCCTTAACTTATATTGATAAATTCTTTCTTTCCCAAGGTTATACTGTGGTTGCCAAAGAAAGCTTACCACAAAAAATTTGGACAGTATGTGTGCACTGCCCCAAGTTTAGCCATTGTGATGAAATTGCGGTGTGTAAAAACCTTTAGCTCTAAACCTAATCCAATAGTGGATCAGTTTTTCCCAACTCAGCAAACCCTTGGTTTCTAAAATGGCATGAATCACAATGCCCGCAAGGCGTGCCATCATCTTTAGGATCATAACATGAGCGCGTCATGGCATAATCTACCCCCAATGATAAACCCAACTGGATAATTTCTGACTTATCCAAATGTAATAAAGGTGCCACGACTTCAAAATCTGCGCCTTGCACCCCTGCTTTTGTACCCAAAGCAACCGTTTTAGCAAATGAGTTTAAGAACTCAGGACGACAATCGGGGTAACCTGAATAGTCCACCACATTTGCACCAATCACCAATTTGTTTGCGCCTACAGTCTCTGCAAATGCAGCCGCTAACGACAAAAAGATAAGATTACGCGCAGGCACATAGGTTGAAGGAATTGAAGTTGTTTCCGCTTGGTCTTTAGGCACATCCAAATTACTTGTTAACGATGAACCGCCAATAGCATGCAAGTCCACGCTGATGACCTGATGTTTTTTCACTGCAAAAGCCTTTGCAATGTCCTTTGATGCTTCTAGCTCAATACGATGACGCTGCCCATAATCAAAAGCGATGGTGAAACATTCCCAACCTTTTTCCTTACTTGCCCATGCTAGAGCCGTAGCAGAATCCAACCCGCCTGATAATAATACAACCGCTTTCGTTGTCATACCCCTGTTGCCTCCGCGCCCCAAATATATTTATGCAACTGCAACTGCAAACGAACAGGCAGTTCATCTTCAACAATCCATGCCGCCAAGTCTTTGGGGTTAAGACTTCCCCAAGTACACGACATAAGCACAGTACACTTATCAGCAAGCTTATACTTATCTAAAATATCTTTTGCCCACTCATAATCAGCTCTGTCCGTGAGCACAATTTTAATTTCCGTATTGACCCGAAGATGCTCCATATTTTGCCAGCGATTACGCCGCACTTCCCCACTGCCAGGTGTTTTAATATCAAGGATAACTGACACAGCTTGGGGGACTTGTGATATATCATAAGCGCCTGCCGTTTCTAACTGCACATGGGAATATAAAGGCAATAAAGTTTCTAACAGTGCAATACAGTTCTTTTGCGCCAATGGCTCACCGCCCGTCACTAGAGCTAGCGGTGTTTTCTGTTTGGGTAATGCCTTCAATATCGTTTCAAAGGTTTGGGTTTGCCCTGAATCCATAGGTATAGCTTGCGGTGTATCACAATACACACAGTTTAATGGGCAACCAGCAAGCCGAATGAAAGTACACGGCATACCTGCCAATGTACTTTCACCTTGCACACTTTGATAAATTTCATGAATACGAAGCGACTTCGCAATTGGACTGTTTATTTTTTCGCTCCACTTTTCTTAGCTAGTGCATCCAACTGAACACGAGCCCTTTCTGCGGAGCGACTATCAGGATGTTCTTTAATCACACGCTCTAATGCTGAACGCGCATTCTTTGGTTTCCCAAGTGTTTGATACACAGATGCCAACTTCAATAGTGCTGCTGCATGTTTTGGGCTCTTTTTATATTTATTCGCAACAAGCTTAAAGGCATCTACCGCCTCCTTATCGCGGTGCTGTGCAAGCAAACTTTCACCCAACCAGTAATATGCTTGGTCTGTATATATACCTTCAGGGTGAGCTTGAATCACAGCACTAAAACCATAAGAAGACTCATCATAACGCCCACTTTTTAAAGCTAAATAAGCTGCTGTGTAAGCATTTTTCTCTGCCAAAGCTGCAGCATTGGCTTCAATAGGCTTTGCCACGGCTGGATTAAGCTTAGCAGACAATTTATCTAACTTCTCATTCAATGTTTTGGATTGTTTTTTAACAGCTTTCTTTTTTTTCACGCGCTTTTTGGCATGTGTATTCTTTGCCAATGTTGCTTCCAGCGCACGAATTTTACTGTCTTGTTTAGCCTGCTCTGTTTCTAGGTAAATAACTCGCTGATCTAAAAGCTCAATATTTTGTTTAAGCTTAGCATTATTGGTATGCGCATCTTGTAAAGACTGTATCACCAACTCTTTATCAGCCAACCAGGCATCAGGTTGTTTATCAACCATACAACCTGTCAGCAATACCAAAGACAAAGCCACCGACAAAATCGGTGGCTTCAATCTAAGAAACAAAAGCTTCATCTTAAACCTTAGAATTAACGGTTAACAATATCACCGTGACGATTTTGTGCCCAACAAGCTTCACCAGATCGTGTGCATACAGGGCGCTCTTCACCAAATGAAACCGTATCAATGCGATCAGCACTAACACCGTCGGCAACCAACTCAGCCTTTACAGCTTTTGCACGCTCTTCACCCAATGCCAAGTTATATTCGCGGCTACCACGTTCATCACAATTGCCTTCAACAGTAACCTTAACGTCTTTATTCGCATTCAACCAAGCTGCATACTCTGCCAATACAGTTTTACCCGAATTATTTATTTCAGCACTATCAAACGCAAAGTAAACAGAGTTTGTTGCTGGTTTTGCAACCAAGTTACCTGCTGAACTTGTGCTATCTACAACTTTTACTTCAGAAGGAGCTTCACTACTAGTTTTACTAGCATGTGCATCCATCGCCATTTCATCTTTTTTTCCACCACAGCCTGCAAACACTAAACTTGCTGCTGCAACAGCTATTAACGCCATTCTTGTATATTGTTTTGAAATCATATTATCCCCTATACCTAATTATAATTAATGCTAAGCCTGCTTAAACCTATTTCTGTGTCAAATTGAACAACAAAATAGCCTAACTGTCCAGCCTTTATCTAAACTTGTCACATATTTTGAGAATCCTAAGCATACTTTCTTGATAAGTTTGTGACATTCGTCATCTTTTTGCTACATTGCCATGCTAAAGTTGTACACGCTTTATAGCGATAAAGCTTAACATAAATGAAAAAATGATTTCACAGGAGTGAACAATGAGCAAAAAGAAGTTTTTATGGGGCACATGCTTAATCCTATCTGGCATCGCCTCAATACAAATTGCAAATGCTAAACCAAGCTACCCCGCTGCTGCACCTGCCACTTATCATCAAGGCGGCACGCTCTCAGGCGGCAATGGTATTTCTTGCTCCACATGCCATTGGGGGCCAGCTTCTGAAGGCAATGTGATAACTTCATTTGGTGTTGCCTTTAAAGCACGCTCCAATGATGATATTGGTGGTTCACTTTTAACTGCATACAACGCCCTTGCACCATTTGATTCTGATGGTGATGGTTTTAGCAATCAGCAAGAAGCCTATGCAGGCTCAGCGCTTAATGAAGATCAGATTACACCCAGCCTTATTCCCGCAGATAAAACCGCAACGGGTGTGCAAGCCCAAGCCACAGTTGGTGGTCCTGTTGACCTCTTATCTTTAGACCCAGCAGCACCCACTGGTGTAGTGGGCTTATTGGGAGGCATGGTTGATTTTGGGGCAAAAGCATCAACCACGGGCAACGTTTCTGCTAAATTCTTCTTCAAAGCTGGTGCAGCCCAATCAAGCGCAGTAACTGCGCCTACCATATTATTCTATAATAAAGACAATACTACCGCCCCTATTGATACAGCAAAATGTATTGCTGGTGCAGACTACCTTGATGGTAGTGTAACTGTCACTGTAACCGATGATTCAGTATGCGACTTTTACACCACTGCAAACTTGCAAGCTGATGCAGTTGCAAAGTATAATAACAACAATTCCACATTACCCTTTGCGAGTACCCTGACGATTAACCCATACGCAACTGTTGATCCTTACGCAATAATTAGCCCCACCGCGATCATTGATGACTATGCTGTCATCGATGCGTACGCAGTGGTCGATGATTATGCAGTCGTAGGGCCTTATGCCCAAGTTCGCTCGTATGCTTATATTGCACCAAAAGTTAAATTATATCCTGCAGGCTCAATCAACGCATATGCGCAAGTGGATAGATACGCGCAAGTGACTGCCGACGTAACAACACCAGGCTTGATTCCAGGTCCTAATGGAACAGGCTATGTCGAAGCCAAGTTTGCAGTGACCAGTGTAACGCCACCAACAAAACTTATCAGTGGTAAAACCAATTCCATTGGTGCGCCGTCATCTGGTGGCGGAACATCAACAACACCTGGGCTTCACTGCATGACAACAGGCTTAGGTACACAAGGTTTAATGTTCTTAGGTTTGCTAGGCACTGTATTTTTAGTACGACGAAAGCTGAACTAAATACAAACACAATATGTTTAAAAGGCTACTGTAAAAAATACAGTAGCCTTTTTTATGTTAGGTCTGTTAATTTCCATCGTGGGTTGGCATCCCAATCATCTGTTATTTTATCATTTTTCATAAAACGCAAAAAGCCTGCATAAGCAATCATTGCTGCATTATCTGTACAATATGCTAAATCTGGGACAAAAACGTTTATACCTTGCACCTTAGATTCTTTATCCAACATCATACGTAATGTTTGATTCGCTGCTACACCACCTGCAATCACTAAGGTTTCCACATGTTCAGCTTTACAAGCTCGCATAGCTTTTTTCACCAAAACATCTGCAATCGCCAACTCTGTCGCTGCTGCTAAATCAGCCTTAGCTTGTGCATCAAAATGCTCACAGCCTTTAGCTGCATACATCACTGCTGTTTTCAGACCCGAAAAACTAAAATTAAAATTGGATTTATTTAACATTGGGCGAGGTAATTTAAATACACTGGCATCACCCTGCTTAGCTAACTTCGCAATTTCTGGGCCACCAGGGTATGGTAAACCAAGCACACGCGCCGTCTTATCAAAACATTCACCCGCTGCATCATCAATGGTTTGCCCAACCACTTTATATTGCCCCAAGCCATCCACTCGAATCAATAATGTATGCCCACCTGAAACCAGCAAGGACATAAAAGGAAAGTTTGGCAAACCCTCATCACTTAATCCCGGTGCAAACAAATGCCCTTCCATATGGTGTACTGGCAACACTTGTATATTATTCACCAAGCCAACACTTCGCGCATAAGTAACACCAACCAGCAATGCCCCCATCAACCCAGGACCTGCAGTAACGGCAATACCATCAATAGAAGACCAATCACAACCTGCATCAGACAAGACTTGCTGTGTTAATGTAGGAAGTACCTTTAAGTGCTCTCGTGATGCTACTTCTGGCACAACACCACCAAACTTAGCATGGGTTTCAATTTGCGATGCCACTGATTCAGCTATAATGCCTTTACCTTTACCTTGATCATAAATGGCAACAGCAGTTTCATCACACGATGATTCTATGCCTAAAACACGCATCCAAGCTCCTTTTCAATATCAATGCAGCAAAACTAACGCATAAAAAAAGGTTTATACACATCAAGCGTATAAACCTTAAAATATTTTGTTACAAGTTTCTTACAAAGTGGCTCCCCGAGCAGGACTCGAACCTGCGACATATGGATTAACAGTCCACCGTTCTACCAACTGAACTATCGGGGATTAGCGCGGCGAAACATAGGAATGAGGCACCCTATTGTCAACCTATAAATTACTATTGTTTTCTTTGCTAACTTTACAAAAAAGACCATGTAATCTCTAAAGACTCTATAGTGGACTTGGATAAAATTCTTATCAATCAACTCTCCCGTGAGAAAGCTTATACTGTCATGGATGCTGAGGCACTTCGCTTCATAAATTGGAATTAAACTAAACACACATATTACTCTTTGTACTGTTTTTACCTCATACTTTCAAGGCTGTAATTTTCATACAAAAATATTTATAGAATTTAATAGAATCTACAAAGGAGGTCAGTGATGACAGAATCAACAGAACGTGAATCTCAACAAGGCATGACGGATACACCCGCATCCACACTACTAGAACGGAGCTGGGAATGGACGCTAGCATTTGGTCTATTTATGACGCTTGCGGGTATCATCGGCATTTCATTTGCTGTGTGGACTACCCTTGCCAGTGTTGTGTTTTTTGGCGCTTTGCTCATGGCTGGCGGTATCATTTATGCGATTGAAGCTTTTCGTGGTGAAGACCATAGAAAAGGCTCACGTCTAGAGCAAAGCCTACTCGCCACACTTTATCTAGTGATGGCTATAGCTATCTTTATTGACCCTGTCTCCGCATCTGCGGCGATGACGTTAATCTTGACAGGCTTCTTTATTTTTACAGGTGTGATGCGCTTGTTTTACGCCATACAACGTAAAGATAAAAAATACGGTGCTGTTTGGGCGCATGTGCTTGCGGGGTTACTCAATATCGCCTTGGCTGCGGTAATCATTTGGCAATGGCCAATTTCAAGCTTGGTCTTTATTGGTATTTTCGTATCCCTGGAGCTTATGTTTGGTGGGTGGATTCTTGTTTTCGCAGCACTTGGCTTGCGTAAGCTTGTATCTACCACAGATAAACACTCATCAGAAAAAAACGCTTAGGGCCTGTTAACACTAGTTCTGCTGGCATCGATTCGGCCATTTCTTCGTTCCTGCAAGGCTTTGCAAGCGAAGTGTGCTTGTTGCGCATAAGCTTGCGATAACGCAGAAGGACGGAAAAATGGTCAATCGCTTGGATTGGTTCGACCCCGACTTACTGCTAATTCTGGGTAATTCTGGGGA
>JALWRX010000050.1 GCA_027080505.1 Ghiorsea sp.
TCAACGTTGGAATCTCAGCAAATGCTTCACAAAGCTCTGTGGTCATTTCCATGGGGTGAGATGTTGAAAAACGCAAACGCTCCATGCCTTCCAACGCACCAACCAAATGCAACAAATCAGCAAAACCGACCTCTTCACCATCAGCATTTTCACAATGATAAGCATTCACATTTTGCCCTAACAATGAAATATCTTTTGCACCTGCATCAATCAACTGCTTACATTCTTCTAAAATATCTTCAGGTGGACGTGAAATTTCCGCACCTCGTGTATAAGGCACAATACAGAAGGTACAAAACTTATCACAACCTTCCATAATGGTGACATAACCCGTCAAACCTTCCACTTTGGGTTTAGGTAAGTGGTCAAACTTCTCAATTTCAGGCATATCTGTTTCGCTAAGGTTCACCCGGTCACGGCGAATCTCTTTCACCATCTCAGGTAATCTGTGATACGTCTGCGGACCAAACACAATGTCCACATATGGTGCACGTTGTTGAATGCGCTCGCCTTCTTGCTGTCCTACGCAGCCACCAACCCCAATAATCAAATCAGGGCGTTTATCTTTAATCTTTTTATAACGCCCAAGTTCGGAATACACTTTATTTTCAGCATTTTCCCGAATCGAACAGGTATTCATCAAAATGACATCTGCATCGGCAGGTTCATCTACAATGCGTAAACCATAGGCTGATTGCATCAAATCACTCATGCGTGAGCTGTCATAAACATTCATGGCGCAGCCATAAGTTTTAATAAATAATGTATCTAAACTTTTAAGCTTGGACTTTTTTTCGGATTTTTCAGTGGCTAACATACCCGCAAACTAAAAGGCTAAAGCCAATAGTGCAATGTATAGCATATATGTATCAATAAAACAGCCTACCCACAGAACCCTTTTCACTTAAGTGGGTTATTGTACGCTTGTATTAGGCAACCCAACCAGTGGGCTTCACACAACAAAAGTAACAGCAAACCCCTATAGAGCTTATCGACTCAAGTGGGTAGGCCGCAAAACCTACCGCTAGGTTTTAGCATACGCAAAACAGTGAAAAAGTCAACCTTGCATTCATGCCATTGCACCACTTTTCATACATGCTCCTTTTTGCTATATTACTAGCAAACTGTAAACCCACATTATAAAGGTCAGTGATTTTTGTCATGTGTAATGCTACGGTTCGACAGGGGTGGGATAGTAATCAATGGAGGGTCGTATGGACACGATTAATACCCCACAAGACCTTCAAGTCCGTAAGGAACAAGTTTTTTTACTCTACAAACCTTCCTTAAATGCTGCCATTGCCACAGCGTTTGCAGCGTTTGTATTAACCTATGTCCAATGGAACCATATTCCACACGAAACACTATTTTTATGGTTAAGTTTTATCAGTATAATTATCATAGCTAGAATTATCTTTTACATCTCATTTCAACAAAAACAACCTGTTGCTCAAGATATTACATTTTGGGAGCGTTCACATGTCTTCTTATCCATAGGTGCAGGGCTTGCTTGGGGATCTGCTGGTATATTTTTATTACCTCCAAGCACCTTTGAATACCAAGCTGCAACAATTGTTTTATTAGCTGGTATGGCAGCTGGCTCCATTACAACCCTCTCAGCCTTGCGCGCACCTGTCTTTATTTTCCTATTTTTAACCATGGTACCACTTACCATCAATTTATTTTTTAATTCTACAAAACTATCTCTCTCTTTCACTTTCATGTGCACCATGTATGTGATTTTCTTAGCCGTCACAGCCAACAACCTCTATAAAACACATTTACAAAATATCACCCTTCGTTTGCAAGGTCTTATTCGTGAAAAATCTATGCAAACATCCCAACATATGGTGCAGCAAACATCCAAAATATTAGAAATGATTGCCAAAGGAACCCCTGCAAGAGAAGTCTATGATGCCATTGCCTTGCTTTATGAAAGCCGACACCCCGGTATGCGTTGCTCATTATTAGAGCTCAAAGTAGACACGCTTATCCATGGTGGTGCGCCAAGTTTACCCAAATCCTATTGTGAAGCTGTCAACGGCTTAAAAAACGGGTGTGATATAGGTTCATGTGGTACATCAACCTATACAGGAGAACGTGTGCTGGTAGAGGATATTGCCACTGACCCCAAATGGAAAAACCTCAAGGAGGTTGCGCTACCCCATGGCATGCGCTGCTGTTGGTCTGAACCAATCAAAAACAGCAAGGGTAAAGTTTTGGGTGCATTTGGCATGTATTATAATCACCCTGCGCTACCCAATGAGCTTGAATTGGCAGACTTAGCAGCAGGCGCAAGGCTTGCGGGCATTGTCATGGAGCGGCAACAACGAGAAGACCTGCTACAAAAGCTTTATGGTGCTTTTGAACACACCCAAGATGCTATTATGCTTTGTGATTTAGAAGCACGATTAGAATATGTGAATCCTGCTTTTGAGAAGCAAACAGGTTACACTGCCCAAGAAGCTATTGGTCAGTACCTCAAAATACTACGCAGCGACCAACACCCACCAAGTTTTTATGAAAAACTAGAGGCGCAAGACCATGCTGGGCAACACTGGCATGGTGAAATCATTATTAAACGTAAAGATGGTACTTTCCTTGAAGTGGAACGTACCGTTTCCCCTATTTTAGATGAGCATGGTAAAGCCATTTTCCTTGTTGCTATTCAACGCGATTTGACTGAACACAAGTTACTTGAAGCCAAATTTGCACAAGCGCAGAAAATGGAAGCTATTGGTACACTTGTGGGTGGTATTGCGCATGATTTCAATAATATTTTGGCTGGCATAATGGGCAACTTATATTTATTACAAATGCGTTATGCCCAAGATAACGATGCTATGCAAAAACTAACACGCATTGAACAATTATCAGAGCGTGCCACCAGTTTAATTCAACAAATGTTAACTTTTGCTCGTAAAGACACTGTGAGCATGAAAGACCTTAATCTTAACCAGTTGGTTACTGAAGTATTTGGTTTAATTCGTACATCCATACCTAAAAATATTGAACTTAAGCTCAATATCATAGAAAGTAACATTGCAATTCATGGTGATAGCACCCAAATTCACCAAGTACTGCTTAATCTCATCAATAATGCCCGTGATGCCGTAGAAGGTATAAACCAACCCTGCATTACTATTGCGCTGGATACCTATAATGTCGATGAAGATTTTGTACAACAACACCCATCGTTCAATATCGGTAGCTATGCCTTATTAAGCATACAAGATAATGGCTACGGCATCCCAGAAGAACATCTAGAACACCTATTTGAACCCTTCTTTACCACTAAAGAAGTCGGTAAAGGTACAGGTCTGGGGTTATCCATGGTGTTTGGTGCTGTGAAACGACACAAAGGTTTTATCGAAGTGTTAAGCCATGAAAACCAAGGTTCAACCTTTCAAGTCTATATTCCATTATTAGAAGAACAAATCAGCACAGCACACGTTGAAAACAAACAAGCACTAAACACTATAGGTCAAGGCGAACTTATTTTATTGGTTGATGATGAACCCATGGTGCTTGAAATGGGTGCTGATGTGTTGGAATCTTTAGGCTACCGTGTACTTCAAGCCTCCAATGGTCTCGAAGCTGTCGATATATTTTCAACCCATCAACATGAGATTGCCTTAATCATTACAGACATTGTTATGCCTAAACTTGGCGGTATAGAAACAGCCAAACGTATTCGTCAAATTCAACCCGATGTTAAAATCATCTTTTCTACAGGTTATGATCCCGATAGCACCTTAACAAAAGGCATACTTGCCAACCAAGAGCTGATATTAAGCAAGCCCTATCATATCAACGATTTAAGCACAGCAATTGTAAAGGTACTGCATAATGAGAGCGATGATCTAAAAAGTTAAACCACACCTTGAGATTTCAGGTATTCTTCATACGTCCCATGATAATCGGTAATGCCATCTTCGGTAATTTCAATAATACGTGTTGCCAATGATGATACAAATTCCCTATCGTGAGACACAAAAATCAACGTGCCTTCATACCGCTCTAAAGCTGAGTTCAAGGATTCAATAAATTCCATGTCCATGTGGTTAGTCGGCTCATCGAGCAGCAACACATTGGGGTTTTGAAACATAAATTTACCAAACAACATGCGCCCTTTTTCGCCACCCGATAATTGCTGCACACGCTTTTCAATATCTTGCTTGGAAAACAACATACGCCCTAAATTACCGCGAATTTCTTGCTCGCCATGCTCATCTTTTTTCCACTGTGCCATCCAATCAAACACAGTCTCATTATCTTTAAAATCATGCGTATGATCTTGCGCGTAGTAACCCACGTTTGCATTTTCAGACCATTTCACTTCGCCTGTATCCACTTCCAAATCGCCTGCAAGGCAACGTAATAATGTGGTTTTACCAATCCCGTTCTCACCAATCACTGCTACGCGCTCGCCCACAGGCACCATCAAATCAAACTTCTTAATCACCTGCTGTTCATCAAAGCTTTTGCTCACGCCTTTGAGTTCTAAAGCAATTTTGTATAACTTCTTATCTTGCGTAAAGCGCATAAACGGCATCACACGGCTGGATACTTTCACTTCATCCAAGCTAATCTTCTCCAGCTTCTTCGCCCGAGATTGCGCTTGGGTGGCTTTGGATGCGTTGGCAGAAAAGCGGCGCACAAACGCTTGTAGTTCGGCAATTTCATCCGCTTTTTTAGCATTGCTTTGCAATAGTTTTTCTTGCACCAAAGCTGCGGCTTCCATGTAGTCATCATAATTGCCCGGATACAAGCGAATTTCGCCATAATCCACATCCGCCATATGCGTGCACACGCTGTTCAAAAAATGCCTATCATGCGAAATAATAATCATGGTTGCATTTTGCGCTAAAATCACGGTTTCCAACCAGCGAATCGCATTGATGTCCAAGTTGTTGGTTGGCTCATCCAGCAAAATAATTTCAGGGTCGCCAAACAAAGCTTGCGCCAAAAGTACGCGCAATTTCAAGCCCGGCGCAATGGATTTCATTTTTTCATAGTGCAATTCAATCGGCACATTCATACTCAACAATAAATCGCCAGCATTGGCATCAGCACTATACCCATCCAGCTCGGCAAACTCAGCTTCCAAATCGCCAGCCCGCATCCCATCTTCTTCGCTCATTTCAGGCAGCGCATAAATCGCATCTTTTTCTTCTTTGATTTTCCACAACGCTTCATGACCCATCATCACAGTATCAAGCACGCTAAACTCTTCAAAAGCAAAGTGATCTTGGCGCAGCTTACCAATGCGTTGATGTTCGCCAATTTGCACCGAACCTGCCGTTGGCACCAAATCGCCACCCAAAATCTTCATAAAAGTCGATTTCCCACAGCCATTGGCTCCAATCAAACCATAGCGATTGTTGTCACCAAACTTGACCGTCACATTTTCAAACAGGGGCTTTTGCCCGAATTGCATTGTAATACCAGTTGTAGAAATCATTGTTATAACCGTGATAGCCTTAAATTAACCGCTAATTAAGAGACTTGCGATTTTGAGGGTCGTGCAGCTTAGTGTTGTGCCTCAGATATACAAGCTTGAACGACTTTATGGATATTTTTATCATTATTGGGTTCAGGAAAACACTGAAACACCGCATACAATCGTATCGCCAACACAGCTTGTTGAGTGGTATTACTTGGCACAAAACCTTTGGGGAAATGAGACGTATATGTACGCAAAAATGTTGCAGCAGCACGCACCGCTTGTAATGCCGCGCTGCTTTCATTGTCTAATGTCTCAAATGTCCATGCTTTGGCTTGATTAGCAATTTTTGACTTATCTTTCTCATTAGCTTGCAAGCCTGTCGCTGCAAACACACGGCAATCATACTGGCGACAAGTTTGGGGGCGATATTCGTAAATGGAACATTTGCCATCCTCAAACATCGGACAATGCCCTTTTTCGTTATAACCCAACAAGAAATGTCCTTTAGGTAATCTTGGAGCGGGAAACACAATATCTTTAGGCACGCGTTCCAAAGTTTGCGTATCAGTTGGTTTGATATGAATAAAATAAGAAGATGTGCAACATGCAACGCAATCACCACACGGTACATCCGCATCACGTTTACCTTGTAAACTCGTTAAAGT
>JALWRX010000051.1 GCA_027080505.1 Ghiorsea sp.
AGCGCACCTAGCTGTACTTCCTGATACAAAGTGCTCTATCAACTTCATCTGCTTATATTGGCTTAATCGACTCTTCCTCATACTGACCCTCATGATAACTTATCCTAGTTATCTGGGACAGCCCCTTACTTTGAATACCTGCAACCTTGAGTGCTTTCGTATAATAGTCCTTTCTCATTTGCAGAAGGCTGTTTAAACCAATATCCATACAATCTATCAAACAAGGTATGATTCACCAAGTTCAGAATGAACTTGCCGATAAAGGTCAAAGTCAATATTTCGAATATTGCACAAATTAAATTCCCATACATTATCCTCATCTTCCCACCTGCTAATTAAGAAACTTTCGCCCCTCATAAGTTTTGACCGAATTACATATGGTTGATGCTCGTAAATATTATATTCTGGATATGCCCTATGAAAAATAAGAATGTCCGCAACTTCACTGTTTGTATATTTACTTACCTTGCTATACATATCAGCCCTCACTTATACAAAAGAACAACTTCATTGATAATTTAAGCTACCAATTTGCGACTAATATCAAGTCATTTATGTATGAAGTAAAGCTCACATGAGTTTTTATATTCTAATGCAGAAAATAAGTATTTGATTTGAAGGTTGCGCGATAACTACTTGTCCATACTCTGTTTATATGTACATATTCCAGAACATACATCTATATAACCCGTACATCATCACCTTCATCACGATGTAAGAAATCAGGGTCACCATCTTGAATAAGTTTATTCATAAACATTTCCATATCGGTAAGCACATCAGGGTCGGCATTTTCTTGGATGATGAGCGAGCAACTGGTGTGTTGCACAAAAAGCGTGACCTGCCCCGTTTCTATGCCCTGCTCTGCCACCCAGCTTTGCAGCTCTCTTGTAAAATTCATAAATCCGCGCCCTTGAGCGTTGATGGTTAGGGTTGTTTGCGCTTGTTTCATACAAGCAAGCATGAAGCCTTATACCTAAAACCTCAATACCAAAAGCATGTATCACATTGACACCCAAGCCAGCAATCGACAAACTATCAATGAATATAAATTATAAGGGAACGTTATAGATGGCATTTCAAGTTATGCTATTATCAAGTTATGCGTAAATAATATGAAACTAAATGATATTAAAAATAGAAAGGTATTTGAAGGTTTAAAGTTAGTAAATGAAGTTATCAGACCTGTAGCCGAAAAGTGGGCTGATGGGAAAATACACGAAACAGATAATCTTTAACTTACAGTGAAAGCTATTGGTGAAAAGCCACTCACTGATGTGACAGCATACCTTTACTACTATGACGAGGAAGGCCATGAGTTAGGGCATGAGTTCGACATAACTGACTCTAAAATATTGCCCCATAATGAAGCTAGACTTAGTTTCATTTTACTCCCACCTGAAGGTTATTCATATTCAAATATAGAAATAAAAGCCGAATATGAAGAAAAAGATAGTTTGATAGCTCGAATTAGCATAGTTATTATTTTCTTAGTTTTACTTTATGTTTATAAACTTATTAATGGCACATAAAAACAAATTTTCTATAACCAAACACAACTATTGATGTAGCCTTTCAAAACTTTCAAATTCAAGGCATAAGCCGAAGGACATAGCAGCGCTATTCTCGAGGTGGGAATTCGGGGACAGTATACTTATTTAACCCTCCTCTAAGTGGATACCGAATCAAGTTCGGTATGACGTGTGAGGCAATACTAAAGTGCTTTTAGCTGCTTATCATGCAGGCGGCTTAAAAATATCAAACCCATAATTGCGCCAAGCAGTGCAAAAGCCATATCTGATTGGGTATCCCATATATAACCCTGTGTGCCTAAGAAGGCTTCCGCACCTTCTCCCGAAGCAATAGCTACCCACCATTCAATTAATTCATAGAACGCACTGAATGCCAAACAAAAGCAGACAATAAAGAAGTTTCGCCATGCCGGAAATGGAATAATACCTTTGCGAATCACAATCTCTCTTGCCACCATCACAGGCACAAATCCTTGGGCAAAATGACCGACTTTATCATAGTTATTGCGCTGCCAATCCATCACCTCTGCCAACCAATCAAACAATGGCACTTCGGCATAAGTATAGTGACCACCCACCATAAGAATGATGCAATGCATAAGGATAAGCGTATATACCAAAGGCGTAAGCGGAAAGGTTTTATATGTCCATGCCATCACCACAAAACCAATCAAAGCAGGCACAACCTCTAAAAACCAAGTGAAATAGTCTTTGGGGTTGATGCCTGACCAAATCAACACCCCAAAAAAGATAACCAACCATAAATTTCTCATCATATATCCCCATCGTCATTCCGCACCTGATGCGGAATCCATACTTCATCCCTGATTACGTTTGAATGCAAACCTACATCAACTATGCCACAATTAAAGCATAGTAGATTACTACCTTCGCAGGAATGACAAGCAGAGAACAGGTGAAATCCCTTGATTTCGCGTTTATGCTCTGCCCATGCCTTTACAAGCTCAAACTCAAACCCAAGCATCAGACACATACAACCATACTTGCGACTACCTAGTTATCGGCAGTGGTGCGGCTGGTTTAATGGCGGCTCATCGTTTAGCAGACCACGGCAAAGTTATCTTGGTAAACAAATCAGACTTCCCAGACTCCAACACTTTCCAAGCCCAAGGCGGTATTGCGGGGTTTATCACCAAGGAAGACACCATAGAAAGCCATATTGAAGACACCATCAAGGCAGGCGCAGGGCTTTGTCATGCTGATGTAGTTAGCGAAGTGGTCATCCATGGGCATGATATGGTGGAAGAATTATTACACTTGGGGACACCCTTTGACACTGAAAATGGCGAACTTCACTTAACCCGTGAAGGTGGACATTCTCACCGCCGTATTGCTCATGTACAAGATTCTACAGGCAAGGCCATTGGTGAGACTTTGCTTAAACATGTGCAAAACAATAGCAATATCCAATGCCTACAACGGCATATGGTGGTTGATTTAATCACAACCCATAAACTGGGCATTTTTAATCAAAAAAACCAATGTTTGGGCGCATATATTTTACCCGAAGAAGGTGATGTGTTTAGCATTGCCGCCAAACATGTGATTTTGGCAACAGGTGGTGCGGGTAAAGTGTATATGTACACATCCAACCCCCATGCGGCGACGGGTGATGGCATTGCTATGGCATGGCGCGCAGGTTGTGCTGTGATGAATTTAGAGTTTATGCAGTTTCATCCCACTTGCCTCTACAACCCCAACGGTTCAACCATGTTGCTCACTGAAGCATTACGAGGCGAAGGCGCACATTTGATTGACAAACATGGACGAAGATTTGTCTTTGATGATGATGAACGCGGTGAACTTGCGCCACGTGACATTGTAGCCCGCTCTATTGACCGTGAAATCAAAAAAACGGGTGAAGACTGCATGTATTTGGATGTCACCCACTTGGGCGCAGACAAAATCAATAACCAATTTCCCAATATCCAACGTAGGTTGTTAACAATGGGCTTGGATATGAGCAAACAGCCTATCCCCATTGTGCCTGCTGCACATTATATGTGCGGTGGTGTACAAACAGATGTAAGTGGGAAAACAAAGGTTGCAGGACTATCCGTGATTGGTGAAGCAGCATGTACAGGTCTGCACGGTGCAAACCGCCTTGCCAGCAATTCTTTGCTTGAATGTTTGGTGATGGCAGACCAATGCGCTGCCCGCATTGTGAAAGAGCCGAATACACAAACAGCTATGGTGATTCCTGCTTGGGATAGTAGTGGTGTTGTACCCGAGCAAGAACGCGTACAAATCAAACAAAACTGGGATGAAATTCGTGCGATTATGTCCAACTATGTTGGTATCGTTCGCACATCCGAGCGTTTACGCAGAGCTAGAAGACGTTTATTTCTCATCCATGAAGAAATCGCTGAATATTATTGGCAACATCCACTAAGCCGTAGCTTACTTGAATTGAGAAACCTTGCTTTGCTTGCTGACTTAATGATTCGTAGTGCCCAGCAACGCCATGAATCGCGTGGTCTGCACTACACAACCGACTACCCCAACCAAGCCAAAGAAGCAAAAGATACGGTTTTGCTTCCTCAAGGTGAAAATATATGAGCCAAAACCCTCAAACACAAAACAACCAAGCACTGATTGACTACGGAAAAGCACATTTAAAGCAACTTTATCAAGATGTTGAGGCTGAATTTAAGGCTGAAGCAAGTGGTGTAGATTTAATGCATTTGATGTGTGATGGCGTGGATAAAATGCTAACACATATCTGGCAGGAGGTTGCACCAGAATCAAGTCAACACATCGCTTTTGTTGCTGTGGGTGGTTATGGACGCGGTGAACTTGCACCACAATCGGATTGGGATTTTTGGTTTATCATGCCTGAAAAAGTAAGCCAACAGATAAATGATGATATTCAAGACTTTTTGTATGTGATGTGGGATATGAGTGCCAAAATTGGTCATGCTGTGCGCACAGTCAAAGAAACCATCACCCACATTAAAGAAGACTGGAACTCTGCAACCACTGCCCAAGAAATGCGTCTTTTATGCGGAAACCCATCTTTATTTGATGATTTATCACATGAAACAGCCATTTTCTTTAAAAAACAGCGCAAAAAGTTTGTAGAAGCTAAACTTAAAGAACATCAATTAAGACACAATCGCACAGGTGATTCAGCATTTTTAATGGAGCCTGACATCAAAGAATGTAAAGGTGGATTGCGCGATGTGCAATCGGTATTTTGGATTGCTAAAGCTTGGTTTGAAAAAAACAATCTCGATACACTGGTATCCGATGGTCATATCTCACAGCGTGAAATGCATGATTTATTGATGGCACAAGATTTCTTATGGCGTTGTCGTGTTGGGCTACATTTACAAACCAAGCGACCCAACGATAGATTGTCTTTTGAGCAACAAGCTGTGCTCGCAGATGCTATGGGCTACCAACCCATAGAACATTTGCCTGCAGTTGATGGTTTGATGAAAGACTACTTTAGTCAAGCTGGCAGAATTGCTCGTGTTTCTAAACTCATACTACAAGATATTGATGAACAAATGCATGAATCATTCTTTGCACTTACCCGCAATATTGATGATGATTTCACACTCACAGGCAATAAAGTTGGTATTCGCCATGAACGAGTATTTAAAGATAACCCTCTTAATCTACTGCGCATTTTTAATGTTGGGCAAGAAGACCATCGCCATCTTAGTAGTGCCGCATTGCGTCAAATCCGTGAAGACGAACGGCACTTAATGAACGATGAATTTCGCGCCAACCCAGAAGCACATCGTTTATTCATGCGTATTTTAAAACATCCGAGAAATGTAGCTTGGGCACTTAAAGAAATGAAAGATACAGGTGTATTGGGTGGTTTCATACCTGCTTTTTATAAGGTAGTAGGTTTGGGGCAATTTAACCAATACCATGCTTATACTGTAGATGAACATACTCTGCATGCCATTGGTGAAGCGCGAAATATGATACATGGGGATAGAAAGCTACGCCTACCCCTTGCCCAAGAAGTGTTTCACCGCTTAAAACGCCCTGAATTGCTATACCTTGCCCTGCTTTTTCATGATATTGCCAAAGGTATGGCTGGTGATCACTCTGAAAACGGTGAAATATTAGCCCGAGAGTTTTGCCAATCTATGGGTTTAACAGAAGATGCGACCAACTTGGTTGCTTGGCTGGTGCGCAAACATTTAACCATGGCTGTCACCTCACAACGCTTTGATTTATCTGACCCTGAAGTCATTCAAACCTTTGCTGATAAAGTGGGTAATATGGAGCGTTTAAATTGTTTGCTTTGCTTAACCGTTGCTGATATTGCGGCTGTTGGCCCCAATGTATGGAATGATTGGAAAGGTTCATTATTAAGCCAACTTTATCATGCCACACGCCATGCTTTGATGGGAGAAATGATTAATCCTGAGATATTAGAAGAACAGCAACAAGCACGCATTCGTAGTACCCTGCAAATATCCAAGCAGCCTGATGTTATTGAACCTGTACTCAAACAATTACCCAACCGCTTTATTGCCCACTTTCCACCTTATCAACTGGTGCCGATTTCAGAATTATTAGCCAGTTCAGGTT
>JALWRX010000052.1 GCA_027080505.1 Ghiorsea sp.
CTACCTTGTGGAATATCCATATTTAACCCCGACAATGCGACCTTTCCTGTCTTATATCGCATCATCAAATTACTCATGTGTATGATTGTTTCTTCTTGGCTCATGGGCTAAGCGTAGCTGCACAAAGAGATACTGTCAGTAGGTGATTTACCCTTATTTTTTAAACATGAAACTCACTCCCAATTTAAGCCACCTCCCGTTTGATACTCTGTCACCCGTGTTTCAAAGAAGTTTTTTTCTTTTTTGAGGTTAGCTTGCTCATCCAGCCACGGTAAGGCATTGGTTGCATTAGGGAAAGGTTGCTCCATATCCAATTGCTTGGCTCTACGATTGGCAATAAAACGAAATTGATTGATATGGTCTTCAGCGCAATAACCCAAAATCGGTTCAGGGAGTAAAAAGTTAGCATACTCAAGCTCAGCTTCTTCAGCCTCAAGCCACATTTGGCGCACTTCTTCCTTATCCAACTCAATATTTTCTTCGCGCATGATTTGACGCACCACACGGATACCAAAACCTGCATGCATCACTTCATCACGCATAATATATTGCAATTGCTCGGCAGTACCCTTCATTAAACCACGACGTTGTAATGAAAAGATGGGCGAGAAACCATTGTAAAACCAACTTCCTTCAAACACAGCCGCAAAGAAAAGATAAGAAAGCACAAAATTATGCAACTCATCCCTATCCGTAAAATCAATATCTGAACGCAACACCGAACTCATGCGTTTATTCGCAATCTGAATTTTGTGATTAATTGCAGGTACAACACGATAGCGATTATAAATTTCGCTTTGGTCTATGCCTATGGATTCAATACAATGCTGGTATGTCCAAGTATGCAATGCTTCTTCATAGACTTGCCGCGCTTGGTAAATTTGTAGCTCTGGCGCTGTCATTTTCTCCATCACCGCAAGCCCTATATTACGCATCGCCAAAATATCGGATGTGGTTAAATAGGCGAGCACATTTTCATACACATGTTTTTCTTCCAACGTTAATTTATGATGATAATCATGCACATCATGGTTCATGTTAATATCCAAGGGTGTCCAGTGATTCTTATTGGCATTCAAGAAATACTGCCATGCCCAAGGGTAACGAAAAGGCGCAAGCTGATTAATATCACTCATGCCACCAATCACCCGCTTATCTTCTGGGCGAATGGGTTGTAAATCTTGCTGTGGTATATCTTCTACACAAGGTTCAGGTAAACTGTTTTGAACCGCTGGTGCAACCTTGCTTTTATGGCTATTTGTATCAAGTGGGTTATCCCAATTTAACATCGTCATCCCCCCTTTTATTGACACGCTTCACAATCAGGATCAAGTATAGAGCATACCTTAGGCTCATCATCGACCTGCGTGATACTATCTGTGCTTTTCTCCACATGTGATGCACCCATAGACCGAAGATAATATGTGGTTTTTAAACCGCGAACCCATGCCAGCTTATAAAGGTTATCCAACTTCTTACCTGATGGTTCTGCCATATAAAGATTGAGGCTTTGAGCTTGGTCTATCCACTTCTGACGGCGAGCGGCTGCTTCAATCAACCACCGTGAATCGATTTCAAATGCCGTGGCATACTTGGCTTTGATATGTTCAGGTACACGCTCCATAGCTTGCACAGAACCATCATAATATTTCAAATCATTAATCATCACCTCATCCCACAAACCCA
This sequence comes from Ghiorsea sp., assembly GCA_027080505.1. Lineage (GTDB taxonomy): Bacteria > Pseudomonadota > Zetaproteobacteria > Mariprofundales > Mariprofundaceae > Ghiorsea. The sequence goes on from JALWRX010000052.1 coordinate 1,687, forward strand.
AGGCTTTAAGGTCATCGGCAAGGTAATTATTCATCACCACAAACTCACCCGACAAATTCGATTTCACATACAAATTCTGATAGCTGGGTTCAATGCTTTGTGACACACCACAAATATTGGCAATGGTTGCTGTTGGTGCAATCGCCAAGACATTGGAGTTGCGCATACCTTGTTGCTGCACCCTTTGCCGCAAGTTATCCCAATCTTTGGTCATGGTTTCATCTACCTGTAAATATTGCTCACCACGCTCTTCTTTAAGCAATGCCATCGAGTCAATCGGCAAAATCCCTCTGCTCCAGAGCGAACCTTCAAAGCTAGCATAACGACCACGCTCCGCTGCTAGGTTGCTGGATGCCTGAATGGCATAATAACTCACCACTTCCATACAACGGTCGGCAAACTCAACAGCTTCTTCTGAGGCATAAGCAAGGTTAAGTTGATGCAAAGTGTCGGTGAACCCCATAATACCCATACCCACAGGGCGATGACGTAAGTTAGACTTGCGCGCTTGCGGCACGCTATAAAAATTATAATCAATCACATTATCCAGCATACGCATGGCTGTAGTAATCGTTTTCTCCAGTTTAACTTCATCTAAACCTGTGCCATCAGCATTGACATGTTGAGCTAAATTGACTGAACCCAAATTGCACACTGCAATTTCTGATGCATTGGTGTGTAAGGTAATTTCTGTGCAAAGGTTGGATGAATTGACCACACCCATATGTTGGTTGGTATAACGAATATTGCATGGGTCTTTGAAGGTCACCCAAGGATGCCCTGTTTCAAATAACATACCCAACATCTTGCGCCACAACTCTAAGGCTGAGACTTCTTTATGAATACGCAATTCACCACGCGCCGCTTTTGCCTCATAAGCCACATATGCCGCTTCAAAAGCTTTGCCTGTTAGGCTATGCAAGTCTGGCACTTCTTCAGGGGAAAATAGTGTCCATTTTCCTTCTTCCGCCACCCGCTTCATAAACAAATCAGGAATCCAGTTGGCTGAGTTCATATCATGGGCACGACGGCGCTCATCACCTGTGTTTTTTCTAAGCTCCAAAAAGTCTTCCACATCAATATGCCATGTTTCCAGATATGCGCACACAGCCCCTTTGCGTTTACCGCCTTGGTTGACAGCAACAGATGTATCATTGGCGACTTTGAGAAAAGGAATCACCCCTTGTGAAGAGCCGTTTGTGCCTTTGATATACGCACCCAAACCACGTACAGATGTCCAATCATTGCCTAAACCTCCTGCATACTTGGATAATAATGCATTATCTTTAAGTGCATCATAAATCCCATCCAGTGCATCAGGAACAGTAGTCAAATAACACGATGACATTTGCGGACGTAATGTGCCTGAGTTAAACAATGTGGGGGTGCTGCTCATAAAATCAAATGAGGATAACAACTTATAAAATTCAATCGCATGTGTTTCCCTATCCACTTCATTGATAGCCAAACCCATAGCAACACGCATAAAAAAGGCTTGAGGTAGTTCAAAGCGAATTTTACCTGAATGAATAAAGTAGCGGTCATATAACGTTTGCAAACCCAAGTAGTTAAAGCTGTGGTCGTTATCAGCTTGAAGCGCTTGCCCTAAAGCTTGCAAGTCATAGCGTGTTAGCTCCTCATCTAAAAGTTCAAGCTCTACTGCTTTATGAATATATGCAGGAAAATATTCAGCATACTGGCTTTGCATATCCTGTTGTGAGGCATAAGTAGGCATACCCTCAACAAAACTTAATGCCTCATATCGAGCGTTATCCAAAAGAATACGTGCTGCCACTTGGCTGTAGGCAGGGTCTTGTTCAATCATGGCTCTGGCACTCATCACCAATGCCAAGCGATAATCAGTTTCTTTCATGCCATCAAATAAATTACGTTCAATGGCTTGTTGTAAGGCTTGTTGATTTGCCCCCTCCAAACCATGTGTTGCTTCATCCAACAACACTTGCAAACGTTGCAAATCCAATGGCTTACGAGAACCATCTTCCATAATCACATGCAGTGATTGCCCTGTTTCATCCGCAGCTTCAGGCTGCTGCATTTCTCGTTCATCAGCTCGTGCAGCTCGATACAACACATATGAGCGAGCCACTTTATGATGCCCTTCACGCATCAAAGCCAGCTCCACTTGATCTTGAATATCTTCGATATGAATAGTGCTATTTTCAGGTAAACGACGCAGCAAGACTTTCACCACTTGCTCGGTTAGTTTCTCAACATTTTCATGAACACGGGCAGATGCTGCAGCGGCACTGCCTTCAACGGCTAAAAAAGCCTTGGTAATTGCCACCATAATTTTACTTTGATCAAATGGTGTGACTTTACCATTGCGGCGCATCACCAAGCAATCAAATGTATCTACAGATGCTTTGTTGGGTGTAAATACGGGGTGTTGCATATCAGATGATGTAATGGTTTCATTTTGCATATTGGTTCTCCCTCTTTTTTCATCCAAAAGTCGAAAAAGGAAGAACAGCAATAAAATAAGATGGGAAAACCCTTTTACTACCACCCTGAACCTTGACGCGAGGTTTGGATACAATGCTGATTCATCAGCACATCATTTGGCAGGTATCGGACTTTAAGGCTTTGCCTTATCACCGTTGCGCGACAGTTCTGGATTTGCACCAGATTCCCTTCATGAAACATATAAACACACGATATAGTGCTTCACCAAATAATATGCCGCAATATATGGTTGGTATTTAAAAAATCAAGATTGAAGTTATTTGCAATTACCAATTGCTTAAGCCCCAGCTTGCTAGGCAAGCATCATAAACTTTGTCAGAGTTCGCCTATGCGTATAGTTTGTCCTGAATGCCATGCTGCTTATCAAGTGGGTGCGATTATTAAAAATGCCATTTTGGTATGCCATCGCTGCAACACTGAATTTGATACATACGGCAATAAAATCGTTGAAGGTAATGAGACTGCTGAAGTCTTTAAAAAACAAGAAGAACATGCACCCACATTTGGGGTAAAAGACTTAATACAATCAGGTATGCGCAGCAATAAAGAACAAGTCTGGTTATGGATGATTCTTATTCTCTTGGCTTTAATCTTTACAGGTATAGCCGTGCAATGGGAACACTGGAAATTCAATAGCATAACCCGCGCTGTAAGCATAGAAATCGACCCTGATGCCCCTATCTTAGATAGAGATTGGAAAATTATCGCCAACACAGTACAAAGCCAATGGCTTAAGCGTGAGGATGGAAGTTTGGCTTTGGTGATTGAAGGGCAAGTGCAAAACCTTGTGGGCACTGCCCTACCCCCACCTGAAATCAAAATCACCTTTGTCACCCAAATTGGGCAAAACATTGAAATGGTTGCACCCATCACTGAACCCGCAGACTTAAACACACTTCAAAAGGTACCTTTTATATCACCACCTGTTGATAAAACACCTGTACCCATGTTGTCCACACGTGGTTTCTTGTTACTGATTGAAGACGCTCCTCAAGCTGTGCAGCACATATTGTTACACGCTTTACCTACACAACGAAAAAGTGTTGCTCCATTATAATATATCCTGATAAGGAAATATTTGACATCCTCCCCCCGTCTTTTAGCCTTCGCCGCGCTTAAGGTGCCTAATGGTTTTATCAATCAGAGGGTGAAACGGGAAGTTCGGTGCGATTGTGTAACAATCTAGTCCGACGCAGCCCCCGCTACTGTAGGCCTGACGACTTTATTCATACATCACTGAAGCTTTAAGCTTTGGGAAGACAGAATAAAGAAGGATGATGGCAAGCCAGGAGACCGGCCTTTCAAGCATGTTTATTGAGTTACGATAAATAAACAACGAGTGCACTTCGGGGATGAAGGCGTGGTCGAAAACATGTTAAAAGCAGCTCTTTTTCCATATTTTCTACGCATCTATTCTCCTTACTATCTCGTAAACAAGAATAATGCGCGGCGGGCGCTGGAGAGAAGATGCGATTGAAAAGTAGCTTATTGCTGGCACTATTATTATTCAGCAACAGCCACTTAGTATATGCTGAGCAAAGTGGTTTCACCTTGGACATGCACTATATCGGTGAAGGTGTAAGCAATGTTAGTGGTGGTTTAAAACAAGATTCCACCTATTTGGGTACAGGTGATATGGCGGTCACCATTGATAC
>JALWRX010000053.1 GCA_027080505.1 Ghiorsea sp.
CACAGCCAATGTTTTCACTGTTGGTGATAGCGCAACCAATGATTCATAAGTTACATCCACCGATGGAATGGCATGGTTGACGCGTACCCCCTCCTCTAACTGTGCGACTAAAGAAGAGCCTCGCTGTACGATTTTCATATGCACATCACCAGGAGCCAAGTAAACATGACCTGCTTGCAACACTTCCCCTTGTTCTGCCACACGACAAACCAATGGGCTGCTTTGTCTCAAACGTGTCGCAAGTGATGAAATAAAAGATTTTGGCATATGCTGAGTCACCACAATAGGTACTGGAAACTCCTTAGGAAGTGGGCTTAACACCTCTTGCAAAGCAGCAGGTCCTCCTGTGCTTGAACCAATGGCAACCACATCTGCTTTAAATGCACCATGTGTTGTTTTAATTAATGTTTTTGAAGGTGGCGTTACGTTTGTTGCTTTTGATACAGCCTTCATAGGAACATGCACACGTTTAGAGACTGATTTTAAGCTTCTAGCCTGTTTAATTTTAGGTAACAGCTTGTTTTGTAAATATACCTTTTTATCTGCAACCGTATCAGCAGGTTTAAGAATATAATCAAATGCACCCAACTCCATAGCTTTCAAGGTTTTCTCTGCATCTGTCTCTGTGCTACAAGCCACAACAATCACTTTAATATGAGGATACGCTTCTTGCAGACATTCCAGCACTTGTAAGCCATCCATGTTCGGCATTTGTATATCTAAGGTTACCAAATCAGGTTGTATGCGTTTAATCATATCCAATGCCTGTTGCCCATCACTGGCAACACCGACAATTTCTGTATCTGGCAACTCGGTTAAGCATGTCCGCATAAGTAGGCGAAATGGGGCTGAACTATCAACAATAAGTATTTTCATATGCTGTCTAATGTACTGTAATTTCTTTGGTATCTGGTGCTGATGCATTGGGAATAGTAAGTGCAACAAATCTATCCACATTCACCAGTAACAACACCCTATCTTCTTGCTTTAACACGCCATCACTGACTTGTCGCCATATCTCATTTAAAGAGCTCGGTGTTGCCTCAAATAAGTCTTCATCCAAGATAATCACTTCACCAACATCATCAACAATCAAACCAAAATCTTCACCACTCATGGTCTCAATAATCGCCACATGAAAAGGCTCTTCTTCTGCTCTATCAGGTTCACCAACCACACGGCGCACTTCAAGCTCTGTAATCACCCGACCACGTAGGTTAATCAAACCTGCCACGGCATGGGGAGCCATAGGCATAGTGGTGCGCTTTTGTTCTTTTACCACTTCACGTACTTGCTGCACCCGAAAACCAATCCATTGATCAGCAATCCGGCAAGTCAAAAGCTCTATAGGTTTGCTATCTTTTATCACAGTGGCAGATGACGCTTCATGAACCAATACATTTGACATATTTACCCCTTAACTCACAGCAATCGCTGGCTGTATATCTTTTGTTTGTGCTTCAAGCACACCATATACCGATAAAGTTTGCTCTAATTCTTTTGCCAACTGTGTGCTGTCTTTTTTGGAAAGCACTTCATCAAACAACGCTTTCGCCTGTTGCTCATCAATGCTTTGTTGCGCTGTTAAAGCAATCACTGGAATACCAGATAAATGTTCTTGTGTTTTTACCCATTTACCCAGTTCATACCCATTCATAATTGGCATTTCAATATCGGTTAAAATAAAGTCTGGCGAGTAATCTTCTAAAAGCTTACAGGCTTGGGCTCCATCGGCTGCTGTGTGCACCACAAACCCCAAAGATTCAATAATCGGTGTAACCATTTGCCTGAAAAACTGTGAGTCTTCAACAAACAACACCGACTTTTTGGCTTGATCATGTGCTGCAACAAACCAGTTTGGGTCGGCTCTTTGTACCACTTCAAAAACATCAACCACTTCCGTAGCAATACCTTCAATTACCGTTGTACCCAATAAAAGTGGAGTATCCGATGTTTGTTTGATTTCAAAGCTTACCTCTAAAATATCAACCACTTGGTCAACCTGCAAACACATACGTTTACCATTATCAGATAAAATAAGACAATACTCATCTTCACCCGTAGATATGCTAGGTGCTTCACCTAACATCTCACCCCAGCGCAACACACGAATCACATCACCACGGTATTGCAACACCTCACCAGATGCTGTTTTTTCAATGCGTGATGCTTCAAAATACTCCAAGCGTTCAATTAAAGTCATAGGAATCACAAAGCGTTGCTTACCTTGTGTAAATACCAAGGCATGCTGCCGCTCTTCAGCAAGGCTATCATCATGTTCACCCATATAATCAATGGCTTCAGCAGGTGCACTTTCAAGTTGAATCATGGATGCCAAACCATTGCAATCAAAAATAGGAATCACGGCACCATCACCCAAAATGCTGCATCCACCATAGAAATTCAGATGTTGAAAATGGATACCCAAAGGTTTAACAACGATTTCTTCAGCACCAAGGATTTCATCTACCAAAATACCATAGGTTCTATCACCAATATCTGCCACAACAATGGAACCAGCCAAAGGTTTACCTTGAGATAAACCTAGCCCTTCATTTAAGCGTAATACAGGCAATAACTTTCCTCTTAAACGGTAAAAAGCCTGACCAGCAATCACTCGCCAATCACCAGAATCTTCGGGAGCACTTAATAACTCTTGTACGCTCATCTGTGGAATGGCAAATCGCTCATCCTCACATACCACTATCATGGCTGAAATGATTGCCAATGTAAGCGGAATCCGAATACGAAGCGTAGTACCTTTTCCTAACTCACTATCAATATCTACGCTTCCACCAACTCGTTCAATTTCAGTGCGTACCACATCCATACCCACACCACGCCCTGAAAAATTGGTAACTTTTTCTGCTGTGGAAAGCCCTGCATTAAAAATAAGCTGTAAAGCAGCCTTATCCGTCATATTGGCAGCTTGCTCTGCATTGATGACACCCATATGCATCGCTTTGTCCTTGATGCGTTGGGCATCAATACCACCGCCATCATCATGAACTGTAATCACAATAAACCCTGATTCTTGTATGGCTGAAAGCTTAAGTATGCCTGTGGCATTTTTTTCTGCCGCTAACCTCACTTTGGGTGATTCAATACCATGGTCACAGCTATTACGGATAATATGCGTAAGTGGGTCTTTAAGTGCATTCAAAATCGTTCTATCCAGCTCAGTATCTTCGCCTTCCATGACCACTTTGATTTTCTTATCCAACTGCTTACCAATATCTCGAACAATACGTGGCACACTACTCCAAATCGTTTGAATCGGCTGCATCCGTGTACGCAGTAATTGCTCTTGTAACTGCTCAGTAATTTGATCGACATCCCGACCAATGCGTATAAACTCCATAGACCCTGAAGCTTGAATCATTTGTACCAAACTATTACGGGTGAGTACCAACTCACCCACTTGATTCATCAGCTCATCAAGAAGCCCAATATCCACACGAATACTTTCATTGCTTGCTTGTCGCTTTTGTTTTACAGGGCTTGCTTCACTTTTTTGCTCTGGTTGCTCAACAAGTTTACGCTGAACTGCAGGCGCAGATGAAGCTGTATCATCCTTACCCTGTGAAGCAGTTTCTACGGCTTTTTCGCTTGTCTTTGTGTCTAATTTCGGGGCTTTATCTGGTTTATGTTCCGGCTCTTCTTGCATACTAACTTCAGCATCATCACCAGACTCTACTCTAGCCCTAGCTATACCCAGTATTTTTAAAGCATCTGCAGGCGTTATAGATTCAAGGTTACGCAATTCAGCAAAACCTGCTGCAATCAAGCTTGAAGCCGTAGTTAAATGATTTTCAACCAAGGCTGCTATCACATCATCTTCAAAACCTTCTAACCAACCTAAAGGCTCTGATGTTTGCATTTGTTTAGCTTCACGCTCACCTTCATTTGATTCAACGTCTTGACCCATCACCTTTTTCTCACAAGCCTGTAAACGCATTATCAGGTCATCATGATCCAAAACTGGCTCCTGCCCTGTTTCTTCCAAGCCCGTAAGCACATCTTTAATGGCATCTGCGCACTCCAAAAGCAAGGATACAATATCTTCATCCACATGATATTTAAGCTCACGAATACGACTTAATAAATTTTCCCCTGCATGGGCGACCTTTTCTAAGCGCGTTAGATTCAAGAAACCACAGCTTCCTTTTACCGTATGAATCGTACGAAAAATAGAATCCAAAAGCTCTGAATCTTCTGGGGAAGCTTCTAGGTCCATAAGCTGTTGCTCAATGGACTCTAGGCTTTCATTGCTTTCGGTTAAAAATTCACCTAAGAGTTCTTCATCCATCACTATTCTCCTGCGTTCATCAAAGCCAACACCAATAACATCTTAAAAAAGCATACCGCCAACAGTTTCAATTAAAGCTTCGGGTTGAAAAGGTTTAACCAGCCATGCTGAAATACCTGAATTGTGCCCAATCGCCTTTTTATCTTCGCCTGATTCAGTGGTGAGCATAACAATTGGTGTATGTGCATAAGCCTCTGTTTCTCTCAGCTTTTGAATCATGGTTAAACCATCCATATTGGGCATGTTTAAGTCGGTTAGAATCAAATCAAATGGTGTTTCAGCTTGGGTTGCTTTATCCAAACCTTCTTGCCCGTCTTTGGCTTCTTCCACACCAAAATCAACAGACATCAGTGTTCGTTTAACTGTAATTCTGACCATTGCCGAATCTTCAACAATTAAAATCCGTGGACCACTCATAACTCACCTCGCAATACAATTCGCTCTTCTTCCATCACATAACGCTTGGCAACCTCTTCTTCCCAAGCAGCTTTTTCTGTCGTGTCAGGCTGTGCATCTGCCCACTCACTTAAACATGATTTCACATTGTTTAATCGCTGACTTACCCTATCGATGTTTTGCAAGTCCGTAAGTGCTTCCATCAGCTTGGCTTCCACTTCAGGAGCCACACCCATTTCCAAAATATCCATGAGTTTTACCAAACCTTCTTCACTGCTTGTTGCCAATAGCTCCACCGAGCCTTGCACTTGTTTTTCCAATACTCGCAACAAACGTTTATCTACCTGCTTAGGCCAAATTGATTCACGCATCACTTCTCCTTCAACAGCCGTATCAACCACTGCAACTGATTGGGTGTCATGGCTTTCTTCTTTAGTTTCCTCATCTTCTTGGACAGCTTCAGCGATTACACTTTCATCTACCACATCTTCTGCTTCACCTTGTATCACGGTATCAACAACCATTTCTACTGTGTTTACATTTGATTCCTCTACCACTTCCACAGCTTCATTTTCGTCATTATTCAATACACCACGACGACAAAATAAGAATGAAGCGGTTTGATGCGGCACATCCATTTCCATCACAGGTGAACCAGCCAATAGCTGCATATTACCTGCATGCCCCGAACGCAAAGGAAACACATGGTCTAAGGCATGAAACAAGCTTTTTGCATCCGTATCCTTGTCATGTTTTAAATATGCCATCAGCATCCAACCACGGCGCAATGCCTCACGATACACCGACTCCCAACTGGGTTGTTTACCATCTTCAAGCAAATGCATGGCTTGCACATCTTCCACCAACACAGCATCACCAAGCATATTGTCCATAAAGTCATAAACATGTTTATCTTCAACAGCCTCCTCGGGATATTGCGTCTTCCTTGCTTGTGTAAGCAATTGCCTTGCCATAAATACATCATGAAAGGCATCAGGTGAGCCAACCCGCACATCCAAAAGCGGATAACGCTGACCAGCATCAACCAAGCTTTCGATATTTTCTGCCATACGTGGCAAGACCATCAACTTGGGTGGTGTCCACCATTTGACTTGTTCTTTACGAGCCGAGAGCATGGATGCCACTTCATGCAGCCAAAGCTCCAACATGGAATCCTCATTACCATCCTCCCCACTTTCAGGATAAAACATGATGACTTTACAGCCGCGAAGTTGTTTGCTTAATATCTCTGTATCCAAACCATCCCATGCATGAACCGATGCATTTAATACGCAACTACCTTCTGCATTCACCTTATCTTCCACATCACGCAATGCGCGCATTTGTGCTGTTAGCAATGTTTCATCATGGGTGCTAAACACATGGCATGATAGCTTATGATGTCGCTCTGCCATTTCTTCAATCATGGCGGGCAAACCGGGGTGCCATCCCAAAAACATCATGGATAAATCCCAAGTTTCAGGCCAAGTAAAGGTTTGTAATTGGTTTTCATGGGGCATAAGACCCAAATCAAAGCTTTGCTCTAAAATACCCGACCATAAAATCCTATCTCTGCCCAAAGCAACAATGCCTTCAAAAGATTCATCTTTTTTGTGTTTCACCAAGTCACTGAACAAAATAAATGTTCCATCACTTCTTCTTGCTGCCAATACATTCAGCCCCAAGCCAAAACTATTGGTTAACCAAGGTTCGAGTAGTAGCTGTTTATTTTCATGTTGAATCACAGCACCTGCACTACTGGCAGCAATTTCAAATTGCCACGACATGCTGTATAAACCTGTTTCACCCGACACCACATCAAACATATGAATACCCAGCTCTGGCATATGGCTGCAATGATGCATTTGATACAACATACGGGCACGAATCGAAGATGAATCCACCACATGCATTGCCAATGAATGCTCATAAACTTGGGATAAACTCGCTGGTAACCGACTATCTGTAACCACCAGACCATCCGTATCTAGCTCACGTGCCAAATGATGAATATCCGCAATTTTGGCTGTATCTGGTTCATGCTGTTTTTGCATAAATACAATAAACTGGGTAATGCCTGTGAGTTTAAAACGCTCAATCAAAGCGCGGCTTCCCGTTTGCACCTCACGTACACTTAACCAACTCCCAACTTGTGCCGCACCATCCACCACTTTATCATGAAAAATCCACACCGAAGGAAAAGAATAACGTAACCTTGCTGCCAATTGCCCAAGCTTGTGTAAAATAGGCATAGCTTGTTCGTTATACCCCATAAATAATAAATGTTCGCGTGCTGAAAGTGGGCTATTGGCAAGCTCTTCCAACATATATTTCATCACATTTGAGCCAAGGCTGACCACCAAAGCAAAGAAAAACACACCTGAAAGCACCAAAACAACCGTCAAACCCGTCAACCAAGGCGTAAATGCCACTGTGGGTGCAGCACCTGGGTCTATCATCAAGCGAAATACAAATAACAACACTTGAAATGGTGCGTAATCTCCTGCATTCACATCCCCATCATCATTAATATCGATGTGAGGGTAAAAATACCAAATGGCAATAAACCCAATAATCATAAATGCCATAAACATGGCTGCCAACATACTACCTTCACGGCGAATTTCTGGTCTGGCGACCACTTTTTTCACCGCAAGCCAAATATTCCCCAAGGGATTGAGCATAATAAGAAAACGAGCAAGACGCAGCAGTACCCAAGTACTACTTAATGTTGGAACTAAGCCTGTCACTGCAATGGCTGCAAATATATCAGGGGCAATAAAAAAAACTTCCCATTGCCGACGTTTCCCAGCAGGTAAAACGCGGTATAAAGAATACCAACGGTAACCCGTTTCAATCAACAAAATCAGACCGATATACAAAGCTATGCTTGGCATTGCCCAAGCAAGGGCTGCAAGCCCCACCATCACCAAAGAAAATGATAATGAAAAAACCAAAGTATCAAAGGTTAAAAAGCGGAAAACACGCAACATCCGTAACATATACATACCACGGAAAAGCCTTGTGATTCGCAAATAAATGCCTTGTTCCAACAAACCAGCAGGCATCAACAACGAGGCATACATACTAATCGTTGCTAGACCATCAAAAAAGAGGAAAAACAATTCCACTTTATTACGATAGCCGCTCTCCTTTTGCAACCAAAACCTAAGAATCCATTCAACAGTAAAAAATACTGCCAAAGGCAACATCACAAACCAGTACCGCTCAAATACACACAGCCCCAAAGCAACCATCACCAACATGGCATAACGCGGGTGTGAAAAAACACGTTCGCCCAATAACAACCATTCTCGTTTGGAATGAGGGCCAGATAAGCGTGTCATCCATTGCGATACCCATGATGAGCGTTTATGTTTTAAAGCACTACTTTCAATAGCATTTGAATGAGGTGCTGATACTTTAGCATCATCTTGAGCTTCTATATTCTTCTTAATTTCAACATGAGTTGGGCTTTGTGTATCATTACCCTCTGATTCCACATCAGGTTTAACCTGCTCACCTTGGGTTTGCTGAGAACTTTCAGTTTCGGATTTTATTGTTTTCTCAACCATCTGATAATGCTTACAACTTGCCATAGATAACGTGGGCTTGACCACTGCATCTAACTTCGCCATCACTGGTGGTGTCATCACAACACCACCAAGCAAAGGCTGCTGTTTGTCGTCTGCGCAACACTTGTCTAACGGTTGCGCAAGCTGGCTAAAAAATCAGTCACACGCCCCGATAAAGACTCTCCTTTTTGGCGAATCAATCCCGACACACTTTTCACTTCACGGGCTGATTTACCTGTATCCTCAGCAGCTTGTCGCACATCAACAATGGCACCTGTTACACGAACAGTTGCATCCGAAGCATGGTGAACACTTTGTGAAATTTCTTGCGTAGCTCTGCTTTGCTCATCTGCAGCCATAGCAATCGCTTCATTAATACTATTCATTTTTTGAATGGTTTGACCAATCTTTTCAATCGCTGTCGCAGCACCATGGCTTTCCTGTTGAATTGCGGATATTTGCAAAGAAATTTGCTCAGTTGCTTTGGCTGTTTGATTTGCCAATTCTTTGACTTCACCAGCAACCACAGCAAAACCACGCCCTGCATCACCAGCTCTTGCAGCTTCAATACTTGCATTGAGTGCAAGCAAATTGGTTTGCTCTGCAATATCTGTAATCACGCCCACCACTTCACCAATTTCTTGTGATGCTTCTGATAATTTGGCTACTGTTTTATTGGTTGCCTCTGCCTCAGACACTGCTTGCGATGATATATCCACTGCACCCTGTACCTGCTGTGTAATTTCCGAAATCGAAGAGGTAAGCTCCTCTGTTGCTGATGCCACATTAGACACATTATGGTTGGCTTCTTCAGCACCAGAAGACACACTGGTTGCTTGCCCTAAAGATTGTTCAGCCATCGCTGAAAGTGCTTCTGATGATGATTGCATTTGTGTTGCTGCAGCAATGAGCTCATCCACTGTTGACCCAATATTTGTTTCAAAGTCCTGAGCAAGTTTGGCTTGCTCTGTCACATCATTCCATGACACCATAATCGAGACCCACTCACCATCCGTATTCTTAATGGTATATGCACTAAACTCGATATTACGTCCACCAATTTCAAAAGATGCAGCCATTGGAAAAGCATGTTCATTTTTAAGAACTTTACGCTGGTGCGATGGGTCTTTGTGGAAAATATCAATATTTTTACCTACCAACTCTGATGCAGCACATGGCAATCCACTTTCAATCCCCTGAAACAACGCAAGTGCCGCAGGATTCATATAACTAATCACCAATGAATCCTTATCCGCAAGCATCGTGGCTTGTGGTGAAGATTCCACTACCTGCTTCAACATATTACTTTCCACAGATTGTTTTTGGAACTTAACCAGTGAATCAAGCAACTCACTAATCGCACCCTTCATGGGTGATGAAACATGACGAATCTCCCCTCTTTCTAATACATCCATTGCCTCAGTAATTTTATTAAGTGGCGTTGTAATCGTTACACCAATCCAAGACATCAAGCCCAATACAGCCAACATAGCAAAAATCAAAATACCCCAGAAAATAAAGGTTTGTGATTTTAGTAGTGTTTCATGTTTGGTTTCTAAGGCATGGATATGGCTTGCTAATAAAACATGAACTTGATCTAGAGCAGGCACCATACTTTGCGTATAAATATGGCTAAGTTCTTTTTCGGCTCGTGTAAGGCGAAGTACCCGAGCCTGATACTCATCAAAAGTTTCTTGATAGGTTTTGATATGTTGCAAAAGAAATGCTGAATCTTGCTTACTGATATGATTCTGTTTTAAAAGCTGCTTAAAACGATGAACTTCATCATGAAGCTGCTGCACATACATGACATTCAAACGCATCATAAAATCTTTTTCATGACGGCGAATTTGCAGCATAGAAGCCATCAGTACAGTATGCTGTAAACGTTTTAACTTGGCTTCAACAGCATGAATATGCTTGCGGAATTTACCAACCAAGCCTTTATCTTCATGAAAACCCAATGCTTCTTTATCAGGTACTGCTGCGAGAAATAACTTATCAAAACGCTGCATAGCGTCTGTAATACCTTCTAGAGAAGATGCCATCTCCTTGGTAGGTAAGACTTGCACCAATACTTCTAACTGCGTGTCATTTTCTTGGCTAAGCTCTTGCCAACGATGTTTAGCATCTTTATCTGGCAAACGTAAGAAATTCAAAGCATTTTCTTTTTCTGCCAACATGGTGACAGTTAAAATATCTAGCTTTTCCATATTGGTACTGGATGTTGTATATTGCTCAACCACGTCTTCAATAGCATTTAAGGTATGATTATGTGCCAAACCTGCGATTAACATACCCATCACCGCCACACCACCAATCAAACGCAGGCGACCAACTATCGTAAGCTCTTCAAACCAAGTTTTAATATTATGCATGTTTTACTCCAGGTCTTTGATTACCATTCAATTTGCTTATATGCTTAAAGTGCAAGTAGCAAAAGCAATGCCATTTCTTTTAGACTTAGGCTAGAATCACACCATGACGAATCGCCAGGCGTGTAATGCCTGATAGATTATCCACATCTAATTTTTTCATAATGTGCGTGCGATGTACCCCAACTGTTTTAGGGCTTAAGTTAAGTGAGCAAGAAATATCTTTCACTGAAGCGCCATCCGCTAAGGCTGCAAACACTTCAAACTCACGTGGGCTCAAAATATCAAGCGGGTCTTGCTCTCCAGATATATTGGACATGACCAAATCTTGTGCTAAAGAAGGTTCAATATAAGCGCGCCCTTTATCCACCAAACGCACGGCTTTAATCAATTCATCAGGCTCTGCACGCTTGGTCAAATAACCCTTCATTCCTAGCTTAATTGCGCGTGCAGCAAATGTTTTGCTTTCATGCATGGATAATATCATCAGTTTGGCACTGGGATTGTATTCCAAAATATGACGTGCTGTGGCAATGCCACCCATACCAGGCATACTAATATCTAAAATAACAACATCAGGTTGCTGCTTGCGATAAATGCTAAATGCCTCTTCGCCAGTCTCCGCTTCAAAAGGAACTTCAATATCAGGCACACTTTCCAAAAGCTGCTTAAACCCCATGCGCACCATGGGATGGTCATCACAAAGCAGCACTTTGATGGCGTGAATAGCCATTTAGTCTTCCAAAGGGAATGAACAAGATAATTTCACACCATCATCAAGGTTTTTAAATACCAAATCTCCATGCCAAGCTTGAACACGATGTTGAATGCCCAACAGACCAATACCTGATGATTGATGACGAATTAAAACATCCAAATCACTATCAAGTTGTGTACCATTATTGTATACAAATACTTGCAAAATATTAGCACTGGCATTCAATTGAACTTCTGCTTCTGTTGCTTGACCATGACGAACAGCATTGGTTAATGCTTCCTGAATAATGCGATATACAGCCAGTTGTAAGTCCTTGGGCAAGGCATCCAAATCACCCATCACATCCAAATGGCACTGCAACCCCATATATTCTTGCGCAAAAGCCATCAAATCTTGTAACGCATCAAACAAGCCAAACTTATCCAAAATACTAGGATGCAAACGGTGAAGCAGCCTGTGCATACTGGTGTGTATTTGATTCGTCAATGAAACGATACTTTCAGCGACAGGGTGGGTTTGTCTGCCTTCACTTTGTCTGTGCATTAACTGTGCTGCTGTGCGAATTGCTGTTAAATTTTGACCAATTTCATTGTGTAATTCAAAAGCAATGTCTCGCCGCTCATTTTCAATAAGCATAAGATTCTGACGTATCAGTGTATCATTTTCTAATGAATGCTTCATATTCATAAATCCTTAATCACTTATTTTTATTGAAAGGCTAGCGTTTAAGGTGCCAATACACCTTAAGGCAAAAATCAAGCCTAGCTAAACAAGATGAAAGCAACACTTGTGCCGAAGTACCTTACGCCATATAATCGGGAAAAAAGGAGTGTGTATTTATGTCTGTTACAATGACCGAAAGTGCTGCTATGAAAATAAAATCCTTAATGGATGCCGAAGAAAATAAAGACCTTAAACTTCGTATTTTTGTATCGGGTGGTGGTTGCTCAGGCTTTGAATATGGCTTCACTTTTGACGATGATGTAAAAGATACTGACACTGTTGTTGAAAGTTTTGGTGTACCTTTATTGGTTGACCAAATGAGCATGGATATGCTTAAAGGCTCTGAAGTGGATTATCAAACTTCCTTACAAGGTGAATCTTTTGTGATTAAAAACCCTAATGCAGGAGCAACTTGTGGTTGTGGAAAATCATTCACCCCTGCTGAAACGGGTTCTGGCTGTGGTCACGCCACTGCGGAGTATTAAACTCTATCAACAATGAGCATTGCTCTAGCAGTTAAGCAACTTACCAAAACATATTCCAACGGTAAAAAAGCCCTAGAAGGGGTAGATTTGACTGTGCCTGAAGGTTCATTTTTTGCCTTACTTGGCCCCAATGGTGCTGGAAAATCCACATTGATTAATATTTTGGCAGATACCGTCAAACCAAGTGCGGGCGAAGTCAGTTTTTTAGGGCATGATTTATTTACTGAGCGCAAATGGTGTAAACAACGTTTAGGTGTTGTTCCCCAAGAGATTGCTTTTGACCCCTTTTTTAATCCACGTGATATTCTTAAAATCATGTCAGGCATGTTTGGTGTAAAGCCTGATATGAAATGGATTGATGAACTCTTAGAACGTTTAGAGCTTGCAGAACATGCACAAAAAAATGCCCGCATGTTATCTGGCGGCATGCGCAGACGTTTATTGGTGGCACAAGCCTTGGTGCACAAACCCAAAGTGGTTATTTTAGATGAGCCCACGGCTGGTGTTGATGTCGAGCTTAGAAAACGCTTATGGGGGTTTATGCGTGAGCTTAATGCCAATGGCACAACCATTCTATTGACCACCCACTATCTCGAAGAAGCTGAGGAATTATGCGACCATGTCGCCATCATCAATCAAGGCAAACTACTCACCTCGCAATCCATGAAAGGTTTATTGGATAATGTTGGCAGTTCTTCTTTGGTATTGGAATACGCTGAACCTAAAATCATCAGTGATGACATCAAAAATAAACTTGCTGACTTCTGCCCTAGAACCCAAGAAAATAAAGTTATTTTAAGCCTTAAAAAGTGTGATGGGCACACCAACTTTAATGATGCCTACCAAGCAGCATTGGCTTGTTGGGGTGAAGCAATATCTGTCAATATCCAAGATGAAGACCTAGAAGATGTATTCTTACGCATCACCCACGAGAACCAATCATGAACTGGTATGGCTGCTGGACATTATACTCACGCGAAACACGCCGCTTTTTAAATGTCAAAATGCAAACCGTTGTTGCACCAGCATTAACGGCTGTGATGTATTTGATTGTATTTCGTTATGCCATGGGCGAGCGCTCTGTACCTAATTTAGATGTGCCTTATTTTAACTTCTTAATCCCAGGTTTGGTGATGATGTCAATGATGCAAAATGCTTTTGCCAACACATCCAGCTCTATCATGGTCGGTAAACTGATGAACATGCAAATCTTCCTAATGATGGCACCACTCACCGCTTTTGAAGTGACACTTGCCTTCCTAGCTGCGGCTGTCACCCGAGCATTTATTGTTGCTGTGGTATTGTTGTTGGTGCTTGTACCCTTTACCGACATGCATATCGAACACTTGTGGATGATTCTGTTTTATGGTGTTTGCGGAAGTATTATCATGGGTGGCATGGGTATGATTGGTGGTATGTGGTCAAAAACATTCGATGATATGGCGCTTTTAAACAACTTCATCATTATGCCACTCACCTTTTTATCAGGTGTGTTTTATTCAGTGAAACAACTTCCAGAAACATGGCAAGCAGCCAATCATTTTAACCCATTCTTTTATCTAATTGATGGCTTTAGGCACGGTTTCTTAAACGTAGGTGACACAGACCCTAGCCAAGCCGTTGCCATTGTATCTATCGCCACATTAACCACGATTTTTTCCTGTTGGCAACTTTGGCGCACAGGTTGGAAGCTTAAAGATTAAATACCTGCTGAATATTTAACAGCAGAGGAATATAAATCGACCACGAAGTACACAAAAATTCGTAAAGTAAAACTTATGGGACAAAAAATCGGGGACAGTGTACTCATTTATCATTTTCTAGTTCAGGTAAGAGCAATACTACATTAAGCGTGAATATGTAAAGCAGGCTTCATCCACTCATAAAGTTACAGCTTTCGACAAACAACATGTATATAGCGACCCATATCTACATAAGGTTTTATTTGTGAGTATTGCAACTCCATGGCAAGCACATCTTCATCGGATGTATTACCACCCCGCTTGATACCCACATAATCAGAAAAAACACGAATACCACTTTGCTGAACAATGCTAAAACCATACTCAGCCAATTTAGACCTAACCCAAGCAGGTTTAACAGGGTTGGGTGGAGTTAAACCACCTTTCATACCTGAAAAATCATTGTTTTTGATTTTATTAAAGTTACCTCTAATCAAATTATGAAAAACCAAAGCATCCAAATTATAAAACATCAGTGAAACCAAACTATGCTGTTGTGTTAGCTCTGCAAGTTTCTTTATCAATGTTTCTGGCTGATTTAACCATTCCATCACAGCATGACAAAGCACAACATCATAAGCACGGTTTTCCAAATCTTGAAATGCTCCATGCTGCCATTCTATTTGATTTGCAACACCCGCTTGCTCTGCTTGCGCTTTAGCCACAGCCAACATACGTTCAGATATATCATTCATACAAACCTGATGCCCCTGAACAGCCATCTGCACACCCATTTGACCAAGCCCTGCACCCAAATCAAGAACTTTTAAACCACCTTGATGCCATTGTGGAATAGACTGCGCCAAATCACGCTGCAACACAGCCAAACGCATTGCCCCTTTTCGACTACCATATATTTTCTTTTGGAAGTGTTCGACCAAGGCATCAAAATTTATATCTTGGTTCATTTAGATTTTTTCAGATAAACCTGTCATCACCTTGGATGTTAATGTCATACCTGATTTAACCACTTGAGGTAGCTTCGCCGCACCCAAACTTTCTGCCAAGTGGGCATGCCCAAGTTCATCAACTTTCATTTGCTCCACAATGGCTCGGCTACGCTTATCTTCCTCGGGAAGGTTTTCTAAGTGTCCACTAAGATGGTGCACAACTTGATGCTCAGTTTCAGCTAGAAAACCTAAATTCCAACGGTCACCCACTGCACCAGCAGCAATACCAATAGCAAAAGAACCTGCATACCAAAAAGGATCAAGCACCGATGGTTTTTCTCCCAACTCTTCCAACCGAGTGCGACACCAGTTCAGATGATCGGCTTCTTCTTCTGATGCATGTTTCAACTTCTCTTTAAGGCTTGGGTCTCGTGCAATCAATGATTGACCATGATACAAGGCTTGCGCTGCCATTTCCCCAGCATGATTCACCCGCATCAAACCTGCTGCTTTTTTCTTCTGCAATGGCGTGAGTTTATCATCACCAGCAGCACTTGCAGGGTATTCTCGTTGTGAACTTTGTTTGCAAAAAATATTGTTTAGAGCCTTATCAATGTGTCCAATCACAGTGTCTGCCAAGTTATATTGGCGAAAATCATCTTTTTTCATCGTAAAAGCCACCTTTTCCCTGATGCAAGTTTATCACAGTTGCTCTGTTAGCCAAGCAGGAACATCTTTTGCATGTTGTTTGAGTAAATGCCTATTTTCTTTGTATTTAGGCTCAAACCTCTCAACTTCAGACCAAAATGCTTTGGAATGATTCAAATGTTTTAAATGCGTCAGCTCATGAATCAAAACATGTTGCACCAAAAAGTCTGGCAAAAATAATAATGCTGCATTTAAGCTGATATTTCCTTTTGCCGAGCAACTACCCCAACGTCTTTTTTGTAAGCGAATGCTAACAGCATGATAAGTTACATTCATATCAGCAGCGGTTTTAGCTAGCCAAACACGCAAGTGTTCTTTTGCTTGTTTTTTCACCCAACGTTTCAAAGCTTCTTGTAGAACACCTTCAGATTCATACTTCCCACGCAAGGTAAGTGTTGGATATGCTTCAACCAAAGACAACCGCCCTGTTCCTTCTTCATAGTTTATCATCCACGTTTGCTGAATAGCTGAAAAATAAATTTTCTTTGGTAAAACAACAGTATGCAAGGGTTTATTAGGAATATCTTGTAAATGTTTCAATACCCAAGGCGTATGTTTTTGCAACATACCCTTCACGCCTCGCTGCGACATTTGATGAGGCCAAACCAGCTCAACACTACCATACACACTGATTGTAATGCGTGGGCGTTTAGCTCGTTTGGATAAACGTAGCTTCCATTTGAAAGGTATATTTTGCAAAGGTGTAAAGACTACTTTTTAAGGTACTTCGCCATGATGGTTAAGGATATAAAACGTGGCGTTATTTTTTGAATCAACCACAAGCATTTATGCCGCCACCCTGGTACACAATACCCACCACCAGCCTGTAATGTTTGCAGCGATGAAGAAACCACTTTTGCCGCAGATGTACTAAACCCATTGCCCTTACCTTTAGGTGCACCCGACACATCTCTAAATCCTGTAGGTGAAGGTCCTGGTGCAAGCGTAACCACTTTTAACTCCCTTTGATGCTCAATGCGAACAGCCTCGCTCCAAAAAGTCATGCCCGCCTTAACAGCCGCATACGTTGCCATATAAGGTAGCGGTGTCTCCCCAGCTAAGGATGATACATTAATCATAAAACCTTGATTGCGTTTCAGGGTTGGAATCAATGCATGCGCAAGCATCACTGGTGCAACCAAATCAACACGTAATACATCAGCTTGCGCCACGCATTCCGTTTCAGCAAAACCGCCCCAAACACCAAAACCAGCATTATTTACCAAACCATATAACTCAAGCCCTGCTAAACTATCAATCAATTCCTCAGTTTCTTTGCGTGATGATAAATCAGCAAATACAAAGCTATGTCTATCAGGATATTGCAAAGCATCTAAAGTTAATTTTAAACGGGCTTTATCTCGCCCATGCAATAACAAAGCATAACCTTGTTGTTCAAGTTGCATGGCAAACTCAGTACCAAAACCACCCGAAGCACCTGTAATCAATACTGTTTTCATGACTTTCCTACAAAAGAAACCATCTTACGTTGTCGTTTACTAAAACTTGTGACTTCCGTTGCACCAAACTGGTGTAACAACTGCAAACACTCCTGCATTGCATGGCCAACTTCTGCAGGTGCATGCGCATCAGAACCATAAACAAAGGGAATACCAAGACTTACTGCCCGCTCAACAATGCTAGAGTGAGGATAAATTTCTTTCACAGGTTTTCGCAATCCCGCCGAACTTATTTCTAGGGCAACATCAGCTTGTTTGGCTGCTTGTAACATTTTATTTTCAGCCTCTAAAACCGAAACGGAATCTGTAGGCGCACGGTAGCCAAACTTTTTAATCAAATCAGGATGACCAATACTATCAAACAAACCACTTGCTGCTGATAACGCAACCAATCTAAAATAATCAACATAAGCTTGCTCAATATCACAGTGTTCAAATTGGCTAGCTTCATCAGGATTATCAAAGCCCCATGAGCCAATAAAGTGAACCGAGCCCATTAAATAGTCCCAGTTATAATAAGACGCTAAATACTGAATATACTCCTCAGCACCTTCATAATAATCGACTTCCAGTGCTGCTTTAATCACCAACTGACCTTTAAATTGCTGTTGTGCTGATTCCAGCTCTTCAAGAAATGAATCAAGTTCAGATTCATCCATGCGCCATGCTTTATCAAAACCATTGGGCATAGGTGAATGATCAGACATGCCAATTTCAGTCAAGCCTGCATCCACTGCTGCTTGTGCATATTCAGCAATTGTACCCTTTGCATGATTGCACCTGGGTGTGTGCATATGATAATCAGGCACAGGTAAAAAATGTGTCATTGTATGCTGCTAGATTTATCTGCCTTTGCAGTAATACCCCTTTCTTGAACAAGCAAAGGACCAACCAACGCTTTGACTGTGGAAATAATGGAGTCTGCATCAAGGTGTTGTTTGACCAAATATGAATCTGCACCAGCTTCAAGCGCACGCAAACGATCTTCCGAGCTTTCACGCGTTGAAATTACCATTATAGGCAAGTCTTCATATTGGGGCTGATTGCGAATTTGGCGAACTAAGCCAAATCCATCCAAACGTGGCATTTCCAAATCCGTTACAACCATATCATAAGTAGAAAACTCTAGTTTTTCCAACGCGTCCATACCGTCAATCGCCGTTTCAACCACAAAACCTAAGCTTTCAAAAATGCTCTTTTCAACTTCCCTTGCAATAAGCGAATCATCAACCAGCAACACATTAAAGCGTAATTTATCTTCTTCTTTCACTTCAATATCTATCACTTGGTTCGGAGAAGTTCTGCCCATTTCCTTAATACCATAAGGCTCAAGAAGCATCATCACTGAACCATCTTCTACAATGGTATTACCCATCAAACCTTGCGGCTGATAACGTTTGATATATGGGTCTAAATCATGTACCACCACTTCACCATCACCCAGCAACTCATCTACTAAAATACCAACAAACCCTTCAATATGCTCGGCAACAATAATATAGGGAGTATCTGATAAATTCATATCACTGCCATACATCATAGGGCGCAAATCAACAATAGGAACTTGCTGCGCATCATAACTTAAAAAGCGTTTGCCAGCAGTACCATGTATTATATCTTTTTCATTATAAACAACCGCCTGTTCAATCAAATGGGTTAACATACCATAACGCTGCCCACCAACTTTAAACATCAATGCTTCTTGTACAGCAATACTGATAGGCACTGAAACAATAAATCGTGTGCCCTGCCCTACCTTGGAATCAATTTTAATTGAACCTGTCAGCTTACGAATCGCATCTTGCACAATATTCATACCAATACCACGACCTGCTAACTCATCCACTTCGGTTAATGTTGAAAAACCGGGGCGGAAAATAAGTTCTAATACTTCTGCAGAGTCCATCAAATCAATTTCATCCTGCGTAGTTACCCCACGCTCAACAGCCACTTTACGAATAAAATCGGGATTAATACCGCGACCATCATCTATGACTTCAATTTGTACTTCACTACCATTTTGCCTAGCAATAATTGTTACCTGACCACTTTCAGGTTTACCTAAACGTTTTCGCTCATCACTATCTTCAATACCATGTGCCACAGCATTATTCAAAAGGTGAATTAATGGCTCAACCAGTGATTCAGCTACACCTTGATCCATTTCAACAGATTTACCATCCACAACCAATTGCACACGTTTACCAATCTTATTTGCAATATCACGTACTGCACGTGGAAAAGTTGCAAATATACTATCCAATGGTCGTAACATAAGTGCTAAAACTTGGTCTCGTAATTCCTTCAAAGTTAAACTTTGGTGCTCCATCTGGAACCTTGATTCTTCCATCAATTGTTGGGTCTTACGTAGCTGATCTTCAAGCAAACTATCCATCAGCTTTAATGATGTTGCCATATTTGGTTGTTGTGCAAATTTAAAACGCATTTGTTGCCATTCACGGCGAAGCAAGCGAAGCCCCAACAGTGCTTCTTTTAGCTTCTGGTCGCGTTGACCATAGCGCCCTTGCAGCGTACTCATTTCAATAATGTGGTGTGATAATGCTTCCAAACGCTCTGCATCTACACGTAAAAAGCGCCCTGAACTTTTTCGCTCACCAGTACTTTTTTTATCATCAAAATCTGATTGAGGTCTAAAGGCTGAGTCCGAAACAGGCATTGCTATATCAAAAACAGTTTCTTCGTTCTGGTCATCTACAGCAGAGGTTTGCCCAACATCTTTGGGTTCAGGAAAGGCAGATGCCAATTGTGTATTAATATTGGTTAAACTGAACTCATCATCCTCATCGATATTCACATCGACTTGATCATGAGTAGGTCTAGATGTTGAAGTCTCAGCTAAATTTAGAGCTTCTACTTCCTTAACTAAAGATGTTGCTAAATCTTCTTGGGGTTTATCTTTTGCTACTACTGTGTCTTTTTCACCTTGCTTCAGTGCTGCAATAACCTCGGCAAACTTTACTTCAGCCGCTTTAGTATCAATAAGCTCAGGGTTATCAACATCTGCAAGACGTTTTTCTAATAAATCATGTAAATCATATAAAAACTGTAATGCTAGAGGTTGTTGCCAATCACCATGTTCAATAAGGGCTTCAACCATATCCTCAAAAATATGGGCAATGCGACCAATATCATTGACACCCAGCATCAGTGCCGAGCCTTTAATGGTATGTGCATCCCTACGCATTGCTACCAAACCAGCTTCATCCAAAGAACCTGACTCAAAGGCAACCAAGGCCTGATTAATAGCGCTTAAGCGCTCCCTCGCTTCATCAAAAAATGATGCAAGAAAATTCGATAAGTCAAAATCAGCCATGGTTTATAATTGCGTAGCGAGCTTAAACAAATTTTTTCAATTCATCAGCAACCATATTTAACTCCTCTGCTGAATCACGCGACTTTTGCATCTGTGCAGCAGAATCTTGCAGCAATGCAGAAATATCTTTCATCGTATCCACAAACTCTTGACTGCTTTCGCTCTGCTGCTTGGTTGCAAGGGCAATCGTATGTACCGCTTTACTTGTTTTGACTGACATATCCTGCATACGCTCAAGCGCAACACCAGCACGACGTGCAATTTCCACACCCTTTGCCACTTCTTCTAGACCCTCTTGAGTTACTTCAATTGATGCACTGGTTGACTGATGCACATCATCAACCACAACTTGAATTTCCTCTGTAAATTCACGAGCACGCTCAGATAAACGACGTACTTCACTTGCAACCACAGCAAAGCGCTTACCAAATTCACCTGCGGCTGCAGACTCAATCGAAGCATTAAGTGCCAGCAAATGTGTTTCATCAGCAATCTCTTGAATTGAATCAACTGATTCAAGAATTTGCTCTGCTTTTTGACCCGCATCCGTCACTTTCTCAGCAATCAAGGTTACCTCTTCACGAATTTTATCCATGTAACCAATGGCTTCATTCACCGCTTTCACACCTTCTTCAGCAGCAAGTGATGTTGCTGAAGCAATACGCTCAACACTGGTTGCTGTTTGAGCAATTTTACTTGATGCGCTTGACATACTACTCAATTCATCCGTCACATTCACCACAATATCTGCTTGGGTATTGGATGCTGTAGCCTGCCTATCTACAGACATCAAAATATCTTCAGACGAAAACGCCACGTTTTGTGCCGCACTACTAATTTGATTGGTAATATTTGAAGTAAACAAACGACTTAAATAAACCAGCAATAATAAAATAGCCACAATCACCCCAATATTAATCCAAGTAAGCCATGCCATTTGCTCTTCTTTATCAACCACCTCTTGGTTCAATACCTGACTAATGTGCGTTGCAATCGTATTTACCTTATCTTGCCCAACAAATACCAAGCTTTGCGCAACAATGGCGATACTACCTGCTTGTTCAAAAGGGATGGCTCCTGAAATAATATCATTTGCCAAACTTTCCACTTCTGTCATTAAGTCTTTTACACTTTTAAGCTCTTTTTTATCTTCTGCTGATAAACCTGAAAATACGGATACTTCTTTATAAAGATTTTGGAAGGCTGTATTGGCTTGTTTAATTTTTTGTACATCGCCTTCATTTGTTGTCATAATATAATCATTTAGTGGCAAAAGGATATTGGGTAAGATTGCTCTAAATTTCTCAATTTGAACTTGGTGACCATAAATTGCAGCTAACGATTCCATGTTTTTGGATGCCTGAATGGATGTAAACAATACTGTTGCACCAAGCACAGCAAAAAACAGAATTGACCAAACCATATTTCGACGCGCTAATGTTCGTATATTAACCTTGGTTTTTTCTGTTGTTTGGGCTTCTGATGTTTGGTTTCCCTCTTGTTCAGTACTTTCTAAAATCTCTTCTGCCTGAACTTGCGTAACATCACTCATATTTTCGTTCTCCATTTCAATTTTCAAACTTCATCAACACTTGCTACTTATCTTAACGGCTGAAAACCGTAACCTTATTCAAACAAGGCTTCAACGCGCAGAATCGGCAAAGCCCCATATTTTGTCTGCAAAACACCCTGAACATATGTTTTTTCCTTGGCTTCCTCAACATCCGATGGCAAGACACGTAACAAATCTAAGACTTCTTCAACCCATACACCCAAATGTACACGAGCATGGCGCAACAACAAGAAGCGGCTATCACTTGTCTTAGCTTGCAGCTTATTGGGCAAACGCAATGCTTTTCCAGGGTCAATAATACAAAAAATTTGCCCCCTCGCATTGGTAACGCCCAACAAGTGATCAGGAGCCATCGGTACAGGCGTTAGTAGCTGAGGTCTAATAACACTTAGCACACTAGCCACAGGCACAAGAAATGTCTCTTTATTCAAGATAACCCGCATATACTCAACCAACTCAGAGTGTTCACCTGCAGCAGCATCCTTAGCTGCTTGAAGTTTGTCTAAATTTAGTTCTGCCATTACACCTGCCTTTGTTGAGCTTGTCTTACCCGTTCATACATTTGTAAAATTTTCCGAACCCGTGCTTGCAATTTCATAGGTTCTACAGGTTTAATGATATAATCATCCGCACCAGAGTCTAAGCCCAACACTTCATCATCTTCATCATGCCGTGATGTTAACATCACAACTGGAATATCATCAAATTTACTTTGCCTACGAACTTCTTGCACAAATTCAGGGCCATTCATATTAGGCATATCATAATCTACAATGACCAAAGCAACTTGTGACAGTGCTTGCTTAAGTAAATCAAGCCCTTTTCTACCATCTTCAGCTTCAGCAATATCAAAACCTTCGGACTTTAAGATAAACCCAACCAAGTTTCGGATACTTTTAGAGTCATCAATTAATAGTATTGTATTGCGTTTAGCATCTTCTTTTGGTCTAAGCTGCCCTTTGTCTCTCGCCTCATTAGCTTGCCCTAAAGACATCAGGTTTCCATCACTGTCAATTCTATCCTGAAAACTAAAATCTTCGGGGGCAATAGACAGTCGCATCACTTCCGCAACACTGGTTACACCTTGCAATACCTTATTCATACCATCTTCAAACAAGGCATACATGCCTTCTTCACGGCAAACCTGCATCAATTCTTGGTCTGAAACGGCTTGAGCAATAGCTTGACGCACCCTGTCATTCACATACAATGTTTCATGCACACCACAACGACCTTTATAACCAATGTTCATGCACTTTTCACAGCCCACAGGCTCATAAATTTCCAAATCTTCAGGCATATCATATTTCTCAATCATTTCAGCCGAAGGTTTTACTTTCTTTTTACATTCCGAACACAAGCGCCTTGCCAAGCGTTGAGCCACAATAATATTTAAGCATGATGATAGTGCGACAGCATCCGTACCCATTTCCACCAAACGACTCACTGTGGAAGGCGCATCATTGGTGTGTAAAGTAGACATCACCAAATGTCCTGTTTGCGCAGCATGCAAAGCAATATGAGCCGTTTCTTCATCACGAATCTCACCCACCATGACCACATCAGGATCTTGGCGTAAAATAGAACGTAATGCAGCAGCAAATGTCATGCCTGATTTAGCATTCACTTGCACTTGATTCAAACCCTTGATTTGAAACTCAACAGGGTCTTCAACCGTAACAATATTGGTTTCTTCATCATTAATATGGTGTAAAAACGAATAAAGTGTTGTCGTTTTACCCGACCCCGTTGGCCCTGTCACCAACACCGCACCTGTAGGTCTTGCAATAGCTTCTCGAATGCGCTCATCAGCTGTTTTTTCAAATGCCAACACATCCAAAGAAAGTGATAAGCCTGACTTGTCCAAAATACGCATAACTACCTTTTCACCATACATGGAAGGCAATGTTGAGATACGCATATCAAACGACTTATTACTAATTTTTATTCTTGTTCGACCATCTTGCGGGGTTCTTGTATTAGATATATCCAACTTGGACATAATTTTAATGCGCGAAACAAGCATAGGATGAGCACCAGCAGGGAACTTCATGACAGGGCGCAACCGACCATCTACACGCAATCTGACTAAGCTATTTTTTTCCCCTGCTTCAATATGAATGTCCGAGCTCTCCATACGCAAGGCCTTCATAATAATCCCGTTTACGAGCTTGATAATCGGTGAACCTTCCGCACCTTTTTTCAACGATGCAATATCCGTTTCAGCCTTATTATCCTCATCATCTGTTAGTGCTTGTATTTCACCCGTATTTTCTAAATCAGACATCACCTCATCAAGTGCTTCTTCACCACCAGAAAACAAGTCCCTAATTTTCTTCTGAATATCTAGTGGGTTGGAAAAAAGAGGGCGTACCCGCTGCCCAAGTTTAAACTGCAGCACATCCATGCCCGCATAATCCATAGGGTCAGCAATCGCGATAATCATTTCACCTGCGCTAATCGATACAGGGATAAAACAAAACTCACTACAAAGCTCTTCTGAACATTTTTCAACCAAGCTCTCATCAATCTCAATGTGCTCTAAATCAACAAATGGAACTTTATATATTTTAGCTAAAGCTTGAAGAACCTTATCAACATCTACACCATCTTGCGAAAGCAAATTCAATAAAAGCCCTGCTTTTTTATCACCAACCCCCTGCATGGCATCAGATATTTGCTCTTGTGTAACAATACCAGTAGCAATTAATTGCCGCTGCTGCTTAAGAAGCATAAACCCTCCCATAGGTATCCTCATTAAATCGGGGTACACAATAATGAAGCATGACTAGAATATCAAGGAAATCCCCCCTTCCACTCAAAGCAAAAATAGATAGGTTGCGCCATGTGTATCTTTTAACTTATCTCAATTCTAAACCAAAACTGGTTTTAGCGACGTTTAGCATCTGCTTTATCGCACTTGTTGGTTGTGCCACAAAAAACCAGCAGCCTTCAACAACCACACCATTAAAAGAAGCCAGCTTGGCTGCACTTGAAAAACGGGCACCTACAACACCAACTCAAGAAGAGGTAAAAAAGGTTGCACCAACACCTTCTGTTTTTTTACAAGACCTCTCTCCATCAGACATTGAACAAGTTAAAGCTGAAGCCAAACGTACACTATCACCGATTTGGCAACGTATTGATGAACGCGCTCACCGCGTACGCTTTCGCGTGATTCAAGTCTTAGATGAGCTACATGCACCTCGTGAGCTTTCATATATTCCTGTCGCTGAATCAGGTTATAACCCCTATGCTTTATCACCTACAGGCGCTTTTGGTTTATGGCAACTCATGCCTAAAACAGCAAAAGAATTAGGTGCACACAATAAAAACGGGCTAGACGGGCGCAGACATATTGAATCCAGCACAAAAGCTGCCGCCACTTACCTTTTATCACTTTATGAACGGTTTAAAAGCTGGCCACTTGCAATCTGTGCGTACAACCTAGGACCTTGGGGTGTACAACGCAGGCTTAACAAAAAGCCATGGTCACCAGATATGGGACTGGATGCTCTGCCTTTCCCTAGCGAAACCAAACACTATGTGAAACAAATCTTGGGTATGATTGCCTTAGAACAAGATGGGGAGCTACAATTTTCAGAAGCTTTAGCAACCCAAGATGTGCATATTCCAGCCCCCATTGACTTAAACCAAATGGAAAAAGTTTCAGGTTTAGCCAAATATGAAATCTTTCGTTTAAATCCAGCTTTTGATTACCAACATTACATCCACCATGATGTTGTGGTTCATCTACCCACAGAAAATGCTATCCGCCTTGAACAAGCCCTACTTAAAAACCCTAATATCTTCAAACCCAAATATATAACCATTAAAATTAAGTCGGGAGACTCATTGTGGAAGCTAGCCAAAAGGTATCACACCAGCATCAAACATCTTAAACAACTTAACCCTAAGTTTAAAAAAGGTGTATTATCGATTGGTCAATCAATGACAGTACCTGCATCTGGAAATATCTTGGCATCATCAAGCAAAGCTAACCCGCTTCTCGCCAAAGGTAGGCGTATTCGTTACAAGGTTCGCAGTGGTGACTCACTATGGACGATTGCCAAAAAATTTGGCACTTCTACCCGTGCTATCACCCGCATCAACCAAATGTCTGCCAACCAATTATTACGCCCTGGAGATAGATTATGGATTGTCGCTCGGTATCGACCAAGCTAATCATTACTGTTGTTTTACTTGCTTTGACAGCATGCAGCAACGAGCAAACAACAAATACTTCACAAACCACACAAGCTAAGGCGGAAGTAACAAGTTATCAGCCTGCACATGGTGGTCGCCTTATTGACGCTAGCATTGGTGATGCTACCAATCTTATTCCTATGATTGCTAGTGATGCATCCAGCCATGAAATTGCAGGACAACTTTATTTATCACTACTAAAATATGATAAAAATCTTAATTTGGTTGGTCAACTTGCTGAATCATGGCAAATCTCTGAAGATAAACTCAGTATTATTTTTAAGCTCAAGCCCAATCTCAGGTGGAGTGATGGTAAACCACTCACCACTGATGACTTGGTCTTCACACTCCACCTGATTCAAGATGACAAAACACAAAGCCCCTACAAATCAGACTATATGAAAGTGGTGTCTGCCAAAGCTTTAGACAAACGCACTTTTGAAGTGCGTTACAAAGAAGTATTCTCACCCGCACTTGCCACTTGGGCTTCATTGGCAATTTTGCCTAAACATGTGTTTGAAGGCGTAAACATCATGGATACAGACTTATCTCGCCACCCTAAAGCTAGCATTGGCCCTTACTTCCTTAAAGATTGGCAAACCCAACAAAGTATTACCATGACTGCCAACCCCAACTATTTTGATGGTGATGTGTGGATTGATAAGCGTATCACGCGCATTATTCCTGACCCTGCCACTCAATTTTTGGAGTTAAGCGCAGGCAAGATTGATATGGCAAATTTAACACCCACCCAATACACCAGACTTTTTGACAATAACCAACGTCTCAAACATGAATACAACCGTTATAAATACCTTGGTTTTTCTTATACATATCTTGGCTTTAACCTTACCCGAAAGCCGTTTGATGATGTTCGCGTACGTCAAGCTTTAGCCTATGCTATTGACCGCCAAGAATTGGTGGATGGTGTGCTGCTTGGTTTGGGCGAAGTTTTGGCAACACCATATAAACCTGGCACACGTTGGGTAAATCAAAACATTAAACCACGTCCGTTTTCACTAGAAAAAGCACAAAACTTACTCACCCAAGCAGGTTGGATTAAAGCTGATGGGCAAAGCTTTGTCAGCAAAGATGGCAAACCGCTTTCATTCACCATTCTCACCAATAACGGCAATAAAAAACGCGCCGATACGGCAACCATTATTCAACAACGCCTAAAAAGTATTGGTATTCAGGTCAATATTCGTTTGGTGGAATGGTCAGCATTCATTGAGAATTTCATTAATAAGCGTGATTTTGATGCAGTGATTCTTGGCTGGTCACTCTCTCCAGACCCAGACCAATTCAATATCTGGCATTCTAGCCAAACAGGCGAGCGACAATTCAACTTTTTAAGCTACAGCAACCCCAAAGTTGATAAAGCTTTAGAACAAGCCCGATTGACCTTTGATTTGGATAAACAAAAGCAGTGGTATGACATCATGCAACAAGAAATCCACCAAGATGTACCTGTAGTATTCTTATATGCAGGTTATTCATTACCTGCAATCCATAAACGCATCAAGGGCATAGAAGTTGCCCCTGCAGGCATTGGGCACAACAGTGAGTTTTGGTATATTCCCAAAGCTTTACAAAAAACGAGCATCACTCCTTAATGAGCACTCCTTTAGTCAATGCACTCACCGTAACCGAGCTCACCGCTAGAATTAAACAAGTCTTGGAGCAAGGCTTTTCTCGTATTGAAGTCACAGGTGAAATATCACGATTAACTAAACCTTCTTCAGGTCACATATATTTTACAATTAAAGATAGTCACGCTGCTATTTCCGCTGTGGTCTGGCGCAATGCAGCCACCCGTTTAAAAACACGCCCCAAAGATGGGCAAGCTTATGTATTTACAGGGCATTTAAGCCTGTATGAACCCAGAGGAAGCTATCAGCTTGTAGTCACAAGCATCACATCTGCAGGTGCTGGTCGTTTGGCTGAAGAGTTTGAGCGTCGCAAAGCCTTGTTTGCTGAACGTGGCTGGTTTGATACAGACTCAAAAAAAGCTGTTCCAACATTCCCCAAACATATCGGTATTGTCACCTCGCAAACGGCTGCAGCTTTTGAAGATGTAAAAAAAGTACTTCATACCCGACCCGCTTGGCTAAACATCACCTTATCACCTGCCGTAGTTCAAGGAGAAAGTGCCCCACAAAGCATTGCTCATGCCATAGAAAAACTACATAAATTAACGGATAGACCTGACGTTTTATTGCTGGTGCGCGGTGGTGGAAGCATGGAAGATTTGTGGTGTTTCAATGATGAACGCGTAGTGCAAGCCATTATGGATGCAGAGATACCTATCATTTCAGGCATTGGGCATGAAATTGACACCACACTTGCAGACCTTGCAGCCGATATTCGCGCAGCGACACCATCCAATGCTGCTGAAATTGTTTGCCCAGCTAAGGAAACTTTGCGCCCGCAAGTCCAACGTGCGCAACATCGCCTACAACAAGCCATCAACAGCTATAAAGATGGCAAACATTGGACATTAGAGCGTTACACCAACCAACTACACAACGCATACCGTCAAGGTTTACAACAGAAGCACAATCAAATACGCCAACTGTACGTACGATTGCATCAACATGAACCCAACCAAGCCCTGCGCAATCAAACCCAGCAATTTTACACCATGAAACAACGCTTGTTTGCTGCAGCGCAACGTATAGCACCACAACGTAAGCAACATCTAGCAGAGCAGCAGCACTTATTACGCTTAGCATACAAAAATACCGAACAAAAACACCGTCAACAATGGCAAAAACGGCATGAACAACTGCTTGCCATGAACCCCAAACATGTACTTAAACGTGGTTATGCCATCACCACAGATGAGCATGGCAGCATCATCACATCCGCAAAAAAACTTCAAGCAGGTGAAAGTATATCACTGCACTACCATGATGGTGTCGTAAAAAGCACAATCAACAAGATTACGAGGTCAACATGAACTTTTTTATGATTATACTTCTATTACTGGTGACCATACCAGCTTGGGCTACAACTTACCAAGCTGAACAAGGTGATGTATTACGCGTCCCTGCACCCATTCAAGGAAACAACTTACATGTACAAGCTTTTAATAAAAGCTGGCCCATTTACAAAAAAGATGGTCAATATATTGCATGGATTGGCATACACCTCAAAACCAAACCTGCGACCTATCATATCCAATGGACATCAGGAAACGCTGCTTCAGTAAGCCAAGCTTTGGATAAAGTAGAAGTGCAAAAAGGCAAGTTTAGAATTTCACATATCACAGTTGAGAAAAAAATGTCTTCATTTGACAAAGAAGCCATTCAACGCATACGCGCTGATCAAGCAGCTATTAAAAAGGCATACAAAACACCTGTAAATATTCATAATAGCTGGCCAGCAATGACTTGGCCTGTAAAAGGTATTATTTCTACACCATTTGCAGCCCAGCGTTATGTCAATGGTAATGCCCGCTCTCCACACTCAGGTTTAGATATTGCAGCTCCCACAGGCACACCTGTAAAAGCACCGCTTGCAGGTAAAGTCTTGCTTGTTGCCAACATGTTTTTAAATGGAACTTTAGTTGCTATTGGTCATGGCGATGGCATCACAACAGTTTATGCCCATCTCAACAAAGTCTTGGTCAAACCCGGTGATATTTTACAACAAGGTGATGTATTTGCTGAAGTCGGCAGCACAGGACGCTCCACAGGACCACATTTGCATTGGGGTGTACACTTTGAAGGAGCCAAAGTTAATCCCAAAAACATGTTAATTTCAAATAATATACAATAAAAAGTAGGATTGAACAACATTATTAACCTTGATTGATAAACAAGCATAGACTAAACTTACTGCATAAGAATTATGCAAAGAGGCTTTGATAACCTATGAGTAAAGAATTAAAGTTTTTGGTGATTGATGATGATGATACTGTACAAAGCATTGTTGCGGCTTTCATCAACCGCTACTTGGAAGAAAACAATTTCACTGGTACAATCAAACGTGTAACTGACCCTGTACAAGGTTTATTCGTGCTCAACACACACGGAAATGAGTATGATGCTATCCTTTTGGATGTGCGATTACCCAAACTAACAGGTGATGAAATTTACAATAGTCTTATTTCATTAGAGCACGATTTTATCAAACGTATCATGTTTGTTACAGGCTATGCCAATGATTTAATTGCTCGCTTTCCAGATTTAGAACTAAACATTTTAAACAAGCCTTTTCGTTACCAAGATTTATCAGCGCGTATTGATGAGCTGCTTAAATTAGAATAAGTGACTACTGACACACGTAAAAACTTACTTACCAGTACTTCTGAACTTAAGCTTTCCATAGTTCTCGCTGTTATTGCAACAGTTATTGTATGTGCAACAGCAATTTGGAGCGTGTTTTTTTCAAAGCCTACAAAACCTAACCCTCCCATTGCACTCCATAACCAAAGTGTATCCATCACTGAAAAGCCCAAAGGTTTACAACAGTCTTCAACTCAACCATCACACACACAAAATACAAAGGTTTCACACGGTAACAGGGCAACAATGCCCAACAAAAAAAAAGTTGTAATCGGCAAAGGCAAACTTTATGTGCAAGTGGGAGCCTTTAAAGAAGTCGTACGAGCTAGAAAAACCTATGAAAAAATGCGTAAAACATATAAACGTGCACAAATCATGCCTAAATCAGGTTATTATGCTATATGGGTCGGCCCTGTTCGCAGTAAAAGAGAGGCTAAAACCCTACAAAAACAAATTTTAAAACGTTATAACATCAAAGGTTTCATTACCTCTGAAAAGTAAGAAATAAAGGATGCCACCTGAGCTGGACTGGTTCGCAACGCGACAATACTCTGCTGCCGCTGCTTCCTTCCGGACCTGACGGGGTTCACAAAGATTATCCGTGCGAGGCCCAACCCAGATGACAACTGGTGTCATTGCTAGTAATAGCTATCACTTAGCAATGAAAACTGATTTATCATTTATGTAAAAACTACACCAACCTATGGCGGAGAGAGAGGGATTCGAACCCTCGGTACATTGCTGTACACACGCTTTCCAAGCGTGCTCATTCGGCCACTCTGACATCTCTCCATCAGTGCATCAATATAACTTTGCGGCACTGTAGCGTCTCTTAGCGTAGTATCAAGTTTTCAAGTACAATCGTGGCAGCTCAGTTCCGATCGTATTTACAGGTTGATGACACAAGACATCAATGCACTATGATTGCTGACACCATGCATACTGCCACACAATATATACCCTTATTGAAAAAAACTTCTTCAAAGCCAACAGGGCTATATTTGTATATGCCATCTGGATTTGGTTACCATGTATAAAAACTTGCTGTTTTATTTACACCTTTTGATACGCAGCTATCAACATTTTTACGCACACAAAGCATGCAGTTTGCAGCATCCTTAAGTTACTCCACCCTGCTGTCTATTGTTCCTTTAACTGTGTTCCTGGTTTACCTTTCCTTACAAATAGAAATGTTTTCAGACTTGTTTGTACAAGCTAAAGAGCAAGTTTTCACCCAATTATTACCCACAAGCCAAGCATCCATTGAAGCATATTTAATAAGCGCATCACAAAACATCACATCTTTTTCATATTTTTCTCTATTCATTATTTTCCTATCTGTTTTATGGTTATCGCTAAGTATAGAAAAAGCCTTTAACCATATCTGGCAAGTAAAAATACCCCGCCACCTACTCCTTCGTTTACCTGCACATATTATTCTTTGGTTTGTTGCACCTTTCTTTATCATTATATCTATTATGATTAGCACTTGGCTTACATCATTACCTTATCTCAGCAACTTCCACCATCAGGCTCCAATATTATCCTATATCATGCCGTGGGCAACTGCATCCCTTGCTTTATTCTTATTATACTTCTTTGTGCCAAACATCCAAGTGCGCGCTAAAGGCTCTTTTATTTCATCCCTGTTCGTCGCAACACTTTTTGAACTAAGCAAGTGGCTATTTTCCTTATATATCACAAAAATAGCCATGTATGAAAAAATATATGGCGTACTAGCAGCCCTCCCCATTTTCATGCTTTGGTTATATATCACATGGCTTATCGTACTTTGGGGTGTTTCACTCAATGTTACACTACAAACAACAATTCAACCCGAACGAGGTCAAACTGAATAATCTTCGCTAAGAGTCTGTCAGGCTTAAACGATTGTAGCGAGCAGCGCCGCTATTTAACAAAAGCCAGATGAAAAGCGACCAACATTCATGTTTTTGCAGTCAGTTGCTTTAAGTCTGATAGGCTCCTAGGGTGCGAAGCATGGCACAACAACATCATTTTTTCGCAATCGTATTACCGGGTCTTGAACGTATCGCTGCCCGTGAACTGAAAGACCTCTCAGCACATGACATTCTCATTGAGTATGGTGGTATTAGTTTTACTGGAACCATGCAACTACTGCATCGTGTCAACATCAGAAGCCGTGTAATCACACGTGTCTTGATGAGGCTTCGTACCTTTCGTAGTATGACATTAGAAGGATTAAAGTATGACCTTGAAAAAGTAGCTTGGCATTTGTTTTTAAATGAATCCAGCCAACTTGAAGTCGAAGTGCATACCCATCGCTCACGTCTTAATCATTCCGATGAAATTGCCGAGTTTGCCAAACAAACCATAGAGCGGCTACTGCCTAAAATAACAAAAAATAAAACTAAATCTGGCAAAAAACATATCCAAACACTGCATATTCGACTTGATAACAACCGTGGCACATTAAGTTTAGATACATCAGGTGAACGTTTGGATCGCCGTGGTTACCGCTTGGAGTCGGGCAAAGCCCCTATTCGCGAAACACTTGCTGCAGCCATTTTACAGTGGGCACAATGGCAACCAGAACAAACCTTGCTTACTCCCATGTGTGGCTCAGGAACCTTTGCTATTGAAGCTGCAATGATGGTCACACAACGCGCACCCAACCTTAACCACGACTTCGCATGCCTACACTGGCCATCATTGAAAGAAAAAGACTTTTCTAAAGTAGTAGAACGATGCCAACAGATGGTCAAAGATACAAAACCTCTCATTTTGGCTTCAGATATTAATGAAAGTGCCATCAATATTACACGGAATAATGCGAAACGCGTGCAACTTGATGGTCTTATCACAACCAGCATCATGGATATACATCAACTGCAAAAACCAGAAACAAGCAATGGCGGTTTATTACTACTCAACCCTCCCTACGGCATGCGTATTGGCGAACAACAGAAAACCTTATCCCTTTGGCATGATATTGGTTTACGCATACGCGAGCAATTTGCAGAAGATGAAACATGGAAGACTGTAATTGTCTACCCTGACGGCGCACATGAAAAAGCCTTGAACCTTAAAATTAAACGACGCTTGCAGGTCATGCATGGCGGCAATAAAGTTACTATACTTCAAGCTTAATAGCTGTTCGAGAGGGTATATGAAACGTAAAACATCATTTTTCCATTCACCTTGGTTGGTACTTATTGTACCCCTACTCGCTTTTCCTTTGATGATAAACGTCAGAGTATTCCCTTTTGTTGCTCCCAATGAAGAGCCCAAATGGGCAATACTAACCCTTTGTTTCCTCTGGATGGGTTTAGCAACAGCTTGGTTGTGGCTCAAACGCTCTTCACCACTGCTTATTCCAAAACCTACGCTGACTAGCTTGGCATTGCTTTTATACATTCTGATTCTTGCTACTGGTATTTTTATCGGCCCAAACATGACAGAAGGTATGATTCGTTTTGCCTTTTGGTTTTTTTGCATCAGTATCTTACTACTCAGCATATGGGCAACACGGCATGAACCCCAGTGGATGAATAGGCTAGTTTGGAGCTTATCTATAGGCTCCTTCATTTTCTCAATTCGTTATTGGGAAAGTTACTTCTTAGACTATGGTAAACCCAATTATAATATTCATGTATTATTTTCACCCATTGGACATGTGAATTTCACTGGTGACGTGCTCATCATATTGCTGCCCATGCTAATTTGGATACTTGCAACCCATAACAACACTATTTTACGTGTGCTTAACTGGTTTTCAGTAACAACGCTTGCGACTATTTTATTGGTGGCTAGTTCTAGGGGTGCGTTGGGAGGGCTATTTATTGCCGCTATCATCGCCTTGCTTGTTTTTATCAAACATCACAAGCACCTGCTAAAACACAAAAAAGAATATACTACGCCAAGTTTGCTTATTGGCAGTACTTTTATCATATCACTACTGATTTACAATGCGCTACCTTATCATTACAGAGACCTAGCCCGTGTTTCGGCAAGCGCAGGGCAAGTGGCTAGCGAAAGTGGAAAAATCATTCTAACACCTAACGCATTACAACCACCTTTGGTTGATATGTGGGT
This sequence comes from Ghiorsea sp., assembly GCA_027080505.1. Lineage (GTDB taxonomy): Bacteria > Pseudomonadota > Zetaproteobacteria > Mariprofundales > Mariprofundaceae > Ghiorsea. The sequence continues at coordinate 34,861 of JALWRX010000053.1, forward strand.
AGAGTTGTCTCCTCTTTTGGGTGCGCGAACCCCTATTTTTGCGGCAACAACAGCCATGACCTTGGATAGCCCTATATTAGGACAAGGCACAGGTAATTTCGCATGGGTTTACCCCAATTATAGTAACCGTTACCCTGATTTCAGAGACCCATTAAGCAGTGCGCGCACTTTTACAACCAATCCACATAATGTTGTTCTACAAATTGCTTCACAAAATGGCATTCCTGCCATGCTTCTCTTTATGGGCTTATTATTCTATTTTTGGTTTCGTTTATTTAAAGCATCTTGGCAGCAATGGAACGCACAATATATCACAGGGTTAGCCGCAGTCTCAGCCGCACTTTTTGATGCCATGTTTAACCATGTCTTTTTTAACCCTGCAAGTATGTTTGTTTTTGCTCTGCTTGCTGGCACTTGGTGGGGCTTATTACCTGCGCAAAACCAAAAAACAGTCCAAGTTCAACCTAAAGTATTAAGTATTCTTAGTGTTGCCACTGTTATTTTGCTCTGCATATGGCCAACACGTTGGCTTATTTCAGAATGGTATGTTGGTCAAGCGATGGCATATATGCGACAACCTGCACAAGAAGCACAATTCTATCAAAAAGCGTACGCTTGGGACGATAAAAATTTCCGTGCTGTATTTGGCATGGGGCAAGTTGCATACAAACAAAAGAATTATATGCTCAGTGCCAAGTATTTTGAGGAATTCCAAACATTTTACCCCTACAACCCGCCTGCACTTAACATGCTTGGTGCAGCATACATGAGCATGGGGCAATTTAAAAAAGCAGGGGCAGTGTTTGAAGAAGCCTTAAAAATCTACCCTGGATTTACTATGGTTGAACAAAATCTACAGCGTGTACGAATGATTTTACAGCAACGCAAACGTCAAAACAGCACAGTTCAACCATAGAAACTAGACAAACCTATAAAGCTGTGTAATTTGCTCAAATATAACTGTATTATTATTTACTTAGCAAGACCAACAAGGGGAGAACTATGAAGCAATATATTGGTATCACTATACTCGCAATGTTTATTTTATCTGGTTGCCAAAGCATCAGCGATAAAGAACTTGAAGTACTGCAAGCGCGTGCTGCAAAAGCAGAGCAACTACAAGTTGAAAATGAAAAACTCAAGCAATCTAAAGCATCTTTACAGCAATCTGTTGCTGAGTTAAACAAACAACTTGAACAAGAAATAACTGCCAAGCAAGTACTGATTGAGCAAAATGAACAAACAGGTGCTATCAAGGTCACCATGCAACAAGACATACTATTTTCAAGTGGCTCATATAAAATTGACCAAGAAGGTGCCGCTGATATTTTGAAAAAAGTTGTTGAAAGCATTGATAACAATGATGGACAAGTCATGTTACGCATTGTTGGACATACAGATAACCTTCCTGTAGCAAAAAAATGGCGCAAACAATTTTCAGACAACTGGGATTTATCAGCTAGACGAGCTGGTGAAGTAGCTCGCTACCTTACTTGGGGCTTAGGTTTTCCTAGGGAGAACATTACTGTAGCAGGTAGAGCAGATGTTGAACCTGTTGCCAGCAATGATACACCTGAAGGCAGGGCTAAAAACCGAAGAATTGAACTATTTATTGAAAAATAATATTGATGGCTAAAGTTGCTCCAACTTCCAATGGGGTGTCGCCTTTTGCCTTGAAGGCGGCATCCTTTTTTTTATTTTCAGGCTTATTATTTTTTCCCTTTGCCATTGCAGTTAGCAACTTCTTCTTTGCTTTATTAATGATTGTAGCATTTATACAGCCAAATATATTCCAAAAAGGTTGGCATTTGTGTTGGCATAAGTACCGAAACATTACCTTAGCTGTTTTAATCTATTTTTTACTAACCATCATAGGAACTTTATGGAGCACTGACCATACCGAAGCTTTTAGGTTAATTACAAAAGGTATTTATTGGCTCTTAGTTCCAATCATTATTGGTATTACCGCATATCTTGGTCATCAAACTTTGACTAAGGCATATATTGCCGTATCTATTGGCTTATTTTTACACCTCATTGTTTGTACATTACAGTATTTTTCTCTATTTACACTGCAACAGAATACTATTGGAGGCACATCTGCATTAGACCCTACAGGTTTTCTCGGTCACCTTAGTTTTGGTTTTATCTATGGTATTTGGATAGGTGCATTGCTTATTCAAGCATCCATCACCACAAATAAATGGAAATACTTATTTTATGCTCTTAGTGGCTATGCCTTTATTTCAACCTTTCTTACCCAGGGGCGCAGTGGCTACCTTATTACGCTAGCAATAGTTGCTCTTGTATTTTGGAAGAAGTATTTAGAAAAAATATCCTTTAAGCATATGATGGTTCTCCTATCTATAGTCACAACTACCTTCACACTCTTTCTAACGCTTAATCAAGCAGGTAAAAACAAACTCCATAAAACGGTTAACGAAATACAGTCTTTTTACCATGGAGATTTTAAAGAAGCTAACATTCGATTAAAAATATGGCGTGTAACATTAGATATTTGGCAGGGTTCACCATGGCTGGGGATTGGAACTGGAAGTTTTCGCCAAGCATTTGAGAACAAGGTAAAGTCTCCACAGTATGCAAAATACCATATGCAATCACAAACTTATGACCATGCTCATAATGAATTCTTGTTTGACTTGGTTCGCTGGGGACCGATGGGACTACTCATATACTTTTATTTGATATTCTCTTGGATAAAAACAGGGATTCAAGGCCAATGGAAAGAGCGACCTATGTCAGCATACTTGATTACAGGGTCTGGCTTAGCGGTTCTCATCAACAGCTTCTCTGACAGTACAATGACGGCATTAACCACTATTATATTTGCAATCATTGCGCTCGCCTTTGGTATGAGCCAAGCAGATCATAAACAATCTACATGAACATCCTTATTGTTCGCAATGATAAACTAGGTGATTTTATCACTGCCCTGCCCGCTTGTTATATCCTTAAACAACATATGCCTGACTGCCATATCACGGTGTTGATTTCTCCAATCAACCAAAGCATTGCCCAAGCTTGTAGCTTTATTGATGATATATTGCTTGATACAGGTCAAAGCACCACAGTGCTTGCCAAAGAACTGCGGCAAGGTGGTTTTGACATATCATTTACCTTGTTTTCCAACACTCGTGTTGCCATAGCCCAATGGCTTGCTCGTATTCCCAAGCGCGTTGCGCCTGCTACCAAAATCGCCCAAATCTTTTACAACCAACGTATTGTGCAACGCCGCTCTCAAGTGAAAATGCCTGAGTTTGCTTATAATATTCAGCTTATTCAGACGGTATTTCCTGACATCAACACCCAATACCCACAACCTTTACTACAATTCCCTAAACAAGACATTGAAGAAACCTACCAGAAGTTTTGTGAAAGTTTAGACATACAACATCCCGTGGTTGCTTTTCACCCAGGTTTTGGTGGTTCATCCGATGCCAACTGGAATATTGACGAATATATTACCTTGGCCGCATCCATCCAACACTTACCCCATATTGATATTGTGTTTACTTTTGGACCTGGTGATGAGGCGTTTCATCAAGCATTTGTAGAAAAAAAAGGTGATTTACAAGCCAAAACCTATACTTCGCAAGGCAGTGTTGCTGATTTTGCCAAGCTGATTGCGTCTTTTAAGCTTTTTATCAGTACTTCCACGGGTACATTCCATTTGGCATCAGCCGTGGGTACTCCCACCATGACTTTCTTTGCAGATACACTGTTTGCCTCAGACAAACGCTGGCAAGGCATTGGTGACAAAACTTTGCAGCACAACTATATGATTCCGCAAGACCCACAAGCACGCCAAGCTCTCTTTGAGACTGTGCAACAAGACTTAGCCACTACAATGAAATGCCTTAAACTTTAAATATGCCTCTTCAACAGATATCGTCTCAAACGCTATTCCCCGCAGCAAACCCACTCGACCAAGCCCATTGAAAGTTAAAACCACCCAAATGCCCTGTCACATCCACGACTTCGCCAATAAAGTATAAACCTTGCACATTTCTCGCTTGCATGGTTTTAGAATCCAAATCAGCAGTATCCACACCACCCACAGTCACTTCCGCAGTTCTGTAACCTTCCGTACTACTGGGTTTGATTATCCAGTCCTGCAAAAATGTTTCTAATTGCTCAACGTCTTTATCAGACAGGGATTGAACTTTCCTATGCATATCAAAGTCTTTAGCCAACAGCCCAACCAAACGCTTGGGGAACATATGAGATAATGCCGTTGCCAACAAGGCTTGTGGACGTGTTTGTTTTTGCTCATCCATAAAGCCTTTTAAATCAACGTTTGGAACCAAATTGACTTGAATACTATCCCCTGGAAGCCAATAAGATGATATTTGCAGAATTGCTGGCCCTGAAAGCCCACGATGTGTGAAAAGCATCGCCTCTTTAAAGCTTGGAGCTTTGCGCTCAACCAGAGACACAACAACAGGCAACGAAATCCCTGCCAAGGCTTTAAAATCATCTTTATCTTTGCCTGTGAATGTAAAGGGAACCAAACCGGGGCGCGTTTCAATCACATTTAAGCCAAACTGCTTGGCCACCTTAAAACCAAATCCTGTTGCCCCCATTTTAGGAATAGACAATGCACCTGTGGCAATCACCAACGATTGGCATGTCCAACCACCAATATTGGTTTCCAGTGTAAAGTTTTCTTGTTTTTTGATTGATTGCACTTCAACGCCCAATTCAATCTGTACACCATAACCATGACACTTATCCAGCAGCATATTGATAATATCTTGCGCCGATTTATCACAAAAAAGCTGCCCATGTTCACGCTCGTGATAGTCAATGCCCGCTTGTACCACCCAATCAATAAAGTCCCACTGATTAAAACCTGCCAATACTGATTTACAAAAATGTTTATTTTGCGATAGGTAATTTTCTGCACTCACATCCAAATTGGTAAAATTACACTTACCACCACCTGATATGCGAATCTTCTCCGCAGCCTTTGCTGATTTATCCAATACCAATACTGATTTACCACGTGATGCCGCTGTAATTGCACACATCAACCCCGCAGCACCTGCACCTATCACCACTACATTCGCTTCTTTCATGCCCCCATAGTGAAAATTTTCGCTTATATTGCAAAGGCTTATTTCATACACTAAAACACTTACCATGTTTAACTATATCTTACCTCGTAAGATGGTTATCATTGCGCTTCTTTTTTGATACACAAAGGATGTTTAGTTTATGTCAGATTCGTTAACACCAGATTCAAACAGTAAAATTTCAGTACAAATGAGTTCTGGAAGCAATGAGGCTCGCCAGCCCTACCCAAACTCAAAAAAGGTATATATTGAGGGTTCTCGCCCTGATATTCGTGTGCCTATGCGTGAAATCAGCTTGTCGCCAACCCAAACATCCAATGGTTTTGAAGAAAATCATCCTATCCTTGTTTATGATACATCAGGTCCTTACACCGACCCAGATGTTGAACTAGATTTACAAAAAGGGCTTCCAGATGTGCGTACAGCATGGATTGAAGAGCGCGAAGATACTGCTTTTTTAACGGGCTTATCATCCAAATATGGCAATGAGCGCCGCGATGACTCAAGCATTGATCACTTACGCTTTGAACATTTAAAACAACCGCGCAAAGCCAAAGTTGGCAAAAATGTCACCCAAATGCACTATGCCAGACAAGGCATCATCACACCTGAAATGGAATATGTGGCGATTCGTGAAAATCAAAAACGTGAACATTTAAGAGAAATCACCAAACAACATCCTGGCCAAAACTTTGGTGCAAATATTCCGCATGTGATTACCCCTGAATTTGTGCGTGATGAAGTGGCTAGGGGTCGTGCCATTATCCCTGCAAACATCAACCACCCCGAATTAGAGCCTATGATTATTGGGCGTAATTTCTTAGTCAAAATCAATGGTAATATTGGTAACTCAGCTTTGGGTTCATCCATTGAAGAAGAAGTCGATAAAATGACTTGGGCAACTCGATGGGGTTCGGATACCATCATGGATTTATCCACGGGTAAAAACATTCATGAAACCCGCGAATGGATTATTCGCAATGCGGCTGTGCCGATTGGCACAGTACCTATTTACCAAGCATTAGAAAAAGTAAACGGCATTGCAGAAGATTTGAATTGGGAAGTCTTCCGCGATACATTGATTGAACAAGCTGAACAAGGTGTCGATTATTTCACTATTCATGCAGGTGTATTACTGCGCTATGTACCGCTTACTGCCAATCGTTTGGCAGGCATTGTTTCTCGTGGTGGCTCAATTATGGCGAAATGGTGTTTGTCGCATCATCAAGAAAACTTTTTATACACCCACTTTGAAGAGATTTGTGAAATTATGAAAGCTTATGATGTGTCATTCTCTTTGGGCGATGGCTTGCGCCCAGGCGCGATTGCTGATGCCAATGATGAAGCGCAATTGGGTGAACTTAAAACACTGGGCGAACTCACAAAAATTGCATGGAAACATGATGTGCAGACCATGATTGAAGGTCCTGGTCATGTGCCTATGCAAATGATTAAAGAAAACATGGACTTGCAGCTTGAGTATTGTGATGAAGCACCATTCTACACGCTTGGTCCTTTAACTACTGATATTGCGCCCGGTTATGACCATATCACATCAGGCATAGGTGCGGCTCAAATTGGCTGGTATGGCTGCGCTATGCTTTGTTATGTAACGCCTAAGGAACATTTGGGATTGCCTAACCGTGATGATGTAAAAACGGGTGTAATCACCTATAAAATAGCAGCGCATGCCGCCGATTTAGCCAAAGGGCATCCTGGCGCACAGCAGCGCGATGATGCATTGTCTAAAGCACGTTTTGAATTCCGCTGGGAGGATCAATTCAACTTATCGCTTGACCCTGATACAGCCAAATCATTCCATGATGAAACGCTACCAAAAGAGTCTGCCAAGGTTGCGCACTTTTGTTCTATGTGCGGCCCTAAATTCTGCTCCATGAAAATTACACAAGATGTTCGTGATTATGCAGAGGAACACGGCATTGATGCCATGAAAGCCATTGAAGAAGGTATGTATGAACAAGCAGCCAACTTCAATGAAAAAGGTGGTAAGATTTACCATAAGGCTTAATACCCATCTATACGGAAACATAAAAAAGGCTTGCGTGTTTTCCCACGCAAGCCTTTACATTATTATACAGTAAAAAGATTACTGTACGTGCAATTCAACCCTACGGTTTTTTGCTCTCCCCTCTTTAGTATTATTATCAGCAATCGGATTGGCTTCACCATAACCATGTGATGAAATTCTATTTCCCGCAATGCCGTGGGAAATCAGATATGCTTTTACACTATTAGCTCGTAATTCAGATAGATGTTGATTATACGATTCCTTACCATGGCTATCTGTGTACGCAGCAACTTCTACCCGAATGTCTTTACGCTTTTTCAACACTTCTACAGCATGATTCAATGATGCTTCTGATGATGGCTTTAGTGCTGCACTATTGTTTTCAAAGTAAACACCTTCAAGCTTAATGACTTCAATAGGCTTAACTTTTTTAACCACAGGTTTAGGCATAGGCTTGGCCATTGGTTTAGGTTTCGGCTTAGCTACAGGTTTAGGCTTGCTGCATTTTTTCTCAGCCGCCTTAGCCGATGCTATACCCGAAGCAATCAAGTCATCTGCTTCACTTACATTGTAGCCGCCATGCTCTTCAATCTCATGCGCTGCGTACAACTGCTTAGCCTCTGCTTTAGCCAATTCTGCTGGCGCACATTTCTCCGCACCTGCATTTCTTGCGTTTTGAATTGCCGTGTGTAGTGATGCAAGTTCATCTTTATCCGTTGAAGGTAAATGTCCCGCACATGCAGAAATAGATAAACATGTTATTGCTGTGATGATTTTTTTCATTATTTACTCCCTGCCATTTGTGCATGCTTCTCAGCTTCTTCCATAAATGCCCCAGCAGTAGATACTTCATGCTGACCTTTTTCTTCTTCTGCAATAGCTGAAAGCTCTTTCGCCATTTGTGCATGATAATCATGCTTACCTTGCACTTGCTTGCTCACATCTTCGGCTCTGCTTTCAATACTTGCATTGGCAGCACTGGAAAATGCCGCAATACAAACACAAATTATCCATATTTTTTTCATAACCCCTCCGAGTATTTCATATCGTTCACGAATTTTTTCGTGCTCGAAATCTTAAGAGCTAAACTCAAAAGTACAGGTGTGAAAAATCACAAAAAAGACCTGCAATAGTAGCAGGCCTTTATATAACTTTGAAATAGAGCTATTTCCTATGCTCTAAGGTAGTCACTAGAACGGAATATCATCATCCACGGGGGCTGAGTTAAAATCAGGTTGATCTGCAAATGGATCATTTTGTTTTGCGGGTTGAGCTTGTTGTTGCCCACCACCTTGATAGCCACCACCCGATTGTCCACCACCATCGCGACCACCAATCAAATCAAGTTTATCAACAGATACTTCAACTGAAGTACGTTTTATACCTTCTTTATCATCATATTCACGAACCCTAAGCTCGCCCGAAATAGCAACCTGTGTACCTTTCTTTAAATATTGCGGCAAGCCACCTTCAGCGCGTTTACCAAATAAAGAAGCACGAATCCAGTTCGTCCCTTTATTATCACCAAAACCATAATCCACGGCTACAGTAAACGAACAAATTGCCATGCCACCTTGTGTAAAACGTTGCTCACAATCTCGCGCTAAACGCCCTGTAAAACTATATACATTCATACCCTACTCCTTCCTTCTTCTAAACTTTTAAGACCTATACTCAGCATTAATGGTGATATATTCATGAGTCAAATCACCTGTCCATACCATAGCTGATGCATCACCCAACCCAATATCCACAGTAAGTGTAAATTCTTGTTTAGCAAATACTCTCATACCCATTTCATCAGTATAATCAGGGTGCAAGTTACCATCTTTTAAAATCAAAACATCATCAGCCTTCATGCTTACCTTATCTGGTTGGATAAAAGAGCCACTATTACCAATCGCCATAATGATTCTACCCCAGTTGGCATCAGAGCCTGCAAATGCAGTTTTCACCAAGGGAGACACAGCAATGGTTCGCCCCAATTCACGGGCTTGTGTCTCATTTTCTGCACCTGAAACGTTAATAGTCACAAACTTGGTTACACCTTCGCCATCGCGTACAATCAATTGTGCTAATTCAATGGCAACTTCGCTTAAAGCTTGCTCAAAAGCCGAAACATCTTGAAGCTCTGCATCACCTAACCCTAAACCTGATGATAATAAATATACCGTATCATTGGTTGATGTGTCACCATCCACGCTAATGCTATTAAAGGATACATCAGCAACCCTTGATAATATAGCTTGCAACACTTCGGCACGAATGGGGGCATCGGTCGCCATAAAACTCAACATCGTCGCCATATTCGGGTGAATCATACCACTGCCCTTAGATACACCTGTTATCGTATATGTTTTACCATTAGCTTCAAACTGGCGTGAGGTATATTTAGCAAAAGTGTCCGTTGTGCGAATGGCTTCAGCAGCTTGTATCCAGTTATCTTCACGCAGCGATGTGGATGCTTCACCAATAGTCTCTCGTATACGTTCAATCGGGAAAGGCTCACCAATCACACCCGTGGATGCTGATAACACTTGATTGGGTTCAACACCTGCAACTTCTGCGCCTAGCTCAATTAACTGTTGTGACCACACCCGCTCCATTTCACCCACACCTGCATTGGCATTGCCCGCATTGGCAACAATAGCACGGATATTGGTGGCATGTTCACGCACTGTTTGCTCACCTAAATCCACACATGCTGCACGAAATGCATTCTGCGTAAACACAGCAGCAGCTTGCGCAGGAACACCGGCTACAATCAAGGTAACATCTTGGCGTTTACCTTTTAAGTCAGGAGATTTCACACCACAAGAAGCCGAACCAACCTTAAATCCAGGGACAGGTAGCGGCTTTTGCAAAGTATAAGGCAATACAGGCATAATTAACGCTTCTTACCGTGACACTGTTTATATTTTTTGCCTGAGCCGCATGGACAAGGGTCATTTCGTCCAATTTTTTCACCTTGGCGTTGATATGTTTCCGTAGGAGTTTCTGGTTCTTTATTTACAATATTATATTTAATTTGTTCAGGTTCTGGTTGCGGCTCTGGTTCTTTGACTTCAACACGGAACAATGAAATCACAGTTTCTCTGCGAATTTTACCCAACATACTGCTAAATAATGCATAAGACTCATGTTTATATTCTTGAATAGGATTCTTTTGTGCGTAACCACGCAAACCAACACTCTGGCGCAAATGATCCATAGACAACAAATGTTCTTTCCAATGATGGTCAAGAATTTGCAATACTAACCACTTCTCAAAGCCACGCATTTGTTCTGCGCCCACAGCCTCTTCTTTCTCCACCAAATGTGCTTTGAGTGCTTCAACCAATTTGGTGCGCATATCCTCTGCTGATTCAACATCATCACTCTCTGCCCAAGCTTGTACGTCAGCTTCAATTGTTAGCTTTTCAAGCAATGTTGTTTTTAAACCTTCAATATCCCAATTATCTGGAATATCCGATAAAAACTCAGCAACAAGCTCATCCACATAATCCAACATCATATCTTCAATGACTTCTTGTACATCATCCAACTCAAGCAATTCACGGCGTTGTGAATAAATCACTTCACGCTGCTGATTCATCACATCATCATATTCAAGCAATTGCTTACGAATATCAAAGTTGCGCCCTTCCACTTTCTTTTGTGAGTTGGCAATGGCTTTACTTACCCAAGGATGCTCAATCACTTCACCCTTATCAAAACCCATCTTGGTGAGCATAGCTTGCATTTTCTCACCACCAAAAATACGCATCAAGTCATCTTCAAGCGACAAGTAAAAACGGGTTGAGCCAGGGTCACCTTGGCGACCTGCACGACCACGAAGCTGATTATCGATACGACGCGATTCATGGCGTTCTGTACCGATAATATGCAAACCACCCAAAGCAATCACTTCATCATGCTCTTTTTTGCAAGTCGCTTTGATTTCAGCAACTTTTTTCGCACGTTCTTCATCGCTTAACTTATCAGACAATTGTGCTGCCAACATATTGGGGTTGCCACCCAACATAATATCTGTACCACGACCCGCCATATTAGTGGCAATTGTGATTGCACCTTTACGACCAGCCTGCGATACAATCTCAGCTTCACGCTCATGGTGTTTAGCATTCAACACTTCATGTTTAACACCTTTTTTCTTCAAAACCTCTGAAAGCATTTCTGATTTCTCAATGGATGTAGTCCCCACCAAAACAGGCGCACCAGTCTTGGATGTACCCACAATATCTTCCACAATGGCATTAAACTTATCTTCTTGGTCACGATAAATTAAATCGCCCAAGTCTTTACGAATCATGTCTCTATTGGTGGGTACAATCACCACTTCTAGGTCATAGATTTTTTTAAATTCTTCAGCTTCTGTATCAGCTGTACCCGTCATACCAGACAAGGTATCATACATACGGAAGAAGTTTTGGAATGTAATGGATGAAAGGGTTTGGTTTTCAGGCTGAATGGTTACCCCTTCTTTGGCTTCCAAGGCTTGATGTTGACCATCGGAGTAGCGGCGACCAGCCATCATACGCCCTGTAAACTCATCAATAATCACCACTTCATTATCACGCACAATATAATCTTTTTCACGGGTAAATAAGGTATGCGCTCTTAGACACTGGGTTGCAGCATGCAATAAATTAATATTTTCAGGGTCGTATAAACTTCCTTCTTTAAGCGCACCTGCTTCACGATAAAGCTCTTCAATATGTTCCATACCTTTTTCTGTATAAGAAACAGCTTTATCTTTTTCATCCAAATCATAATCATCAGCATCAAGTTGACGAATCAAGCCATCGGTTAAGGTATAAAGCTCACCTGCTTGTTCAGTTGGACCTGAAATAATCAGCGGTGTACGCGCCTCATCAATCAAGATGGAGTCCACTTCATCCACAATGGCAAAGTTGTAACCACGTTGCACCAAATCATCAACGGAAAACGCCATATTATCGCGCAAATAATCAAAACCAAATTCATTGTTCGTGCCATATGTAATATCTGCAGCATAAGCAGCTTGACGGTCTTCATGGCTCATATTACTCACAATCACGCCTGTGGTGAGACCCAATGCCGAATAAAGCTTACCCATTTCTTCAGCATCACGCGAAGCAAGATAATCATTCACCGTGACCACATGTGCGCCCTTACCTGACAATGCATTTAAATATACGGGTAATGTTGCTGTTAAAGTTTTACCTTCACCCGTTTTCATCTCAGCAATTTTACCTTGGTGTAAGATAATTCCACCTAAGATTTGCGAATCAAAGTGACGCATGCCCATCACCCTGTCCGATGCTTCACGAACCACAGCAAATGCTTCAGGCAATAAATCGTCTAGGCTTTCACCTTTTTCAATTCTAGCGCGAAACTCATCTGTTTTTGCCAGCAGTGCTTCATCGGATAACTTACCCATCTCATCAGCGAGACTATTTACTTTGCTTACCAGTGGGTACAAGCTTTTAAGTATACGTTCATTGCGATTACCAAACATTTTGGTCAAAAAGTTTAACATGGGTTCCCCTAACGGTTTTAGTACATCTTTATAATTTGGGTCGCAAGATACCAAGCCTTGCGCATAAAATCATGTGATTTTTACGGTTATTCCATTTTACACTACCCACTGCAAAAACACTGATGTTTTTTTATTGGTTATTTTCACCCTTTTGCTGCTTATTCTGAATATGCACACCATCTTCTACTAATAATTTTTCTAGGGAAGCTCTGAATAAGTCTGGATAAAGTAGATTGTGATTCAGAATATTCAAAATCTAGGCGTGGATTGCAAGTAATAGCAAAGCTATTGCTCAAATACACAACAACGAGTTTGGATGTTCTGGACGCAAAATACGAATCATGACTTGTTCAGAGCTTCCCTAGCTCTTGATAGCCTTCCATCGCCATCAATAATGCACCTTTCTCATGCTGCGCAATATCCAACCAACTCCTATCTTCCAATGCCCCGACCAAGGCATACAAAAAATTAAGGCTAGGATGATAGCCACCCTGTTTGAGTTTTATAAATGCTTGGATAGCGCCCATAGCTTGCAAATCAGCCACACTGTGAACACCTACCTTGGCAAGCATCTTTTCTGATTTTTCGCCTAAACCTCTTAAATCTCGAATCCGCTTCATATGCCACAAACACCCAAGACTTGAATATCTAAACCTTGCTCTGTTTTTAAAGCTTTACCTGCCTCCACCACTTCAATCGGCAACAAAGCAATGCCAACGTATTCACCATTTTTTCTTTTCGCCAAGCTGGTGATTGCCCCAACTTGGGCTGTGGTATAAACAGCGCATGGCAAACTTACATATTCACTAATTTGCACTTGATACAATTTCTTTTTAATGCCGCCTCGCCATTGCATACGACTGGTCACTTCCTGCCCTACATAACAGCCTTTATCAAAACTTACCCCATCTCTCTCTATCAAGTTGGCATTTAATGGATGCAACTTTATATTCCAATCCACACCCAAAAGTGGTGTCCCTTGCAAAATACGCCCGCGTTCAGCTTCATGTTCATCAACATTACACGACAAAGGTAAATCCGCCCCTATCACCCACACCCCATCCTTACTAGGCTCAGCCATGCGTAAGACTGAAACAGTGTCGGAATGCACAGATGCTAATTTCTTATGAGCAGGCACAAGCAAACCACTGACCTGCAAGAAAGCATCAACATCACCATCTTGCAGCGAAAGCACTTGCCAAGATGAAACTTTACCAATTCTTAACTCATAACCCATGGCAAACATGCGTAATCGCTCCACCAAGTTTAAGGCAAATACGCTTGGACATAAAAACATCACCTCTGCCCAATCGTTTTTCTTCTGGGTCAACAGTAGGTAAAAATCTGAAACAGCCTTACCTTGTGGCGTTAAAATCACGCTATAAATAGCCTGTGTTTCAGATAGTTTTGATACATCTTGCGCAAGCTGACCTTGTAAATATTTTAAAAGATTTTCACCCGATGCTTTGATGACTGCATAAGCATCTCTTTTTGCCACCTTTGGTGTATCTATACCCGTATCTTTTTGCATTATTTCACACTCTCTTTCGCTCAAAATCCCTAGAAACCCTTATCGGTTAAGCTTTTTTAATGTCTCTTAAAAAGTTGTCCACGTAACCTGTGGATAACTTTGTGGATAACACTGCATACAACCAGCATAATATTAAACACTTAAGCCACACAACCTTACTGTCTATTTTTTAGGCAATACTATTATTGCCTTTATTTACAATAGCTTATACATATGTACTTACAGGTTTAAACAAACAAGCCAGCCTAATTGTGATAAAGATATGACACGGTCTCAAAAAAGTGAATAAGTTACTGTGTCAAGCATTAATTTTTGTGACTTTTATCCCAATGGAGCAACTCATGGACAGCTTTTTCACCCGAAATTACCGCAAGTTCAATGGTTGCAGGTAGTTCACCAGGCGTAGGTGATTCACAAGCAAGAAAAACATGCTCAGATAAATCAAGGTTCTCCTGGTTTCGCACCAAAACAGTTGCTCTTTTTTCACGAATAAAACGTGTTTTTTTTGGTTCAGGAAGTGCTCTACCCAACAACGTTTCAATTTCCTGCAAAGCTGTGTCTATCAATGCCGCTTGTGACAACTCTGTTTCATCCGCACTGATAATCATACAAACATGGTGAAACCCTGTTGTTTGACCCATCATCTTGGATACATCAAACAACCACTGTCCGTAAGTGCCCAACATACCTTGCATCATATTGGGCAAGTTTAAGTTTTCTTCAAACCACAAGTGAATATTGGTAATGGCTTGGGTGTCCACGTCTTGCTTGATGCCCAACAAACGATTTCTAGCAAAAGCAGGCAATGCCAACACCACAGCATCATGGTCTAGCTCATCAAGGCTACGCACGCTATGCCGCAACACCATATTTACCCCCAAGCCACGCAGCTTATCAGCCATAGGCGCAACCAAAGCTTGAGATAAAGGCTTGTTAAACCAACCCATTTTTGCGTTTTTGTGTGATGAAAATGATGTAGCAAGCACTCTGGCAAATGTTTTGGCATTGGCAGTCTGCATGGGTTCATTCATTACCCCCAAACACAAGACTTCCAACATATCTTGCACCAATATTGCTGGTGCATCGATTTCATCCATCCATTGTTGCACGGTTTGTGTATCACCCCGATTCATCATAGTCATCGCTAAGCGCAACATAGCTTTCACACTAGAAAAATCGTGATCAGGCAAACGATAAACTGCCCAAATCAATGCCAAATTAACGGGCAACCAAGATGCTGCTTTTAAATCAAACAAGCTACGCTGCGTATCCCAAAGCGATAAGGTAAGCGATGACTGCCATGACACATTTTGCAGTGCGCCTACATCACCGAGCAACTTTAATGTGGCATGATATGCCCCCACCATGGCATGAGGACCATTATCCACCCATTCATCCACGTCTTCATCGTAAAACGATTTGGTGCGCCCACCTAAAGCTGGTGCAGCCTCAAATACATCGACTTGATAACCTGATTCAGCTAAACGCAATGCTGCCGTTAAACCTGCGATACCACCGCCAACTACGGCAACACGTTGAACACTGGATTGCGCCATTAAAAGTCTAACCGCAAGGGCAAACCATTTTTGGCTGCTTTTTTCTCATAACGGTATGCTTTCCATGCCACCCATATTTTTTTGAGTGGCGTTAAACGTGCAGGATGTTGCCATACATCAAAATCTACTTTTTTCAGCTTTGCCAAATGCGCATAATAAATTGCGCCCATCATCAGTGATGGGGTCAAGCTTTGCCTATCTTCTTCAGGCAATGCTTTGAGGGCATCAGCATAAGCTTGCTCTGCCTTATCATAATAATGCTGCATCAACGCTTTAAGATTGGCATTGCTCTCTTTATTGTCGGTAAAACCTTGACGAATATCATGGTCAGTCACTTTAAACTTGGCTCTGGTTTGCTGTGGTAAATAAATACGCTCAATTTTGGTGTCTTCATAGACATCACGTAAGATATTGGTGAGTTGCAAGGCATCGCCCATACGCAAGGCAAAGGTTTTGGATGCTTCTTGCGTAAAACCAAACACGGCAATGGACATCAAACCCACCACTCCAGCCACCCGGTAACAATACAAGTCCAAATCTTCATCAGTCACCATAGGTTTACCCGACACATCCATCAACATGCCTTCAATCATCTCAGTGAACATCTTTTTCTCAATCGGATAATGTTCAAGTGTCCACATCAACTCTTTACCCACAGGATGACGCGCCACACCTTCAAAAACTCTATCTACTTCTTCCTGCCAAAAAACAAGCTTACGAACAGCAACTTCTTTTTCTTTGATTTCATCAGCAATATCATCCACTTCACGGCAAAACGCATACAATGCCATCATGGCACGACGTTTTTCAGGTGATAAAAATAAAAAGGCATAAAAAAAGGATGAACCCGAACCTCTGGTTTTATCTTCACAATACTTTTCAGGGCTCATGCGTATCCTCGTTGACTATAATAGTTGGGGCGTAGTGTCATGCTGACAATGCTAAGGCTCACTTTCAGCCAATCAAGCTTGTTTAATGTGGGGCGTTGTTGCAAAGGGTTATCCAATGCTTGGGTGGCATGTAAAATGGAAGTACCACCTGCCAAGGTCGCAGCAATCTGAATGCGCAAACGAAATGGTAAATAGGCTAACAGCGCATAACCTTGATTAAATAATTTTTGTGTTTCAGCAATCGCTTCATCAATAGCTGGTCGCAACGTTTCAATGCCAACGCTCCCCTGCAACACATCATCCCGAGATACATCAAGCTTGTTCAACCATTCATCCGCCAAATAGCAACGCCCTTTGGGTATATCTACTTTAAAATCTTGCCAGAAGTTGGTTAGCTGTAATCCTGTACAAATGGCATCCGATGCTTGAAGTGCTTTGGCATCATCAATGCCATGCAAAGCAAGCATCAAACGCCCCACAGGGTCTGCTGAATGTTTGCTGTAAAACACCAAATCATCAAACGTCTCAAAACCTTTAAAATTCACATCCATACGGAATGCGGTGAGTAAATCACGAAACAACTGCACATCCAAATCAAAGGTTTGCATCACATCCGCCAAAGCAATAAACACTAAGTTTTCAGACTTACCCTCTAAGCTTAAATCCAACTGCTGTTCCCAGTCATCCAACTTGGCTAAACGCTCTGCAATCGTAAAATCACCTTCATCAGCAAAATCATCTGCCGTACGTGCAAAAGTATAAATCACTGCCACAGCAGGTCGCAGCGACTTTTTTAACAATAAAGAAGCAGTCGGGAAGTTTTCATAATGTTCATTTGCTATCGTTTGACAGTGAACATAAGCTTGTTGAATGCGTGAAGTTTTCGGCATGGCAACATCTTAGAATGGAAGTTTCACAAGGCAACCGCTATGCTTGCCCCTTCCATTTAACCATCATTTTGAAAACCAACATAAGAGAGTACATACATGTTTGATTCATTAACCACCAAACTCGGTAATATTGCCAATAAACTACGCGGTTCAGCCCGTGTTACCGAGGCTGATTTAGATGCAACCCTTAGAGAAATGCGTATGGCATTACTCGAAGCTGATGTTGCCCTGCCTGTGGTTAAACACTTATTGGATGCCGTGCGAGAGCGTGCATTGGGTGCTGATGTCGCCAAAAGCCTGCAACCAGGTCAGGTTATTATTAAAATACTGCATGATGAACTGGCTGTGGTATTGGGTGGTCAACGCCGCGACTTAGACACATCTAAAATTCCATCGGTTATCATGCTTTGCGGTTTGCAAGGCGCGGGTAAAACCACCACAGCAGGTAAACTTGCCAAATTATTAACAGCACAAGGCAAAAAAGTTGCTTTAACATCCGTGGATGCCACCCGCCCTGCGGCACGTGAACAGCTACAAATCCTAGCTGAACAAGTGGATGTCCCTTATTTACATGGTGAAGGCAATACGCCTGAAAAAATGGCAGCCACTGCGCTTAAACAAGCTCGCACAGGCGGACACCATGTTTTAATTCTAGATACTGCAGGTCGCCAAGTGGTTGATGATGCGTTGATGGCAGAGATTCAAGCTGTAGAAAAAGCAGTGGGTACTACTGAACGCCTATTGGTGCTTGATGCCATGACAGGGCAAACAGCACTAGAAATTGCGGAAACATTCCATAAATCCGTGCCATTAACGGGCTGCATTATGTCTAAAACGGATGCAGATATGCGTGGTGGTGCAGCACTATCTGTTGCTTTTAGCACAGGTGTTCCCGTGCGTTATGTGGGTACTGGCGAAAAGCTGGATGCTTTTGAGTTGTTCGACCCAGAACGTATGGCAGGTCGTATTCTTGGGCAAGGTGACATTGTTGGGCTGGTTGAAAAAATCCAAGCCAATGTTGACCATGAACAAGCCGAAAAAGCAGCGCAAAAAATGCGCAAGGGCAAGTTTGATTTGATGGATTTTGCCAAGCAAATGGGGCAAATGCAGAATATGGGTGGTATTAGCGGCATTATGAAAATGATGCCAGGCATGAACCTGCCACAAGAAGCCTTAGGTCAATTTGATGATAAACCCATCAAACACATGCAAGCTATGGTGTATTCCATGACACCTAAAGAACGCATCTACCCCAAACTCATCAATGGCAGTCGTAAAAAACGTATTGCGGCAGGCTCTGGTACATCTGTGCAAGAAATCAATAAAATGCTAAAACAATTTGCGCAAATGCAGAAAATGATGAAGAAAATGAAAGGCGGCAAAGGCAAACGCATGATGCAAGCCATGGCTGGCAAAATGGGTATCGGTGGCGGCATGCCAGGTATGCCCAAGTTTTAAAGGCTAAACCTTAAAAATGATATGGGTTACGCCATGTCATATTTTTATGATATACTTCCCCTCTAAGTTTAAGTTAAGGAGTTAAAAATGAGCGTATTAGTTGGAAAAGATGCACCACAATTCACAGCCGTTGCAGTGATGCCTGATGGCAGCATCAACGAAGAATTTTCATTATCAGATTATGCAGGTAAAGAAGTGGTATTGTTCTTCTACCCATTGGACTTCACATTTGTTTGTCCAAGTGAGTTGATTGCATTCGACCACCGCATCAAAGAATTTGAAGCACGTGGCGTGCAAGTGATTGGCTGCTCTGTTGATTCACAATTCTCACACGTTGCATGGCGCAACACCCCAATCAACGAAGGTGGCATTGGTCCTGTTGCATACCCATTGGTTGCTGATTTAACCAAGTCTATTGCTGCGGATTATGATGTGTTGATGGGCAACACTACCGTTGAAGATGAAGATGGTGAGCAATACCACTTGTTGGGTGGCGATGTTGCACTTCGCGGCTCTTTCTTGATTGATAAAGCTGGCAAAGTTCGTCATCAAGTGATTAACGACCTTCCATTGGGTCGTAATGTTGATGAAATGTTGCGTATGATTGATGCACTTCAATTCGCTGATGAACATGGCGAAGTTTGCCCTGCAGGCTGGAACAAAGGCGATAAAGCGATGAAGCCAGACGCAGAAGGCGTTGCATCATACTTGGCAGAAGAAGCAGATAAGCTTTAATTCAAAGCCATCTCTTTAAATATTCAAGCGACCTCAGCAATGAGGTCGCTTTTTTTATCCAAACTGCAAAGCTTTACCATCAAATACCTTTATGGTTTCATTAAACCTTGGCGGCATGATATGATGATTTGATTTTATGCTGAAAGGTTTCCATTCTGGGCTTATGAATAGGTTAAATTATGTATTGTCTCCCCAGGACTTCAAAGAAAATTAAAAAGAAGTATAGGTAATATGAAAAATGTGATTTTATTAAACAATTTGTTCAATGGAGAATATATTAAGGAAAAAGTTGGTGGTGAAATTATTAATATGTACCAATCTGACAATGGTAAATATTATATATATGTAAACCCTTATGGTAATATTGATAAAAAATGGGATGACAGAATTAAATATGTATTATTTATTAGGTCAATTGGTAATGGCGCTGTAAAAGTTATAGGAAAAGCAAAAGTTGCCAAGCAAATAAGTCATAATGCCATTAGGAAAACAGGTATTGTAATTGATCCCTACCAGAAGCAATACATAGATACAAACAATATTACATACGGTAATGTCAAAGTTTATGAGTTAGGTTCTTGGTCAAATTACTTTGTGACGTTTGAAGCAGAATCTGTTTATAGAGCTAAAACAGATATATATTTAACAACTAATGAGCACCAAGTTTATCAAAAGAATGGTACCTTTGTTTTAAAAGATATTAATAGAATAAATAATCAGTCACAAAAATTATATATTGAGCAGGGAAATGTAAATTACGATGTAATATTAAGAGAGGTTATTCAAAACCAAGATTTCTGGAAAAAAAATAAAGTAGGCAAAGTTGATTTATTGGAAAACAAACCAAATACCGAAAGTTTTCTCTCAATAATAAAAAAAGAAAACGATGAATTAGTTAATTCCAATTTATTAGCATATTTCTTTGAAAATGACAGGAGATTTTGGTCTGACTTTGTTAAAAAAGTATTGGGAATATCAGATAAGAATGTAATCAATGGTGTTCCTAAAATCACAAGGGAATTAGTTGGTAATATCGATTTATTAATAGAAATTGAAAAGTATGTAATTGTGATTGAGAATAAAATAAAATCAGGAATAAATGGCAAAAAGAATAATGGTTATTCACAGTTAGAAAAATATGTAGATGTTGTCACTGAGTACTTTAAAGACCAAAAGCGTAAATCTTATTTTTATATACTTAGACCTGATTACAACAATGAAAATTATACCGTATTCAATAAAGGTGAGGTGTATAAAGAGATTAAATATTCTAAAATATATGAGATCATAAAAAACCGAGCTTCAAATTCATATTATTTTGATGAATTTAAAAAAGTTGTAAAAAAACATTCAACGGAATATGATAATGAGTTATTTGAACTAATGAATGATAGATTTATTGAGCAGATAAGAAGTAAGCAATAACAAATGCCTACAAGTAACAATCTATCCAAAATTCAGGACATAATACATAACTTAAACAATAACAGTAAAGGCTTTGTGCCTTGGTGTCTTTGTGGTTACATTACAGCTATTGAGATTCAGTAAGGATGCACAGTGAAACAAAGCAAAAGCAAAAAAGACCGCAAAACATCTGCATGGTATCAACGCCATGCCAATGACCCACACGTCAAACGCGCCCAACGCGAAGGCAAACGCTCGCGTGCAGTTTTTAAGCTCACTGAAATTCTTGATTCCAATAGTATTCATATCAAAAAAGATGCAGTCATTGTCGACTTGGGTTGCGCACCGGGTTCTTGGAGCGAAGAGCTACGCAACTATGTGGATAGTTCAGGCAAGATTATTGGCATTGATTTGTTGCCCTTAGACCCGATTCGTGGTGTTACCCTTATCCAAGGTGACTTTGATTCCCCCGAAGGACAAGAAGCATTAAAACAAGCCTTGGATGGTCGTAAAGTTGATTTAGTGGTGTCAGATATGGCACCTGAAATGAGCGGACATAAGCTTGTTGATCAAATGCGTATGATTGGTTTGAATGAAATGACATTACACTTTGCCAAACAGCACCTCAAACCTGATGGTGATGTGCTGATGAAAACATTTATGGGGCAAGGCTATGATGCCTTTCGTCAAGAAATGGGAAAATCCTTTAAACGCATCAAAAACATTAAACCTGCGGCAAGCCGCAAAACTTCTCCCGAGTTCTTCCTTTTGGGTTTAGGCATGAAAGTTTGGAGTGAAGAATCATGAGCCAAAATACCAATGACTATTTGGTTTGGATGGACTTGGAAATGACAGGCTTAGACCCTGAAACCGATACCATTATTGAAATGGCAACCATTATTACTGATGGGCAACTCAATATTATTGCTGAAGGCCCTAACCTTGTGATTCATCAATCTGATGAAGTGATGGGTAGAATGAATGATTGGTGCGTTAAATACCATGGTGATTCAGGCTTAACACAACGGGTTAAAGACTCAAAACTCTCTTTAAAACAAGCTGAACAGCAAACCTTAGATTTTATACGCAAACATGTTACCGAAGGCGACTCCCCGCTTTGTGGCAACTCGATTCATCAAGACCGTCGTTTTTTGGTCAAATATATGCCACGCTTAGAAAGCTGGTTACATTATCGTAATATTGATGTCAGCACTGTCAAAGAGTTAGCCAAACGTTGGTATCCAGAGCTACCAGCTTGGAAAAAACGTGGTGCACATTTGGCATTGGCTGATATTGAAGAATCTATTGCAGAATTAAAGCATTACCGCGAATGTTTATTTCGCAAAACTTAAGAAGATGCTGATTGTTTGGTTCGTTCTGCGATAATCACCAATACAGACTGCACTAAAGCTGCCAATGGAATTGCAAAGAACACCCCGACAACACCCCAAAAACTACCAAATACTAACACAGCAACAATAATAGCAATCGGATGCAGGTTCACCACTTCTGAAAACAACCAAGGAATCACAATATTGGCATCAATAAGTTGAATAATCGCGTATGCCAGTAAGCTGTACATGGTCATATCTGTCCAGCCCCATTGGAAATAAGATAATAACACAACTGGGATGGTGACAACCGCAGCACCAACAAAAGGAATCCAAACCGAGATACCCGTAAGCACGGCAAGCAATAGTGCATACTCATGCCCCATCATCACATAGACAATCCACATCACAAAACCAACCATGGACGATTCCCAAAAGCGACCACGTATATAATTGCCCATTTGTACGTCCAACTCACCCCAAACACGGGTTAATAATGTGCGTTTCTTGGGTAGAAATTGTTGCGCCCAAGATTGAATACGCTGCTTATCTTTAAGTAAGAAAAACACCAATACAGGCACAAGAAAAACATAAACACCCAAAGCAATCACATTCGGAATAGATGCCAAAGACTTGGACAAAATCAAACCGCCCCACTCCTGCACTTTTTCTGCACCTGATGCAATTGATTGCTGCAAATAATCAGCATTTAAACCAGTGGGGTAACGCTGTTGTAGGTCATGCACGGTATCTTTTAAAAGTTGAACATATTGCGGCACTTTGGAAACCAACAACCCAATCTGATCTGATAAAACAGGAACAACAGCAAGCATAGCAAACAAAACAGCTAGTAAAGCACCAATACCAACAAGAATAACAGCCAATAACCTTGGCAGTTTGCATGATACCAAAAGCGATACAATGCCATCCAAAACATATGCCAAAGCAATAGCTACCAATGCTGGTGCTAAAGTTGAGCCAAACAAACCCAGAAGAACAAAAGCCAGCAGCAAAAATGCCAGCAGCATCATTAACTCAGTGTCTTCGAGTTGTTTATCAAACCATGCCAACACTGAGCGCATTTTTAAACTTCTGCCTCTTCTGCTTTATTGTGCGAACAATGGTTTCGCATCACCAAAACAACTGTGAAAAGACTACTTATTAACTGCAATATACTGCCAATACCATGCCAAAAGGCAAAAGCCCATCGCAGCGGGTCATCACTTTCCAGCGCTGAAATATCACCTGCTTCAGCTTTAATCATACTCATCATACTTGTCACACCAAAGGTATTCATCGCTACCATAAGCACAAGCAAACCTAAGATATACCAAGTCGATTTTTTCACTTGAATGCGATAGCTAAACAACAGCGCAGACACCAAAAGAATAAGAATAGCTAGATTAGCCACATGAAAAATTTTTCCAGCAATAAGCCCTGCTTGCATAGATTCAAGCTCTGCAAACAACACTGGAGCAACCACATAAGCAGGCACCAGCAAAAGCCCCAACACAAGTGCCAAACTTAGCTTTAGCCCTGCATAATGAATACCTTTGGCTTTATGCATCATTATTGGTAGATAATCTCAACAATTTCTAATTCTCTATCGCCACCTGGCGCACGAACAGTTGCCACATCACCTTCTTCTTTACCAATCAAAGCTCTGGCAATCGGTGATGTGATTGAAATGGTTCCATTTTCGATTTTAGCCTCATCCTCGCCCACAATTTTGTATGTGATTTCTTTATCTGTGTCCAAATCAACCAATTTCACCGTTGCACCAAACACAATACGGTCTGATTCAATCGTTTTAGGGTCGATAATTTGCGCACGAGCAAGTTTATCTTCCATCAATTTAATGCGTGCTTCATTCATGCCCTGCTCTTCTTTAGCTGCATGATATTCTGCGTTTTCAGATAAATCGCCATGGGCTAATGCTTCTTCAATAGCTGCAATGATATGATGACGCTTCTCACCTTTCATGATTGCCAACTCTTCACGCATAGCATCAGCACCTTCTTGGGTCATTGGAATACGTTCCATTATGCCACCTCGTCTTTATGGTAATCTTGAATACTTTTTACTTCTGTTACATCTGAGCCATCAACCATAGATTCTGCTGCCGCAAGGCCACCTGCAACCGTAGTGAAATATACAATACCACGGTCTAAAGCTGCCTGACGAATCGATTTAGAATCAGCAATTGCACGTTCCCCTTCTGTTGTGTTGACAATAAAATTAATTTCATCTGAAAGCAACCTATCCACAATATGTGGACGCACACCATCGGTCACCTTTGCCACACGGGTATTGGGCACATTCGCTGCATCCAACACTGCCCCCGTACCTTCAGTGGTCAAAAGCTCAAAACCAGCTTTCACTAAGTTTTGCGATAATTCTACCACCCTATGTTTATCTGCTTCACGCACAGAAACAAAAGCAGTGCCTTGTTTGGGTAAACGAGAGCCACCGCCCAATTGTGCTTTGGCAAAAGCTGCTGGGAAATGCTTAGCAAGCCCCATCACTTCACCTGTTGATTTCATTTCAGGGCTTAAAAGTGGGTCAACACCACGGAACTTCACAAAAGGGAATACCGCTTCTTTAACCGACTTGAATGTTTTGGGTTGTTTGATTTCATCAATACCCAAATCATCCAAAGTTTGACCCGACATAATACGCGCTGCCATCTTCGCCAATGGTACACCCGTAGCCTTAGATACAAATGGGACAGTACGCGAGGCTCTAGGGTTCACTTCCAAGACATAAAGCGTCTCACCTTGGAGTGCAAACTGGATATTCATCAACCCAGATACATTGAGTGCCATACCCAAAGCTTTGGTTTGGCGTGTTACTTCATCAATAATTTTTTGTGAGATTGAATGTGGTGGCAAACAACAAGAAGAGTCACCCGAATGAACACCTGCTTCTTCAATATGTTCCATAATACCGCCAATCACCACACGGTTGCCATCACACAATGCATCCACATCCAATTCAATAGCTTGGTTCAAAAATCTATCCAACAATACAGGGTGATCAGGTGAAGCTTGCACCGCTTCATTCATATAACGCAACAAACCTTTTTCATCGCGTACAATTTGCATGGCACGGCCACCCAATACATAAGATGGACGAACAACAACAGGATAACCCACGTCTTTAGCCACTTGCACGGCTTCTTCAGTGGAACGTGCTGTACCATTTTCAGGCTGCAACAATTTCAAATCATGTAACAAGGCTTGAAAACGCTCTCTATCTTCTGCCAAATCAATCATATCAGGGCTTGTACCAATAATTGGCACACCCGCTTCCTGCAATGAATCAGCCAGTTTTAATGGGGTTTGTCCACCAAACTGGACAATCACACCGTATGGTTTTTCAACATCAACAATCGCCATCACATCTTCAAAGGTTAACGGCTCAAAATACAATCTATCTGATGTATCATAATCTGTAGAAACGGTTTCTGGATTGCAGTTGACCATAATGGTTTCAAAACCATCTTCAGAGCAAGCAAATGCTGCATGGACACAGCAGTAGTCAAATTCAATACCTTGCCCAATACGGTTAGGGCCACCACCAAGCACCATGATTTTTTTCTTGTCTGTGGGTTCAGATTCGCATTCTTCTTCATAAGTTGAATACATATACGGTGTTTTAGCAATAAACTCTGCAGCACATGTATCCACACGTTTAAATACAGGTTTTACACCCAAAGCAGAACGTGTTTCACGAACAATATTTTCACTAACACCCAATAACATCGCCAAGCGTTGGTCGGATAAACCTTCACGTTTGGCTTGTTTCCACTCCGCCTTACTCAAGCTTGTCACATCACGCCCTGCCAAAGCTTGCTCCAAAGCAATCACCTCAGACAACTCACGAATAAACCAAGGGTCAATCTTGGTCACATCAAATACTTTTTCTTCGCTCCAGCCTCCGCGCAAGGCTTCACCTATCCACCATAATCTATCTGCACCAGGTACTGCTAACTTCTCTTGCAAAAACACCTTGGCATCCACATCATCAGGCATAGACTTATCAAAACCACAAGAATCGACTTCCAAACCACGCATGGCTTTACCCAAAGACTCCGTGAATGTGCGACCAATCGCCATCACTTCACCCACAGATTTCATTTGTGTAGTTAAACGGGTGTCTGCGCCTTCAAATTTTTCAAATGCAAAGCGGGGTAATTTGGTGACTACATAGTCAATGGTTGGCTCAAAGGCGGCAAAGGTCTCACCCGTAATATCATTTTTGATTTCATCAAGGGTATAACCCACTGCCAACTTAGCTGCAATTTTAGCAATAGGAAACCCAGTAGCTTTAGAAGCAAGTGCTGAAGAGCGAGAAACACGCGGATTCATTTCAATCACAATCAAACGTCCGTTTTCAGGGTTAACTGCAAATTGCACGTTTGAACCGCCTGTTTCTACGCCAATTTCACGCAAAATGGCAATAGAGGCATCGCGCATCTTTTGGTATTCTTTATCGGTTAATGTTTGTGCAGGGGCAACTGTAATCGAATCTCCCGTATGCACACCCATAGGGTCAAAGTTTTCAATGGAGCAAATAATCACACAGTTATCGGCATGATCACGCATGACTTCCATTTCATATTCTTTCCAGCCAATAATGGATTCTTCAACCAAAATCTCATCCGTAGGTGAAGCATCCAACCCAGAACCTGCAATTTGTTCAAATTCTTCAGGGTTATAAGCAATGCCGCCGCCAGAGCCGCCCAAGGTAAACGATGGGCGAATAATAATCGGATAGCCAATATCATCAGCCAAATCACGAGCTTCTTGCATAGAATGGGCAAAACCACCACGCGCCATTTCCAAACCAATGCTATCCATTGCCTTTTTGAAACGCTCTCTATCTTCAGCTTTATCAATAGCATCAGGCTGCGCACCAATGAGCTGCACATTGTATTTATCAAGCACGCCATGCTTGTTTAATGATAAAGCGCAGTTTAATGCTGTTTGTCCACCCATGGTTGGCAAAATTGCATCAGGACGCTCTTTTTCAATAATCTTTTCGACAACTTCCCAAGTTACAGGCTCGATATAAGTTGCATCAGCAAACTCTGGGTCTGTCATAATGGTTGCTGGGTTTGAGTTCACCAGTACAACTCTAAACCCTTCTTCTTTGAGTGCTTTACACGCCTGAACCCCTGAATAATCAAACTCACAAGCTTGACCAATCACAATCGGCCCTGCTCCTAAAATCATAATGGTTTGAATATCATTGCGACGTGGCATATGGTCTAACCTCGTAAGTCTTAATCTCGTTAACCTAAATCCAAGCAAACAAGTGGGCAGATACAATGTCTGCCCACTTACTTTACTCACTTATAATATACGCGAACCCTAACAAAAAAATCCTACTAATGAAGCACCTTATATAGTGCTAAAGATGTAAACCTATAATGCTTTAATTAAATCTACAGCATCCGTCGTCATTTGTTTTATTTTTGACTTCATTGCTCTGCGCAATTTATCCACATCTGCTTTATCCATACCTGCAGCTTCAAGTTCATCAAAATCTTTCATGCTTGCCATAGAACCGCGAAGTTTTTTCAAAATCAAACGTACTTGAGCCATATTATCCGCGGCTTGTACCTGAGCTATACCAACAGAAGTATAATCCACAGATAACATACTTATGGACAATACCAAACCAATCATCAGCACAAACTTATACATAAACTCTCCAATGCCTTCAAACTCACATCCCTGTGTGGCAAGGTGTTAACTATGCGAACAAGTCATACAATATGCAACCCAAAAAACGTGACTTAAGACACAAAAGACCACAGATACTTCAAAAAAACCAGTGTTTGCAACACTCCCAACTACTAACCATAAATATTTAAAGTGATTATAATAAAACACTGCATTCTTTTTTCATACCGTTGCTCGCCAACACTTAAAAGTACAATACTTGTCGCTTTAAGCTCACTATGGCACGTTTCGCGATTAATTTTATATCATAGTGAGAAACCATATGAGCAGCCCCAAAACATTATTGCATGCAGATATTCAAAGTTTAAAACTTTTACACAGTGGCAAAGTTCGTGATATGTATGAAATTGACGACCAACACCTCTTGATTGTCACCACAGACCGCCTGTCTGCATTTGATGTTATACTGCCATCACCCGTGCCCCAAAAAGGTGAAATATTAAATCAGGTTTCAGACTTTTGGTTTCATAAACTAGGACATATCATTCCCAATCAGGTTTCCAACTTAAGCCTAAATGATGCTATCCCTGATGCCAATGAACGTGAACGCGTGCGTAGCCGTGCTTTGGTGGTCAAACGTCTCAAACCTTTGCCTATTGAAGCTATTGTTCGTGGTTATTTGATTGGTTCAGGTTGGAAAGAATATCAAAAACAAGGTTCTGTCTGTGGCATCAAGCTGCCTCAAGGTTTAAAACTTGCCGACAAGCTACCTGAACCTATTTTTACCCCATCAACCAAAGCAGATGTGGGTGATCATGACGAAAACATCAATTTTGAGCGCATGTGCGACATCATTGGCACAGAGCTTGCCACCCAAGTGCGCGATGTAAGCCTTCAACTCTATAAAGAAGCTGCTGCCTATGCTTTGCAGAAAGGCATTATTATCGCTGATACCAAGTTTGAATTTGGTTTGGATGAAGATGGCACACTCACCCTCATTGATGAAGTTTTAACCCCTGATTCTTCTCGCTTTTGGGATGTTTCGACCTATCAACCTGGCGTTAGCCCTCCAAGCTTTGATAAACAAATCATCCGTGATTGGTTAGAAGCACAAGACTGGGATAAAACACCACCTGCACCCGAAGTTGATGCGGATGTCATGCAAAAAACTGCAGATAAATACCGTGAAGCTTTAACCCGCCTCACACAATCATAGTTAGCTGAGTTTATTATCGAAACTTCTTTTATTGCTCAAGTCCACGCAGACTTTGATAGTAAATCTTCTTTAGCTCAAGGACTTCAAGGCTATAGCTATCGTCAAGAACAAGTGGATTTGGCGGCAAAAATCAGTGCAACCATGGAACAGCAAACCATATTGATTGCCGAAGCTGAAACAGGAACGGGGAAAACGCTGGCTTACCTTATTCCTACTTTACGCTCATCCGATAAGGTACTGATTTCCACACACACCAAAGCTCTGCAAGATCAACTGATGTTTCGTGATTTACCCACTGTACAAGATGCCTTGGGGGTGCGTCGTAAAGTTGCCTTACTCAAGGGGCGGAGCAACTATTATTGCCCACAACGCCTCAATATGCACCTGACAAGTAATCAACAAGAAATATGGGCAAAAAAATCACTGCTTAAAGTCGCTAAATGGTCAGAAACAACAACCGATGGTGATTTATCCGCCTTAAACTTTGATGTGTTTGAAAAAGGTGTTGGTCCATTGGTTACAGCAACAGCTGATCAATGCACAGGTAGTAAATGTGAACACTACAAGCAATGTCCTCTGATGAAAGCACGGCAAAAGGCACAACAAGCTGATATTGTCATTGCCAACCACAGCTTATTGCTTGCCGATGCTTCGCTTAAATCTGGTGATTTTGGCGAGGTTTTACCCATATTTGACACCTATGTGCTTGATGAGGCGCACAGTTTACCAGATTTGGCAAGCCGTCAATTTGGCATTCAACTATCCCGCAACAAACTCATATATTGGGTCAACGATATGCAAGCTGT
This sequence comes from Ghiorsea sp., assembly GCA_027080505.1. GTDB lineage: Bacteria > Pseudomonadota > Zetaproteobacteria > Mariprofundales > Mariprofundaceae > Ghiorsea. Next base: position 65,014 of record JALWRX010000053.1, read on the forward strand.
GCTTGATACCCTTGGTGATGAGGCTGATTTAAAAGAACGGGTTCGTAAGCTTGGTGCAGAAGTGATTACCCAATGGGCAGAGAAAGACCTTAAAACCATTAAAAATGATTGGGAAGCCTTGTTAGACATCGCGATTTCACGAGAAGAACGCCATGATGATATGCTCAAAATGGTAGAGCGCGCCACCATCATTTTTGAAGAAATGCAACAAATCCTCAGCCCACAAGATGGCTATGTCGTATGGGAAGAAGGCAAAGACGACAGAAAACAATATATCTCTGCCCCGATACAAACAGGACCTGTGCTGACCCAGCACTTATGGGAACGTGAAGCTTCTTTTGTACTACTATCGGCAACACTTCGAGTATCCGACAAGTTTGACTATAACCGCAACCGCTTAGGGCTAAGCCAAGAGCTAGCAGAAGAAAGTTACCACCCTTCTCCTTTTGATTATCAACAACAAGCCATGCTCTATTTACCCAAGCATATCCCTGACCCTAGAGCTCAGAACTACCAACAAGTCATGCAAAATGAGATTGAAGCATTGTTGCGAACCTCTCGGGGCAGGGCATTTGTTTTATTCACTTCCCATTATGCTTTAAGAACATATGCCACTCATTTACAGCAAGCATTACCTTGGCAAGTCTTGGTACAAGGTGAAAGTGGTAGTCGCGACATGATTCTCGAAGCATTTCGCAAGGATAAACACTCAATTTTATGTGGCACACGCAGCTTTTGGGAAGGTGTGGATGTACCAGGTGAAACATTATCACTCGTTATTATTGATAAAATACCCTTTGCGCCACCTACTGATGTATTGCTTAAAGAACGCACCAAGCATTGCGAGGCACAAGGTGGCAATGGTTTTATGGATATTCAGTTACCTGAAGCCATTGCAGTGCTCAGACAAGGTGCAGGGCGCTTAATTCGTTCCACATCAGACCGTGGTGCCATTGCGATTTTAGATTCTCGATTGCATAGCAAGCGTTATGGTCAAGAAGTGATTCGTAACTTACCCCAAGCACCCATCGCCCATGATTTAAGCGATATGCGGTGGTTTTTTGAGGATATGGAATAATTTAACCCACAAGCTCCAATAACTGCGGCTTTAACCTTTCCACACTTGCCTTACCTTCTGCTATCGCATCTTCAGCTTTATCATAATCCATCAAACCAATATGCCCAAGCCTAGGCTCTAAAATCACATCGGCAGGGTCACCTGCCAAACGACTTCGCGTAATCCTGTCTTGCATAATATTCAGCGAGCCATACATCACCTCAAACATGCCAGGTGCACCTGTACGTTTGCTCAACCATTGCTTTAACAGCGTATTTTTGCGTTCACTTAGTTCATTTTTCCATGTGTCCGATACACGTTCCCATAATGAGTCATTTATCCGCATTTTTTTATTTGTTTCTTTTGTTGAGTCCTTCCGCTTTTCATGTTTAAGCAACAAATCACCATTTAAGTTGACTGCAATCACCACATCCGCACCCAAAGCTCTACATAAGGATACAGGCACTGGATCGACCAAACCACCATCCACGAGCCAACGCCCTTCTCGTTGCACAGGTGTAAACAATCCTGGTAAACTAATGGATGCACGCACGGCTTCTAAGAGTGAACCTTCACGCAACCATACTTCTCGCCCACTATCCAAGTCTGTAGCTACTGCAGCAAAAGGTATATCCAAAGCTTCGATAGGTTTTTCTTGCATATACTCTCGTGCAAAGCTCAATAGCTTCTCACCCCGAATCACTCCGCCTCGCATGACAGACATATCTAAAAAACCAACGATTTCTTTCCATGTTAAAGCAGTTACCCACTTTTCTAAATCGGCAAAATGACCACCAGCATAAGCTCCTCCTACCAGCGCACCAATAGAACAACCTGAAATCACATGCGGTTCAATACCTATATCTCTCAAAGCTGTAATCACACCAATGTGTGCCCAACCACGCGCTGAACCACTACCTAAAGCAAGTCCTATTTTCAATTGGCTATTCATTTAAATGACAACCTATCACTGTGCAGGTGGAGCAATAAAACTTTTTTCAATCACGCTTTTTTTACCTTGTTTGAGTTGTATATTTCCCAAATCAACGACTTGAACAACATGACCATTCGCACCCAACAACTCCAGCCTTGCTGGATATGTGCCTGCAGGAAGCGGTAAACGCGCAAAAAGAATGTTTTTAGGTAGTGTTAACCAGCTTCGGGTATCTGCTGTTTCCGTTACCATACCTGCAACATCAACCAGAAAACCAGCCAAGGCTCCACCCTTATCTTCTGCTTGGTGTGCCGCTTGTTTTTTAATCAAGGCTCTGGCAATCAAACGTGCTGTCA
>JALWRX010000054.1:0-51111 GCA_027080505.1 Ghiorsea sp.
GCTCAGGAGAACGTAAAAAACTGGAGACTTACCTCAGCAAACTTCATGATAAAGGTAAGCTATGTTATGGACTTCATATCACCAACCGCGCATTGATGACTTGCTTGGTTTTTGAGCGCATGGGAAGTCAAGTTCATTTCGTAGATGCAGCAGACGGCGGCTATGCCATGGCTGCGGTCGGTCTTAAAAAACAACTCAAAGAAGAAAACCAAAAGGTTTCATAAAAAAGGAGCTACATTTCTGTAGCTCCTTAATAGTAATGACCAATATGGCATCCCCAAGGGGACGTGTTCTTAACCCCAGTGGTGATAATAATTTCAAGGAAAAATAAGAAAGTCTAGTCAAAAGTCATATGAAATATGAACATTACGTGCTAGACAAATGTCCAGAAAATATCATTGATAATGGATATTTGTCATGACTTTTGTCCTATGCTTAGCAATATCCTAAGATGATCTTTACCACTAAACCAACTTTACTCTTGCAAAGTATCCGATTGGATACCATAGTTGGACACATGAAAAAACGAGATGATGAATACTTAGCCAAACTTCAAGACTATTATCATGCCCACCACATTATTCCTTCACATGCAAAGATTGCTGAGCTGATTGGTATGTCCAAACGCAGCGCATCCAAATTTATAGAGCGCATGGTGTTTGCAGGTTATTTGGGCAAGGCTCCTGATGGTAGAGCGGTGCCAGAGAATAACTTTTTTGCTCGCTCTATCGTGGGTGTGGTGCCTGCTGGTTTTGCCAGCCCTGCTGAAGAATTATTAGGTGACTCCATTTCCATTGATGAATATTTGGTGGATAATCCTTCTTCAACGGTATTGGTGAAAGTTGATGGTGAATCCATGATTGGTGCAGGTATCAATAGCGGTGATTTATTGGTGGTGAAACGCAATGCCAACCCTCCTGTTAATAGTATTGTTGTGGCTATGATTGATGGTGAGTTTACTGTGAAATATTTGCGTAAAGGTGAACAAGGTATGTACCTAGAGCCTGCCAATGATGCTTTCCCAAACATTTATCCTGAAACAGACTTAGAAATCTACGGCGAGATGACTGGGCTTATTCGTAAAGTACATTGAACCATACCCGCAATTGGTACAATGCGATTGCCCATATTGATGCAGACTGTTTCTATGCATCATGTGAATTAACCCGACGACCAGACCTAAAAGGTCAGCCTGTATGCGTATTGTCTAGCCAAGATGCATGCGTGGTTGCCAAAACTTATGATGCTAAAGCAATAGGTATAAAAACTGGTATGCCCGTGTGGGATGCCAAGAAGCTTATGCCTCATGCTCACTTTTTATCTGCTGATTTTAGGTATTACGGATTAATCTCTAAAAAGATGTTCTCTATCCTGCGTAGGTACAGCCCTGACATTGAAGAATATTCGATTGATGAAGGCTTTGTAGATATGAATGGTATTCGTTCCATGTGGGGAAAGTCATACCGAGGCATTGCTGATGATATTCGGCGCACTGTTTATGATGAAGTTGGTATTACAGTTTCAGTGGGTATTTCTACAACACGTATTCTTTCTAAAATTGCATCAGAGATGAATAAACCCAATGGCTCAACCATTATACCAGGCAGACGCATAGCCAATTTCCTGCGTGAAGTGCCTGTGGGTGATATTCCTGGTATTGGTGGAAGTCGAAAGCAGCTTATGAAAAAGCTTCGCATTCAAACGGCTTATGATTTTGCCAGCACACCCATAGAACGCATTGATATGGTTTTAGGTAAAGTTGGTGTGGATTTATGGAATGAGATCAATGGTAATCCAGTATTTGAACTGGAACTTCAACCACCTATGCCCAAGAGCATTGCAAGAACCGCAAGTCTAGGCGTTGTAACACGCGATAAGCAGCTTATTAGCTCTCATATCACCTATCACACCACCCGCATGGTAACTGAGCTTGTACGCAAGGATTTAACAACTTCTTTTATCAGTGTATTTTTACGTCTTAAGTCTTTTGAATCGGTTGGTAGAAATGTACGCATCACTGCTACCAATGATTACAGTCGAATCAATCATATTGTGAAAGCTATCTTCAAGCATATTTTTAGAGGTGGTATTGAATACCGAGCATGTGGCGTGATTGCATCAGCTATCCAACCTGACACGCAGCAAGGCGACTTATTTACCAATCCATTACAAACCAGCAAGCAGCTTGCGCTTACCAAAGTTATGGATGACATCAATACACGCTTTGGCAATCAGGTCTTACGACCAGCCAACTCACTCAAAAAAGAAGCACAAGAAATGAAATTTCAATACCCGCTTCTGATAGCTAAATAAATATAAGCTATTGATCCCGCCAAAGCCTGTTGCTACGATACTAAACTAACAAAACACAAAGGAGACAAAGCCTATGGATACTCTAAACAACTTTGAAATATTTATGATCTCGCTATCAACACCTTTCATTTTGGCTGCGCTATGGCATATGTATAAGAAATATTCTGATGACACTAAACAAAACCACACGAATTAAGGTTGTTAACCCATCCAAAATGATTTCAAAGTTTGGTTTCGTCTCAACTTGCGCCAAGCCTTAGCTTCAACCTGGCAAATCCATTCACGGATTACGCCCAAGCTACTTCCCAATTTCTTCTAGTGTATAGTGACCTTTACAACATCTCCTCTTTTAACTCATAGGGCTCGTACCAGTTAATAAAGTCTGCGGGAAAGTTTTCCTCGACCATGATTCTAACACCTACAGCAATATTGGGAGCATCAAATGCCTCAACAGCCTCATACAATATACCTTTGGCTTCCTCTTCAGCTCCTACTTTATACAAAGCTTTGGCGTACTGGATATAATCCTCCAAGCATGTCCTGTTAAAATCCATTCCAAGTAATAAATTCTTTCCCCAGTCTGAGTTCGATGCAAACTTTGTAGTGGTCAACAAAATTTGGCCACTACAGTGTCATATAATGTCGCACAAAAGATATTGCATCATTCAAAATAAAATGATGAATTTATAGGCAACCAAACTGACGCTTAGTTGGAAACCACGCCTTATTCACATAGCCTGTGGATAAGGCGTGTATATCCACCGTTGCTACATAAAACCGATAGATTTCTGAGTATGTGGCACTTTGATAGTTACCTCTTCTTTTAGCTCTGTTACCCAGTTTTTAGCAGTTGCATCCAAACCTAAAATATTGAGGCGTTTCTTTACTACAGAGAAATCTCCTGGTGCCAAGTTGTCCATAGCTAAAATCTTACGCTTTGAACCGCTATCCACAGCTCCTGAAGATTCTTGCTCTAGCATTCGCAATGCCTGTTCAGGACTTAAGTATTTAAACTCAATTTTAAGTGCAAAACGGCGAAGACTCGCCTGATCAAGATTATCCATTAGGTTTGTTGAGCAAATAAAAATGCCTTCAAAGTTTTCCATCTGCACAAGAAGTTCGTTCACCTGGGTGACTTCCCATGACTGGTTGGCACTTCTTCTATCTCGCAACAATGAATCGGCTTCATCCAGAACTAACACCGCTTTTTCTCGCATGGCTTCGCGAAACATGGCTGCAATATTTTGTTCTGATTGCCCAACATACATACCCAGAATATCCGATGCTTTTTTACTTACCAAAGGCATCTCTAATGTTTCAGCGATATATCCTGCTAAAGCAGTTTTACCCGTTCCTGGCGCACCATAAAAGCATAAATTACCCTTCTTACTGCGACCAAGCCCCTTAATCATGCTTTGAATATCGGCATGGGTATTGATGAAAGATAAATCATATTTCGTTTCATGCTTGGATTTCTTAGGCAAAGGTTTTAACGACATTGCTTTCAAGCTATTTTCAAGCACTTTTTCTAACACTTCATCAATCGACTCTGAGCTTTGACCCAGTCGGGATGCTACCTTACTCAGCTTCGCCACTTGCGCTGGTGAAAGCTGACTGTGGTCTGCCAAACGTTTTTTAAATGCTTCGCTGACGCGCTCATCACTTAAATAAGATTTGATGATATTTAGGCGAACAGACTTCGGTGGCGTGTTTAGCTCCATCACATAATCAAACCGTCGCAAAAATGCTGCATCAATTTGTCTCACTTGATTACACACCCAAATCGCAGGTGTTGTGTTTTCCTCTAGGGTCTTGTTCATCCACCCTTTATTTTCACCCGACTTCATCTCCATCCCAAAAAATGAAAAAGCTCTGGCTGGAAACACATCTTCAACCTCATCAAATAACAACAGACTGTTTTTATCTTCAGCAAGAAGCTGCTGGCTTAAACGATAGCTTCCAAGTCGTCGCGAAGCATTAATCGCACCACCATCATCGTCTTCCGTTTTCACCTCATACAAAGACAACTTCAATGTTTCAGACAATAAGCGGACCAGCTCCGTTTTACCCGTACCTGGTATTCCATAGAGCAATATATTCACACCCACATCTTTACGATTGATTGCTTTGCTCAACACTTCAGAAACAACTTGGATATCATCCATAGCATGTGGGTAATCTTTCATTGTGAGGTTACTTTTTTTAGTAGGCATAAGAAAATGAGCCAATAACTCTTCTTGATTCGCATTATCAGCAAGCAACGCTTCTTCTAGGCTGCTCATAATATCAAACTTTGCTTCAGTATAATAATCTTTGTTGAGAGAAATTAAGCCCGACTGTCTAAGAAAAGATTTTTTAGATACTTCTTTTTTTATCTCACGCAAGCCAACATCAAGCGCGCAAGACAAAACATTTAAAAACGCTTGCTCACTTTCAATTTTCACAAATCTAAACATATCAGACCAAGCACCATGATTTTCTGTAAGCACAGCAAAAGTTAATAGTGACTTTTGAACTTCTGTAAGCTCAATGCGCTCCGCTAAAAGATTGATATTAAAATCAATAGCCTTATCCGATATTTTCTTGGATTCTAGCCTCTCAAGCTTATCCACCATGAAATTTCGCACTTTTTTATAAGTTATCTTCTTATCAGAATCATATTCGGGAAGACCCAAGAACTCTTGAACATCATCATCCGCATACCCTTTCTCTGGATGGAAGATTGCCTTAAACATCCAATTATTTTGCGTTAAAAGCCTAAGCATCCAAATTGAAACTGTTCTTTCATCTTTTTGCCGACCATTTCCTGAAAATCTTCTGTGTCTGTGTCGAATACCCATATCCAATCTCCTATGCTTTAATGATAGGAAGATGATACAGTACATAGCGTCAAATGATGTCGCACAAAAAACTTAGTCTATTGCATTAGACCCCGAACCAAAACTTTAGTTCATTTACCCTTAATGCTTTTCCAATGCATAGAGCCTGAATAATGATTCGCACGCAGTTTTGCACCTTGCCAAGCCTCAAAAAGCTGCAAAACTATCCGTAAACTCCAAACTTTGCCGATGCGTTAATTCCAAAGTATCCATATATCAATTATCTATATTGTTTTATAAATGTAAGAATTTATAGATAACAAGCCATGGTACAATACACTGTTCTTTGTTAACTTTCACTTTCCATAGTAAGTACTTTTTATGCTTTTGTTTCAACGCACTCCAACTAATAAATCAAAACAACTATTAAGCGGCATATTCAAAGCCAAGCCTCCTTCAGGTACGCGTCCATATTGATAATGCATATTATTGCGAATCAAACGCACAAATTCAGGTTCGCTTCGCTGATTAGAAAAGGCTTGCACCTTTGCGTCATTACAACCCACCTCTATAAGCACAAGTCGCTTTTGCCTTGCTTCCAAATCATCAATCCATGCATTCAGCCTTGCTGATTGCTTATCAAATCGTGAGTTGTCAAAGTGCTTTTGATTTAATTTTGAAACATTGGGCATCATATCCGACCCGCATTTGGGACACTTGGGTATATTGGTACGCAACTCATTCATATAAATATCGAAAACAATATCATTAGGCACAACACCTAAATCACAATCAGAAATACACTGCATATGATGGAGGGAGCCATGCGCCTCAACCATACGTTGTTCATCCCAGCCCGCTGTTTGCAATCGACCATCAACGTTGGATGTATAAGCAAAATATCCTTCAGGTTTGGTTTTGGCTAAGGCAAGCCACCTTTGCAATGTTTTATCAGCTTCTACCTCACGAGCTTTTACAATAAAATCCGCATAAAAAGACCATGCTGTGTTTGGGTATTCAAAAAACATCTTCTCATCTTGAATATGTATGGCTTTTTTCGGGTCTTGCTTCCCATACTCAGGGCAAGCATCTCTAAACTGCTTGGTTAGCGGTAAATCATTATGCCTGTGCTTACTACCAAATGTACCACCCGTCACAAATAGTAATGCTTCAGCTTGTTGCACATAAGATTGCGCTCGTTTCTTGCGCTCAGGTAAGGTTTCAACCATAACCACTGGTAGTGTTGCATTCATAATCAGTGGCTACTTTGAATCATAATGGGTGGCTAACTTCACCATTATATACACTTTTAACATAGCAGAGCTTTTAAATGGCAATACATAATTTGAGACAGGCTCCTCTAACGAGTTCAAACCCAAAGAAAATTGGGTGCCACCTGTCATTAAAAGATAAACTTCTGCCAACAGCTCCGCATCTAATAACGCACCATGTAAGGTTCGATGTTGTCTATCCACGTCGAATTTATCACACAATGCATCCAAACTATTTTTGCTCGTAAACAAGCTTTTCGCAAGTTTAAATGAATCAATCACCATGAAAGACTCAATCTCTTTTTTGCCAGCATCTGACAACTCATTCATTAGTAATCCAAGGTCAAATACAGCATTGTGAATAACCAACACACCACCTCTGATAAAACTTAGTAACTCCTCTTCAATTTCGGCAAACAATGGTTCACCTTGCAAACGCTCTTCTGTCAAACCATGTACCCGAAATGCACCCGATGAACTAGGACGCTGTGGATTAATATATTGCTGATATGTCCTTTTCTTCGACAAGTCACGGTTCACAATCTCAACCGCACCAATCTCTACAATTTTATCACCTTGCTCAGGGTTTAAGCCCGTAGTTTCAGTATCTAACATAATCAACCGCATCATTCACCTCTCAATAAAGAAGCAAATTTAGACCATAGTGCGCCATCTAATGTCGCTACAAAAAACGATGGCTTATTAAAATACCAAACAACTACAAGCGTCACCAGTTGTCGCAACCTGCTCTAAGTTATGCCCTATAAAGCACAAGAGGTTAAAATAATGATTTGGTCAGTTCTTATGATATGTTTAGGTGGTTGGGCAATGCTTCAAAGCATCAAACGCCATACCGAAAGGCTGGGTCAGCCCTACCCCGCAAACCATAATAACAAGCTAAAAAGTATGTTACCTGCTCTATTTGTTGAGCACTTACTCTGGTGGATTGGCTACCTATTATTATTCCTTGGTCTCGGTTTAATGGTTTTATACCTAATTGTGCTTGGAAGTTTTTCCTTCGCTATTTTTCCTGCCGTTACTTTACTAGCCCTGTTCTACACAGCCAAAAAACGACTCAAATAGGCACTCTATTCTTTAGGGTGCTTAAACCTTGAAGCCAATGCCTTACCAACTGAAGTTACTTTACCCGTAATATTCAACTTGTTCGTTTCAAGAAACACAGCTTGTATCCTATCGATAGCCATTTCTTCCCGCTCATCAAGACGTCCGTCAGCTTCGGTAACACCAACTAGAAAGTTTAAAATCTCGCGTGTCATCACCTCATAATTACAGTCTTTGTTTTCTTTCTGTAAAATTGCCAGTGCTTGGGATATATCTTTGATTGATATTTCAGTAAGACTTGCCTCAGTAATAGCTGTAGCACTCTGAATAAACTCTGAGTTATAACCCCATTCTTTTATAAAGTATGACTCAATATGCTTTCTTTCAGCCTCAGCCACTTCACCATCAATGACAGCGACTTTTAAAGCAAGTGGACCCATTAAATCAAAAAGACCCAAGGCTAAAATATCCATAGGTGTATTAATAAACTTCGGAATCACAGTCACCCTATCATGAGTAGCATTCCGTATAGCTCTACGAATTCCATACCATGCTCCCCCACCAGCCACGCCAGCGGCAATCACCCAGCCAACTGGGGTAACTGCAGCTCCTAATCCAAACAGTGATAACACCCCACTCGTTGAAAAAAATGTTGATGCTACTGCAGGTGAACTTGCCATAGATGCGGTGGTTGCTGCCGTTCCTGCGACATCCCAAAAATCTGAAATTTTATTTTTTATGCTAATGCTAGTATAAGCATCTTCACCAATACCAAGCTTAGCTTTAAACCTTAACGGGTCACTAATAATTTCATCAAGCTCGCCAAGCCTTTGTTTTAGTCTTTTGTGATCATTCATGTTTTTAAAGGTATAAAACTTGCAACAATATCTTGAACACGCGCTTTAAGTTTTTTACTTTCTAAATCCACATTTGCACCAACCAAAATGCCATACGCTATTAATATTGGACCAACAATTGGGGCGAGTAACGCACCTAAAACTGGAATAGAAGAAATAAGAAGCGTCACAATTGCACCAAAAAGCATTCCAAACCCAGCATTCGGATATTCACGAAAAGCAGAGCAAATATAATCAATAATTTTGCGCCCAACCTTTAATATATATGAGCCAACCTTAAGTGTTGCTTTTGAAAACTTATACAATAATGCCTTTATATCTGCAGAAATATTCAATCGATCAATCATTCTTTTAACATCATCATCCGACATCTCAAAAATAGAGAACTCTTGAAAATAGTCATTTGAAATTTCTGGCACATCTTCTTGGAAGGTTTCGCCTGTATCTGGCTTTACTCCAATTATTTTCATATCTCTCTCCTTTATTATAGCTCAAAACAGCCAATTAAAATCACAGCCATCTATTAATAGGTGACCTTCTCAACCTTGGCTAGCTTCATACTTCTTAATTTGCGCTTGAGCGCTTCGATATAAATCATCCCGTAGCTCCTTAGGCTCAAGCACTTCAATCTGCTCATCATAGCCACGCAACCAAAACCGAAGCTCCGAAGTATCATTCACTGTGGCTTGTAAAAGGAATGTTCCATCACCATTATCTTTAAGCGTTTGTTTGGGGCTAAGTTTTCGCTCAGACAAATGGTGCGCAACATGCTTGCCAATATTGGCTTTAAGGTTGATTTTATCGCCAATTAGGAAGCTAAGTTCGCCCGATTGAATATACGCATCCAAATCAAACCCTTTGGGTACCGCAATCATATTATCTGTTGCCTTAGCTTCTTTGATTCGGTGCAATGTCATTAACCGTACATCTTCATAGTCAAACACTGTACACGGAATATAGAATATACCATTTTTGAGCACCAATCCAAGTGGGCTAATGGTGTAAGTTTTGGTTTGTTTTGCACCACGCTTCTTGTATTGGATCTCTAGCTTATGGTTGTGTAACAAAGCAGTATAGACTTGCTCTTGCACATCTGAATCAACCTCAGGTGTGGATAGGTCTGGCCCTTGTCGTATCACCCGAACCTTATTTGCCCAAGTGTTAGTTCCAACCGAACCTGATATTTCATTAAGTATATTTTTTGCGGTTAAAAAGTGAGGCTTTAGTTTCTTCACCGTTTCTCTAGGTAAAATAGGTTCTAAATGCTGCTCAGCCAAATAGAATGCCAACGCAGTATGTGAATCCATGCCTGGAATATCGATCGTAGGCGAATCCTTTCTCCATGACCAACCAAAAGGCTTGCTCATATCATCACACTCAAGCGGAAAGGGGACTGAAAACTTATCCAAATCACGCTGAATCGAACGTTGGGAAATCGTAAACCCTTGCTCAGCTAGATTGTTCATAATTTGTAATGTACTAATTTTACTTGGCGACCTTGGCACCATCCGCAACATCGCCCATTGCCGCAATACTGTATCACTCATTTCTCAACTCCTCGTAGGGACACTTTTACTTTTTGCCCTGAAATATGTGTAAACATTGCTGTATTATTTTCAGAAGCTTGCAAAGTCCAACCATCATGGGTTGTTTGCCCTACTCTTATCATTTTATAATCATTTCCAGCGGCAAGCATTACCTTTCCTTTTGCAAAGCCTTTCACTACAGGTGCAGCCAACGGAACACTTTTCTTAGTTGCTACCTGCTGAACACGCTGCGAAACCTGCGTTGGAACAGCAGCATGAAACTGTGCTTGGATGCGCTCAGGAGCATAAGCCTGTTTCACTTCATGGCTGGATTTGGAAACATGTATATTTGAAGCAATGATAAACATAACAATGGATGCCAATATAAAGGTTTTGGCAACAGGTGTACGCCACCGACCCCCATGTTTCTTCTGCAACCGCAACACATGCGCCTTATGATCTGCCTTATCCGTGATCATCACGTTTTGTAATGCTTGAAGTGCAGATTTATTGTTAAAAGACTTATCTACATCTTGTTTAAGAATATATTGTTTTAATTCTTTGGCATATAAAACGCCATCAATTCTAGGGCTTTTAAGTTTACCGCGTGTAAAAACCACAATTCCATGAACCTTCAAATCTTTGAGACACGACTTGATTGCAAGAATATGTTTATGATTTTGTCTGATTGGGTTTTGAAATGGGAACTTGGCACGCTTGTTAAATGTTTGCAGCCAAGTCTTATCATGCGCTTTGCCGTATATCCATCCTGCATAGGCTTTGGTTTCAATCACAAAGCATGTGTCTCCCACGATTAAAACATGGTCAATTTGTGTTGTTTCCCCATCAATGGGCAAAAGCACATCATGAAACTGGATATACTGATTCGCATCTAAGCTAGACAGCTCACCCTTAATGACCAACTCACCGAACCAACCCACAAGCATAGGCTGATAAAGCTTAAACCCAGTGACCAACAAGAAAACTGCTAGCCCAAAAAGTGCCATGGGTAACACTGAATCAAAAATGGACGGCAGGAAATTCATTCAGTTGTCGCTCGAGGCACAATCCGCAACATCGCCCATTGCCGCAATACTGTATCACTCATGTATTGTTCACTGTAAAGGCACGAACAAAATCAACCAACTTTTTATTATCTTTCACCTCATCATGCGGAATCAATAAGTATTTCCACTCCTTGCCACCATGTTGTTTGAGATAGTGGCTGGCATTTTCACACCATTTCACACCAGCTTTGGCTTTTTCGGTAACTTCGGTGTTCCACGAACCATCTTCATTACGGTGCTGCGTGCTTTTCGTTTCAACCATAAGCACTTCGGTATCTGTTTCAGCCACAAAATCAGGAACATATTCTGAATCATCCATCACGCCCTTTTTGTAATACATTTTGAACTGACCTTTTGCAGGTTTGAACCATTTCACAGCATCACGCTCAAGGATGACTGCAAAACGCCGCTCGGTATCAGAATCAAATTTCTGCATGGGGTATAGGCACTTCCTAAAACCACCAAACAACATCTGCTTAATTTTACTCACATGTTTTACCGTATCACTATACAAACAAACATCCTTTCCTTGAGCCGTGGTAAACGCGCTCTTTTTCAATGGCGTGAAGCCATTATGCACTTTCACCTCATATTCGGTTGCTTCTTCATAAAAGTGATCATTCATTTGCATATGAATGACTTTTGCAATGGCTTCGCTTTGATGTTTCAAGACATTCTTAACATCCTTATTATCACTCAAGTAGGAATGCAGGTGTTCAACGGCTTGCTGCGCCAAAGCACGCAATAAATCAGCATCTTCATCATAAGAAATATCATCATAATTAAAGAGCTTCTTGAGAATATAATTTTCTGGTACTGGTTCAGTATACCCTTCATCCGCCGCACCAATTTCCGTTTGTTGATTGGTTTGCAGACTCTGGCTTAACAAGGCACGATCTTGAGGCTGTAAATGAATAGATGAAACATCCAAATCAAATGGGCGATAGCCATAGTTCACTTCACCTTTAGGAACCACAAGAATCCTCGGAATATCAATCATCTGATTGACAACCAACTGCGTTGCTTTTGCCACAACCTTGGCAATATCTACCGCATTATCATCCTCAAACAATGCCGTTTGCGTGCTGGTTAAATGCTCAGAAACAGCTTTTATAAGCCCTGCTTGCACGATTTCATTGGTTAATGATTGACTGGTAGGTACTTGTTTGGGTTGATGTTGTAATTGTTGAATGGCTTGAAGAGCCACTCTTGCGACCGCTTGCTCAGCCACGCCATCAAAGGTTATTTTGTTAGGCGTTTCAAAAGTATAGGTGGTTCCCGTACTACCTTTGGGCGTTGCTCCCATAATCATGGTATCAATATTAGAGCTGACCTGAACGCTCTCTTGCGGCACATCATCTTCAGGACGTTCCAGAATTACCTGTTTAAGGCGTAATGGGTTTTCAGGATTGTTGGCTTCATCGACAATTTCTTGAAACTTATCGTGTGCAACAATGCTAAGTCTATCCACCGCTTCTACACCTGTTCGTTTACCATAAGGCAAGCGAAGACCACGACCAATCGACTGTACAATCAGCGTTTTAGCATTGGCAGCACGAAGTGGCACAATCGTATAAAGATTGGTGACATCCCAGCCTTCTTTTAGCATATTCACATGAATAACAATTTCAGTGGGTTCATCCATGCTTTCAACCGCCAACAGGCGAGCAACCATCTCCTCTTCGGCTGCGCCAGACTTACTGCTATCCACCTGAATGACTTTGCCTTTGTATCGCCCATCAAAGACTTCTTCCAGTGTGTTCAGCAGTTCCGCTGCATGGGTTGTATCACGCGCAATCACCAGTATAAATGGTTTTACAGCGACCACATTATTTTCATGTGCATAGGTCAGCAACTCCACCTTGGTCGCTTCATGCAGACGGATACCATCCATCAATTTAATGGTTTCCACTTCTTCTTTTGAATGTTGTCTTGCATCAAAATTGCGCTGCGTCACTACTGCAGGTTCTTTAACAAAGCCATCTTCCATAGCTCGCGCCAAGGGGTAATCCACCACCACATTTTTAAAGGGAATCGCTCCTTTTGCGGTTTCCACATGCGGCGTTGCCGTTAGCTCTAACCCAAACAGCGGGTTAAGTTCATTCAACGCTTTCACACCTGCACTGGCGCGATAACGATGCGATTCATCCATTAACAGAACCAAATCTTTTAATCCTGCCAAATGACTAAAATAGCTATCACCCAAATATTCAGACATACGTTTAATGCGCGGGGCTTTGCCACCACGCACTTCAGAGTTGATTTTTGAGATATTAAACACATTGATGCGCACACTGGTAAACAGATTCCCCATCACCTGTGCGCCGCGTTGCTCATAATTATCACCCGTAATCACTTCAGGTACACTGGTTGTAAATTCCGCAATACCTTTAAACACATACTTGGCGGAACCTGGTGAAAAATCTTCAATCAGTTTATTGTAAATGGTTAGGTTGGGAGCCAGCACAAAAAAGTTGTTGATACCATGCTGTAAATGCAAATAGCTAATAAATGCGCCCATCAAACGGGTTTTACCCACGCCTGTTGCCAGAGCATAACAAAGCGATGGGAAATCCCGCTCAAAGCTTTCCAATGTTGGAAATTCTTTCTTGAGAATATCCAGTAATGCAGGCACATCATGGTCTGGGTTGAGCAATTCACCTTGGCTTGCTTCAATAGATTGACCCAGTGCCTCCAGAGATTCGCGCTGTGGCGCACGCAGACTTAACCGCTGAAATATATTTCGCATGGTTGCATTCATGATTGGTCCCCTGATTCATCACCCACAGGCAGTTCTATTTGCTCCGCGTCCTTTTTCGCCATAGGCAGATTCTCCACATTTAAGCTGTAATCATCATGCGCCCATTCGCAGCGACTGAGCACCATTTTAGGGATTTTCTTGATGACCAGATTATCAAAACGATCCGCCTTGCAACGAAAAGCACCGCAACAGACCAACAGAGAACGATCCTTGCCGACTTCTTCGGAAATCTGTTCCAGCTTTTCCACCGACAGGTTTTGTGTGGTCACATAAAGAAAATCGCTTTCGGTAGAATAGCCATGATTCCACCACTCCGTTTCCGAAGGGGCATAAGTAAAACCTTCCAGCTTACAAATGGCTTCCGCCAACATTTCAGGCTTATAGGCTTTATTGATAATGGCTTGCCCGAAGTGGTCATATTCAATCAGGGATGGTGCAAGGCTGTAATATCGGAAACCACCGCCGCCTTGCCAGTTCACCGCTTTGGAAATCCCGCCCTGATCGTCACCATCAATCACTTTTTGCAGGCGTGGGATGATGTGCGTGTGGCAGTGCTCACCTAACTCAATCATGATCCAACGCCGTCCCATTTTATGGGCGACCGCACCTGTGGTACCTGAACCTGAAAAAGAATCTAAAACAAGGTCTCCTTGCTTTGTGCACATACCAATAACCCTTTTAATTAACGCTTCTGGTTTTTTGCCATTAGGAAATAGAACACTTCCCTCTTGGCCAACACCTCCTGTGGTTTTAATATCTGTCCAGAAATCCCCTGGATTTCTTAGCAAGCCATTGTCAGCAAAAATAACCTGAATTCGAGGCTGTTTAGCTGTTGGATCAAAATCTGTTTTATATAGGTAAATTATTCCTGTACTAGATAAAACCGCAGCAACATCTTGATCCAACAAAGGTTGAGACTTAGCTAAGGCATATACACTTGATGAACCAACCGCCTGCACAATTCTCCACGCGTTCTCAAATTTAAATGGAACTTGATCCTTTTTCTTGATTTGGTTTTCCTTAAAAAAAACAGTAAGCGTTTGTAGAGTTCCTTTCGATAAAAGCTCATTACACCTTTTAATATCACTTTTTCCTGCGGACTCTAGTTTAATCAAACTCTTTAACTCTTGAACATCACTATTTGATAACCCAATCAAAATAGTTTTATATTCATCGTTCCACTCACCAATTGGAACATGCTCAACAGTTATAGTTGGAGTAATTTCTTTTCTATAAACCAAAATATACTCTTTAAGTTTTGGAAGCCTTTTATCTGTATGAGCCATCTTCACCCCAGATGCTTCGCTCATTTTAACAGAAATAATATTAACGCGATTATGCCTTCCAAAAATCTCATCCATCATAACACATAAGTAAGCCATTTCTTCATCATCAATCTGCACAAAAATAAGCCCGTCATATGCCATTAAGTTCCTTAAGCAGGTCAAACGAGAATGCATACGATGTAGCCATTCTGAATGCTCTAAACCATCTTCATAATGTGAGGTTGCCGCATCAATGTTGTAAGGCGGATCAATGTAGATGCACTTCACCTTTCCCGTATATTCCTGCTCCAAAGCCTTCAATGCCAACAGGTTATCACCAAAGATTAGCTTGTTATCAAAGGTGTCATTGTCCGTGACTTTATGCTTGGCATGATACGATTTACTTGGGTCCTCCAGTAAAATACGCGGCTCCAACTTTGGGCGTTTATCTTTGCCAATCCATGTGAGTTCCAGCTTTGTTTTTTTCATGTTTCTCATCCCTAAAGTTGCTCTGCTTTGCCAGCTAAATAATTTGTTAATGCTTGATTATGAGGGTCATTCGGTTGTATGCGAGCTTGTAAAGCTTGAACCGTTGTATCTTCCGCTAAACCTTGCTCAATGATGGCAACCTTTTGGATCAAGCGTGAGGTATCATGTATGCGTTTGAAAAATGCATGAGGCGCACTGGTAAAACTATACTGATCAGCAAAAGACTGTCGTAAATCATCAAAAGGAGAACTGATAAACGTTCTTACTTGATTAGCATTAAGCACATCATCCCCTTTGATTTTATTTTTTAACCGCTTCATCAGTATGCTTGCCAATGCATAAGTACAATGACGATAAACAAGCCGTTCGGGGCTTGGCGATGATTGATCTGCCGCATTTAACAAATTTCGAATCGCTTGGAAGCATATAAATGCATTTACCGCCTTGCTGCCAGAAAGATCATCCGTAAACAGCTCTTTGTACGTGTCCGATTCCATATTGCTAAATTGGCTGGGTTCAGACTTTAATCGCGCAGGGAAACGAATATCTTTATCCAGGCATGCCAATGCTTTAACCAGCGTTTCAATATCCATCACAGGAATCCCCACTCTCGTTTGCCGCTGGGGTCTATAATGATATTCTATGCCATAGAGTGCGATTTCCTGACGCAAACGCTCCTGATTATCATCCAGTGCTGCAAAATTGGATAGGTCAACAGGATTTTGCAAATTTCTGGCTTTGGTGACTTGTTTGTGAAATTGGTCTGTCGCCCCTGTATGAATCAGGGTTAGCATCACTTGAGCTGATGATATATCTGCATCTGGATTTTCTTTTTTAAACTGGGCTGCGGTTGCAATAGTTTGTGCACCATTCACTACGGACATCCCCTGAACTCTAAAATCTCTTGTAGTTGAATTATCTCTGCTAGTTGAGCCTTGTCTAATCTCATCACCCACTAAAGTGATGCCATTATTTAGGTATAAAAATTTATCAGGCTCGGTCAATAGTGTTTTTTTGATTGCCGAATTTACGCCACGCTTTCCTGCACCAATAAAGAAGCGGATGTTTTTCTCATATAACCCTTTCCCATATTTCTCATGTAGTTTTATGAGGTCTTCAACCGCAACAATTCCAAAATATGTTTTTCTTGGCTCATCTATTTTTCTGTATTTATGAATTCGTATTTTATCATTAACCTGACCAATGGCTTGCTCTTGCCTTAAGGCTTCTTCAACTGCTTCAGCATTAAATTCGATAATTTTCTGTTGAAGTTGTTCATCACCTTCTTCCTGCTCCGCTTGAATCACCTGCCTTATTTCATTTCTTGCTGTTAAAGAAATACCAACACCCGTGTAAGCAATGATAAGCTTAATCTTATTACATTGATCCAATGCTTCCTCTATATACGCCTCCATATTTTTTACATTCTGATTGAAAGTACCGAATTGTTTATTTATGAGTTGTTTTACACCGCTTAAAAAAGATTGCGCTTCGCCCAATTGAAAGTCTCCACTGCCTTTCAACTTGGACTGTACAAAATACAATGTTTTTTCAGGGGCATCATAATAGATCGCATCGACACCATTATCATGGTAGTCATCAACAACTGCTTCAGCCGATTTTTTTGGATTCAAATCAAACATCGTATGAAGCACAAAGGCACTAAAAGCGCGTGAAATCTGTTTGGTTTCGCGATTTTCTTCATTTGCATTGCCGAGCAACGGCGGCAAATAGCGCACATAGCGTTCTTGCAAAATTGCCTTTAATGCCATGAGCATTGGAGCTTGAATAGCAGCCATTATTTCTTTCCTTTCGGGGCTGGTATTTGATTGGCAACCTGAGCCAAGTCTTCCAATGCCTTATCCGCTTGTGTCGTTTCATTATTTAATCGTTGCTGGTGAAACTTTTTATATTCCTCCTCGGCGAGCTCTTTTGCCATTTGATGCGATACCTTGCCTGCATGATCCAGAATATTGCGATCATTCAAGGTGAGGAATCCATCCAGTTTTTTCACCCAACCCGCCATAGTCATAGGTATGCGGCGCATCGCCTGACCTTCGGCAAAAACAAGGTATTGCTCGGTTAAGTTGTTCAAAGCAAGCAGCTCATCTTCATTTAAATAATTCTTGGCATTGCTCACATCTTGTTTGCGAACCTTGTTCCCCCGCCAATTGGTTAGACCCATATTCTCTTTTTGGCTATCTGCCCGCTGATGCACAATTTCAGCCGCAGTCTTGCCTGTAATCGCCCAGTGTACTTTGTTTTGAACGGTTTTGAAAAAAGTAATACTGCTATCCAATGTGGGATCATAGTCCACACTGGTGGCATAAATATCGGTAATTTTCTGATAAAAACGCTTTTCAGAAGTGCGTATATCCTGAATGCGGCGGGTGAGCTCTTCAAAGTAGTCAAACGGTTGGTCAGGGTTTTTTAAGCGTTCATCATCCAGCACAAAGCCTTTGACGATATATTCCCGTAGTTGATTCGTTGCCCATTGACGAAACTTCGTGGCTGTATGGCTTTGCACACGATAACCGACTGAAATAATGGCATCCAGATTGTAATGTTTCAGCTTGCGCTTAACCTGACGCGTTCCTTCCTGACGAACTAATAAGAAATCCTTAGTAGTTGCTTCTTCCTGCAATTCCCCATCCTTATATATGTTTTTTAAGTGCATCAGGATATTTTCAGGGCTTGTGCTAAACAGTTCTGCCATCAACTTCTGTGTAAGCCAGACTGTTTCACCTTCAAAGCGGACATCCAATTTGGTTTGCTGATCTTCTGTTTGATAAATAATCAATTGTGATTGATTCGATTTTAACTCATCCATTATCTCACACTCCAGCGAATACTAAATAACTCGTCCACGGTTGTGTGCTGATTGAGCCGCTTTTCCAAAGCATCGATCAGGGCATCACGCTTTAAGAAGATTTCATCTTCAACATCAAAAATATCTTGCCGTTGCCTGCGCTGTTTTTGTTCTTCAAGCTTAATATTCTGTTGAATTTCTTTTTGCTCATCCAGTGTTTGGGCTTGCCTTGATTCGCGTTTTAATGTCCTTATTTTAGCCTTGGTATCGAGCAATGCCTGCTCCGCTCCTGCTATTTTATCATCAGCCCATCGTTCCAACCTATCTCGTTCAGCTTGAAAGTGTGTGTTATTGGCTTCTAACACTTCACTAATTTTGGCTTCAATTTGCCGTTGTTTGGATGCTTCTAATTGAGTAAATCCATCAACTTCATGGCATTCAGGTTCGCATGTATGACCAAAACAAGAAAACAGCTTCTCACATACTTCTTGATCCAGAACTACGCCATGATTATCTATCGCGGTAAAAATCAGGTGCTCTTCACGCTGAAACGAATCAATCATTAACTTACTTAAAGTAAGCCAACCTGATTTTTTCTGCAATTGTTCCACTGCTGATATTTTTGTCGGATGATTGGAGTAATCAAACACAACATCCCCATGAGGCACTTGGATCGCTTTAGCAGTATCAATGACAAATTCACCCAAGGGATGATTCATACGATAGGTATGGGCATGTATGGTTGAATCTTTTCCCTTTTGAATTAATTCATAACGACCAAGAGGCGGTGATTCATGACATTCAGGTGGTTTGTGTAATTCAAAACTATAGGCCTTATCATTAAAATCTGCATACGCAGATAATTGAAATTTGCTTAATAACCAGAACCAACGGGCTATTTTATCCAACCTTTTTTCTGCTTGGTCGAGTTGACTCTTTAACAAATCATGAACATCTTCATCAAAGTTTTCTATGAGTAACTGCTGAGTTTTTGCCATTTTCTCATTGATATTGCCTTCCAGCTCAGATTGCAGTTGTGAAAATGCCGAAGAAATTTCATCAGGCAGGCGGCAGGTATCATAGATTGCAAGAATCCGCTTCTCAAAATCAAGACCACTCTCAATGCGCCCCAGCACCTCATCCGAAGCACCAAACACACCATCGAACAGGTTAAATTTATCCGTAAGAAGCTCCAACACACGCTTGTCGGCTTCATTGCGTTTATTTAAGAAATTAATCACCACAACATCATGTTTTTGACCATAACGATGACAACGACCAATACGCTGCTCAACACGCTGTGGGTTCCAAGGTAGATCATAATTAATAATTAACGCGCAAAACTGAAGGTTGATACCCTCGGCTGCCGCTTCAGTCGCAATCATAATTTCTGCATCAGATTTAAAGAAATCAATCAGAGCACTGCGCTTATCTATCTGGGCTGAGCCTGTGATATGATCCGAGCCTTCATATTTTTCTTTCCATGATTGATATATGGCTTGAGCTTGTGGGGTGTTGTTTGTACCACTAAAGGTGACCAGTTTGTTGGCAAAGCCATGAACAGAAAGGAAATTTTCCAAATATTCTTGTGTTCTTCGTGATTCTGTAAAGAGCACAACCTTTTTAGGAGCACCCATTTCAGCCATTCGATTAAAGCCCACTTCAAGGGCTTGAAGCAATGCCTTTGCTTTGGAGTCTTGCTTAATATTGTTGGCCTTTTCAATCAGCAAGCTTATTTCGGCTATTTCACAGTTGATTTTCTCAACATCTTTTGTTGCTTCATCATCCTCTTCTTCAAAAAATGAAAACTCATCACCTTCCAGGTATTCATCCTCTAAATCATCATCTGCAATAAGTTTCTCAATAAAATCATCATTGGTTAATTTTTCATCTCGAATCAATTCGATTCTTTGCTTGATTACTTGTAAAGTATTCACGACTGCATGCGATGAAGATGCCAACAATTTACGCAATATTAATGATATTAAATGCCTGTTTTTCTTCGGTAGTGAATAGGACTCATCTTTTTGCAAGAAGACCGATATAACATTGTATAGGTCTTGCTCTTCATCTGTAGGGTTAAATGGCTGCGTGATGGTTTTGCGTTTGGTGTAAGGAATATATTCTAAAACATGTTTCCGTAATGTACGGTGTACAAAACCATCCAACCGTTCACGCAATTCAGGCAAATCACTTTCCGAGCTCATATACTGTTTACGAAAGGCTTTATCATCGCCAAACAAATGCTCATCGATAACAGTCGATAAGCCATATAGTTCAATCAATGAGTTTTGTAATGGTGTTGCAGTAAGCAAAAGCTTCTGCCGTCCTGCCAATGCTCTTTTTAATGCTTGCCCCATTTTATTTTTTGGTCTGTGAGCATTTCTAAGTTTATGTGCTTCATCAATAACCACTAAATCCCAAGGCACTGCAAGAAGCTCTTCTTCCAGCCTTGCCGCATAATGATACGACATGATGATCACTTTCTTCATCGATAGCGGTGAAAACACGCCATTCTTTCTAAACTTTCGCACTGTTGGCGCATCAAGTATTTGACTGGGTAGGTTGAACTTTTCTTGTAGCTCTGAAGCCCACTGTCTACGCAATGAAGCAGGGCATACAATCAGCAAATGCCTCTTTCGCTCTGCCCAGCATTGACTTAGAATCAAGGCAGCTTCGATGGTTTTACCCAAACCAACTTCATCAGCAAGAATAACGCCTTTATTCAAAGGGTTTCTCAAAGCAAACAAAGCCGCTTCAATTTGATGAGGGTTCAGGTCAACCGAAGCATCAAACAAGGATTGCGATAGGCGATCAACACCATTACTGGCATGTTGAAGCGTTAGCTCATGAGCATAATATTTTGCGTGATATTGCGTTATCATTATTTAGCTGACCTAAATCTCATTGGCTCCCACACCTCTATATTATTTCAGTCCAAACCGTACAGAAAACCATAAAGAAAATCATTGTTTACTTTTATTTACCTATTATTCCCTGCAAGGCTATTTTCACTTCACTATCCGCAATGTTTCCAAACCTATATTCACCACTGTCTAAGTTTGCAACCTCAAGTTTATTCATCATCCATAAATGCATCACCTAGATGATTTAACACAGCAAAGCACTTTCAGGATATAGGTTCGGAAACCATGCCCCCAGCACATGGCTTGGGATATTTAAGCGCACTTTGCCTCGTGGCGAATCAGAAATTAACAACTTTCTATCCAACAAACCTTTGAGCACACGCCGACCCGTGACCTCAGATTTTCCTGCAATCATGTGTTTCACTTCGCCTCTATCAAACTCACCACGATACAACGCCTCGCGCAACAATAAGAACGAATCAGGCGATAATTTTGAGCGTTGATGTTCATCCACGCAATATTGTTCAATCCGCTGGCTAAGGTTTTTCATATCAAACAACTGACTCATAAAGTCCACCTGATCAATGCAAGTGGTTAAATAATAATCGCAAAAATTTAACAGCCCTTTTTCAGACAATGCGCCGCGACCATCTGTGGACGAGCCTTGCCTGATTTGGTCAGCTTGCGCTAAAAACTGTTTATATTGCTGTACCGAACGCGCCAAACCACGCGATGGCGACCACAAGCCAACATTTAAACCCAAGCTTTGCAAAGCAGCATGTGCCATGAGCCGAATCGTGCGCCCATTACCATCCATAAACGGATGAATCCATGCCACCCGATGATTGGCTGCTGCTATGGCAATCAACATATCACCACCGTGATACTTATGGTATGTGTCAAACAGGCTTTGCAACATGGGGCGCACATGCTCAGCATCGGGTGCAATATGCTTGCCAACTTGCACCCCACGCATACGAATTTCACCCGCTTTCATCAATACTTCTTCACCTGTTTGAGGATGTTTTATCATCAACATGGATTTGGGTAGACGCTGATAAAATTCAGCGTGACACCATGTTAAAAATTCAATCGACATTGCGGGTTGCGGATGTTTACCCTCATCAATCAAGGATTGCACATGGATATGCGCTAGGGCTTCTTGTTGCAAATCTCTGGTTGCAGAATCAGAAGATAAATTGTTGTTCAGCGCACTTTCAACTTCATAAGGCAGCGTGTTATGCCCTTCAATCAAATTGCTGTAATAACAGTTCATGACACGCGCAAGCTGACTAAGCGGCTGCAATAGCGGCGCATGTGGCGTAAGCGCGCTCGCCTTCTTCGTCAACTCAAAAGACTTCTCTTTGAGCTTACCTGATACGGCATCCGACGGCACTACGGGTGTGAATGAACTTATTGGCATGACCACTCCATTGAACACTAACTAAATACGGTAACATGATATAATGAAAGTGAAATATCAAGCTTTAAGGATTAAAGTGAACACTACAATGACCACTATTTTGATCACTAGATAGGCTTAATATGCCGCAGAAAACTTGTCACTTCCTTATCCCCAAGATTCTCAAACCTATGCCCGCCTTTCGTAAACGAAGTCATATTCAACACATCACCAAACAAATCCATCGTGCGCTGACTATCAATTAAATCATCATCCATATTGAGCATCACCTGACGGTTTAAGGTTATGCTTTCATCAATAAATGTCGTTTCCGCATAAGATTGCAAGGTAGCGCTTGAGAACTCAAAAGATTTGCCTGTGGCAAAGTTTTCATGCTCACCTACTGCATGTTTTAGAATTTCTGAAGGTGTATGGCATGGATTAAACATCAATAACAGCTTCACCTTGTCGGCACACAACTCAGCAAGCTTTGACGCATAAAATGCACCTAAAGATGTGCCAATGATAATGGTTGGTGTGTGTTCTATTTGCTTTTGCAGCGCCTCCATATTCTCGGCAAATGTTGCTGCTGAATCATATGCAATTTGCTGCACTGGCAGTGCAAATATTGCTTCAAATATATCCGCTTTGGCATTGGGATACTTTGGCCCTGATGCAAAGCCATGAATCATATATATTTTAGAATCGTTTGAATCCTGACTCATGGTAGCTGCACTTCCACCATTTGCGCTGTCATGGGCAAATGAATCAATGTTTGCAACACTGGTTTACCCGTGGCTTGTGTGACTGCATCACGGTACACAGCCAATTGCGGCGCATATTCTTTTACATGCTCTTCTACATTGCCACCTGAATAACTTTTATGGTCTATCACCACAAAGCCATCATCAAGCTCAATCAACATATCAATCCAACCTGTGAGTTGCTGATGGTTATCCAACACCATATGGATTGGCCATTCAGGAAGCACTTTACCTTGAGGATAAGTATCTTGTGCAAATTGTTTCAGCCTATCACTGGCTTTAAGCATATCTTCTGGTGCAATGGAGCCTTCAACACCCCATGCCTCAAGCAAAGCTTTGGCTTGCGATTTTCTTGTTTCGTCACTCGCATGAATATCAGCGCCCAAGAAACCATGCATGGCATTACCAAAGTCTGCTGCTTCAGGGTTGCCATGCTTATCTATGGCTTCGCCAAGCGTGGCAATCACAGATGTAGGCACGGCTTGCTTGGCATCATCATCCCAATCCATGCTGCTAGGTGCAATGGTCGCCGCAGGAAATGTTTGGGCAGGCTCGGCTTTGGGTAGGAATGAGGGTTTATCTTGAATATCTAAAACCTGAACATCCTCTTCACCGATAAGATGACGCGTCTTTATCGTAAAGCTTTGGGCTTGCCCTTGCCTATCCATGATGAAACAAGAATTATCTTCCAGTGTTAGCACTGATTCTTGATTCACATCTTTAAGCTCATCCAACCATTTACTCTCTACAGCCTTTTTAGCTTTCTGCTGAATAAACACCAAACCATCTCTTGCGCGGGTTAATCCCACATAAAGCAAGCGATTGGATTCTGCCAAGGTTTGGCTCATGGCTTTATCCGCAATAGCTGAGCCTAAAATAAGCGCATCAAGTTGCTCTGCTTTTTGCTTCGTGCCATAACACCATGGCCAAAAGCGAAGCGAACGACCTTTGAGCGGTTGGTCAGCCATAAATACATCAGCTTCTTGCACCGATACGCCAAACACACCACTTCTCGATTCTTTATTGAGGCTACTCATAATCACCACAGGCCACTCCAAGCCTTTAGACTTGTGATACGTTAATACATTCACTGTATCCTCACCTGCGCTTTTAGCTTGTTTCAGCTCTGCTTCGCTAAATAACCAAGTGAGTAGACCAGACACCGTGGCAGAATCACGGCGAGAACGACATCTATCTTGATATTCAACACATGCTGCACGCAATTGATCTAAGTTGCTCAATCGCTGCTCCACATTACCCCATGCATAAAGCGTGCGCTCCAAGGCAATGGCAGCCATGGCTTGCTCTAGTGATTCCAATGGCGTGAGATATACACCTTTTTTACTTAGTGCATCCAAGGCTTGGATAAGTGAATCTTGTTTCCATGATTCAAGGGTTGTTTCACTGTCTTGAAGCAGATGGGTTAACCAATCATCGTGATCTTGATGCTTATGCGAGTAACAGACTATTTCGGATAAGGCGATACTATCTTGATGATCCGCAATATACCGCAATGCAGCCAATGCCAACGTACATTCTTGGGTTGCCAAAAGTTCGCCTTGGGCAATAGATGCGCGAATACCTGCATCTTTTAATGCAGAAGACAAATCCTCACATTCAGAGTTTGAGCGGCAAAGAATCGCAATATCCCCAGCCTTAACTTGCTTCTCATCCAATAATTCTTGAACGCCCTGCACCATCGCATTGGCGCGCTTTGGAGCGTTACTGCCTTCAAGCACCCAGTTTTCTAACCAGCCACCTTCCGCAGAAGCCTTACGCGCAGCAGGAATATCCAAACATACCTTATCTTCATCCATTTGATGAAACACTGGCGAGAAAATCGCATTACAGAATTCAACCAATTCACGTTTGGAGCGCCAAGATTCTTTGAGCACACTTCCTTTTGAGGCTTGCGTGGAACTGTTATCAATTTCAGTCGCTACCGCATCCATCAATACAGGGTCAGCACCACGGAAACCATAAATGGATTGCTTTTGATCACCCACCCAAATCACTTCTTGGGCAAGTTCTGATAATTTTAAAAATAATGCCAACTGGATAGGACTGGTATCTTGAAACTCATCCACCATCAATAGCTTCACACGCTCAGTCATGGATGCACGAAACGATGCATTGTTTGTTGCCATATCAAGTACCAAAGCTTCTTGGTCCACAAAGTCCATCAGCCCTTGTTCGCGTTTATAATCTGCATACTGCTGCAACGCATTGCCTGCACAATCAAACACGCCTTTAATCATGGTCTCAATATCTTGCCTAAACCTTGGGTGTTTGGTGTGGTCACTGGCTATCTTTTGCACATCTTCAACCAAGCTTTTACTTTTCGCACCTGGTGTGACTTTGGATAAACCCAACCAGTCTTCCCACGAAAGATTATGTGCACCAAAGCTATTGATGATGCGTTGCGCCTTTTGAAGTGCCGTAAGTGCTTTTTTTGTCGTTCCTGTTTTATCTTCAATATTATTTTCAATCGCCGACACCGCATCATTGACTGCCACAGCAAGTCGTTTATCCATGCCAGCACCCATATTTTGAGTGTGCCCTTGCCCAAGTAGCTTCTCTAATGAAGCCCAAGATTCATCACCTGCTGCTTGAAGCGTGGCAACATCCATAGCATTGGATCGCGCTAAATCCACTATCTTTTGCACATGATCACGCCAATCATCTTGTTTGGCAAAGCGGCTTCCATAACCCATAAGTCCCAAGCGTCTTGCAATAGGTTCTAATGTTTTACCCGATGCTGCAATCGCCGATGCCGTCGCCATATTAAAAATACGCTTGGCATCATCTTCTAGCAATACATCAACCGCAGGCGATAAGCCCGCTTCAAATGCATATTCTTTTAACAATTTGGAACAGATTGAGTTTACCGTGCCAATCAAACCATCATAAATACGCTGCGCTTCTGCAGTTTTTCCTTCATCAAGCAAACGCATACGAATCCGCTCTCTTAATTCTGCGGCTGCTTTGTTGGTAAATGTCGTTGCCATGATTTGTTCTGGTTCAACATGTGGCACACCTGCTTTGCCCGCCACGCGCGCACCGATTTCATTCATTAAACGAAATGTTTTGCCCGAACCTGCACTTGCACTAATCAATTGAATATTCTTCATGCTGCTGCCCTCGTTTGCCCACAAAGTTTACCAAAATCACAGAAGTGGCATGGTGGTTTCACATGCATAATACCTGCATCATTTCGCGCTTCTTTAAGTTCTCCTTCATCGATTAAACCTGAAACTTCAATCTCACCATTTTGCATTTCTTGGAACATGCTGCGCCAAGTTTTTGAGCCTAGTTGCCAAACTTCTTTGGCAGACAAAGGACTCTCAATAATCCTATCGGTGTTAAACCTGTAATCATCGGTAAGCAGTTCACCTTGGGCTAACATAAAATATGCGCCCGGTGCCCACACATCATCCGCACTTTTTAGCATCCAAGCATACGATGCGAGCTGCAAGGCATTACCCTCTTTAATTTCATCAGTCTTATATTTTGCAGAGCCTGACCATTTCAAATCAATCACAAACGTTTGCCCACCATCATCTTCAAGCAATAAATCAATATAACCTTTGAACGGGATACCATCCAAATCTTTACCGCTCACCATACCTTCGGTTTGCGTTACTTTTAAGCCTGCTTTATCTATCGTTTGTAAGAGTGCATCCACTGCATCACATACACTGATTCGATAACGCTCCAATTCTAATTCACGACCAGTCTCTAACAATTCAGCTGCCATTTGTGGCACTCGTAGGTCAAACAACTTGGATGCATAGTTTCGCACACTTCCCACATCCCACTTGCTTGTGTCGGTATAAATATCTTCCACAATTTTATGGCATAACGAACCAATCATGGTGTTACCCGTTGGCAGGCTCAATGAATCCATTGATCTTAGCCCTGCATGATATTGAAATGCCCATTTGGTCGGGCAGCCTAATAAGGTGCTCATTTGAGAAAACGATAAACCTTTGGGTTTAGAAATTACGCCTTTGCCCACATAAATCACTTCTTCAGGGACTTGAAGCGCTACTTTATTCTCAGCTTGTAGAACAATAAAACGACCAGCCAAGGATAGGGTCGGCTCAGCATTTAAACTGTTCCCCTGCCATAATAAACGCTGATATTTAGCTTCCTTTTCAGCCTCTGAATCGGTTGGGGAAACGGCACAATGTCGAATCTCATCCCACAACGGATGAAGCTGCGTGGGTTCACCATTCATTTTTAAAGGTGAAATAAGCAATAATCGCTCTCCTGCATACTGCAAGGCCCTGCGCCATTGGTTGGCTTCCCTTGCTCTAATGGTTGCTGGCGTTTCTACATGCACCCCTGCTTTGTGTAGGGACTCCCGCTCTTCTTCACTCCAAAATGCCAATGAAGACTGCCCTGAATCTGTGAAATCCCACCATACTATCGTGCCAACTTTACCTGCAATGCTTCCCGTATCTGACACACTGTGCCACGGCGTGGCTTGCGCTTGGCTATTAGGGTTTTGACCACCTTCAGCAATCACGGAATCCAACATTCTCTCAATTTGAGCCCGAGGGATGGGTTGATTATAGCAAGAAGCTAGCTCTATCATTCTATCAACTTGTGCTAAAGCTTGCGCCATGCTTTGTTTGAGCTCAGGCGTTTTTAAGCCCTGCTTAATCCAATCACACATCTCAACCACAGCTTTCGCAGGAATACCTGATTGCGGGTCAAAACAAAAACCTGTTAAATAATGATTCAGCTCATCCATAAATGCTTGGGCTTGAATCACAGCATCAGCTTCTTCAATACCATCGGCAACAAGCCTATCTTTTTTGATTTCGATAATTTTGTTCTCTGCTTTTTGCCACCGCTCACCACCCACACCGGGTTCATTTTGAATCGCACCAAGCAAGTGCTTAGCTGCAAAACTCGGCACTGGAGATACTTTGAGCGATAAAAATGAAAGCAGAGCTTGGATATTTAGAGGGCTCCACGCATTGGATAAAGCCAGCGGCATGATTTGTAAAGCTGCCCTAAATGCCGAACGGGTACTATTGCCCAACATCGGCAAAGCCACTTCATTCAAAGCATGGTCTAACACATCACTACCACCGTTTTGCACAAGCAATACATCTGTGTTCTTGGCTTCATCAGCTTTAAGCCATGATGCCAAAGTATTTGCAGCCGTCCATTCATCTTCTGGGCATAACAACACGATTGAATCATCGCCCTGCTTGGCTGGTGCTGTTTCGTGGTCAGCATCAAACATGGCCTTTTGAATAACACCTAAATTACCATTGGCTAGGTTCACCTTCTCATTTTTAACATCAATACAAACACCCAACGCTTGGAGCTTGCGAAGAACTTGCTCAATCAAAAAAGGTAGTGCATCCAGTGGTTCAGTTAATTCAATGGTTTGAATGTGTAAGGATGGGTTATAGTCTAATGCCATCAAAACTGACTGTAGTTTATCACCCAATCCTTTTTTAAAGGTTTCAGGAAAAACACTTTCGACTAAGGCTAAGGCATGCAATTTTGCTGATTGCGTTGCAAGGTCACAACCATCCCAGCCTGCCAAAACCAATTCATCTCGATAATCAATAAACTGTTTCGCTGAAGACCAAGCATCAGCGTCTAAAGACAGCTTAAAAAAAGATGCTTCAGGTTTATCCACCACCGCCTGCATACTCTCCATATAGCCTTGGATACGCATGGCATGGTGGGTTTCCCTAGAAGTTAGCCCCAAGTGTGTCTCTAGTACGCCTAGCAGCCCTTGAGGACCAACCATAAGCTTACCTAACGATGATTCGCCTACCATCAATCCATTTGGCGCAGTGCCTTGGTCATAAGCCATATCAAAAACTATTTGCATAAACCCTTCCCTCACTTCTATCTCAAGCTGATGCCTACATCGTTCAAGCACCCTCTAATCCAGCACCCAACCTACCGCTAACCATGTATCAATGCTTTCAAATCTATCCATAAGCTCACCATC
This sequence comes from Ghiorsea sp., assembly GCA_027080505.1. Classification (GTDB taxonomy): domain Bacteria; phylum Pseudomonadota; class Zetaproteobacteria; order Mariprofundales; family Mariprofundaceae; genus Ghiorsea. The sequence goes on from JALWRX010000054.1 coordinate 29,259, forward strand.
AGGCGTATATAGTTGATATACACGTGCAATCACATCATGATCATGCATGTAAGCAAACCGTCTTGAATAATGCTTGCACCATACTTTCTTATCACGGCATACAAAGCTCATCTCTTCAAAATGCTTTCTACTGATGTCTTGCGTTTCTTGTGCCCACATATTTCGCCTCTCATGCGATACTCTACCAGGCCATGCGCCAACCACTGTCGCATACTTTTGTGAAAGTTCTGATTATTTTTTGTCACCGACGGGAGAACACATCTAGCTCCCACTCTGCTATTGATTTATTACCAGCTAATTGGCTAGCTTTTTCCACCAACATTTTATATGTACCAACTGAATCTAGTTGAGTCCATGCAGGCGGGTTGGGTAGCTTCATTTTTGAAATGATAATTCTGTCAAACGGACAGTGTGGTGGTGTTTCTAGCTCCCCTAAACACCACTGGTATTTCAAATAAAGATTCAGTAGTTTTTGAACAATTCCTAGCTTTATTTTCCCATTTCTTAAAACATCAGAATGCTTGAGATTTATCCAGTCTTTAATACCAATGAGGTTCTCTATATGCTCATCGGATGTTACTACTGATTTTGCATACACGCTTATTACAAGCTTATTAATTTTACCTTTCACACTTTTGCGAAATTCAGCTTTTTTAGCATCTGAAATATTATCCGCATAAACTCCCGACCTCTGTAGGCCTCCACCAAAGGTTAGAACCCATATTTCATCATTCAGAAAAACTGACTTTTTTGCTTTCATTATTTCTTTCCCCTTTTTACCCTAAACACTTGCATCAGAGGCGCAAAGCACCCTGCATGCCTGTGTTAACAGTAGTCTAGTCTCGTAGTTAGCTTTTTGTAGTTATGTTATACCCAACCTTGTTTGCACACGCTATAAATCTATTGATATTGCCTATTCCCCATTGGTTACTAACTGCGATTGTAGCATCCCCGATTTCAATAACCTCCTCAGGCTTTAGAAAATGTCGTTTTCTGCCAGTAGATGCAAACACTGCATTTGCCTCATCTAGTATAGCAAAAACCCCACTAGAACCTTGACACTTTTTAGGAAACGCTTGATCTAATTCTGCGTAAGTGATTTTATTATTCTTGGAGCAATAATCCTTAAGGATAGCCAGCACAAGCCTCCCTTTACCATATTCTTTGCCTTCAAATAAATATTTTGTGGTGTCTTGTGTTTTATTTTTATTAAAAAATGTATCTGTGATTACAAATACACTTCCATCTGAGCCTCGAAATCGTTTTATTGTTAAAGCAAATATTGGCGTACCATCAGATGTAGAATAACCCTTTGTTATTTTTTCTGCTAAATCTGGATCAATAGAACTTCCTACAAGAATACCAACCCATTTAGGTGTCAATGAAACCTCTGTGTTAAGAATATCAGGGTACTTTTCTAAGATTTGATTCTGATTCTTTTCTTCTAGATACTCTTCAAGCTGCGTAAGGTGGTTTTGTTTTAGTTCACCCAACTTCAATTCGATGATAGCTATGTATTCTTCCGAATATGTGGCAAGAATATCAATTCGACCATCCGTACCTTGACTGGTTCGACCTTGTTTTAAGGTAAGCTCATCTACAACAATACTTACATCAGAAAATGTATCAGAATCTAATTTTAGAACGCCCTCATTTTCAATAAGGTACGCTTCCATTGATAACTCTCGCTTAAATGGAAACTCCTCTAACTGTACATCATTCATTGTTAAGTGCTTAAACATTTTCATTTGTCATTTTCCTTTAATTTTATTAAGGTCACATGTTAGCAAGGTAACTCACCCTTGATAACTACTAGCCGAAACAGCGAGACTTTTTTTGAGAAGGCGGCAACTATCCTGACAGAGGGGGACAGCAATACGCTCAGCTAAACTTCGCACACCCATGGACAAAAAGTTCATTAAATCCGAATCCTTGTTGTAGTTGGCTGAATGCAAGTTGGCTACGCGTCCATCTGTCACGAATTGAAATGCATTGCCCCACTTCTCTGTATGCTCTTGGTCATAGACTGCAATGGGAATACCACCATTTTGTTTCACCAGCGAAAAACAGGGGATATCGGTATAACCATCACCCACAAATACCATTTGATCAAGCGGGATACGCAGATTGTCTGGCGATACCTTTTTATTCACGGCAAAAGGTTTGCTCTTTGCTTCTTTTCCAATAATACCTTTTGAACTTGGAAGATATAACGTGTTTTATCCGTAAAACTAATCACCCGTCTCGGTGTCACAGCCTGACCATGCTCATCATAATGAAATTCAGAAGCCCAAATATCTGTAAACTCATCAGCAATGGATGTCTGGCGCAAAACATCACCAATGCCACTACTAATCAGATAAAACTCTAAGGAAATTCGAGGGTTCGCATCTTTCACGACTTTTCTCAAATGGCTAAACATGTCTTCAACACCCTGAAATAAGGGAACTGACTTACCCCAAGCTTCTAGTGCATCAATATCAGCAGACTTGGATGTCTCAACCATGTGATGTAAATAAGCAGGCACAGGATCCCAACCATCTTTCATCATTTGCCCAACATCTTTCCAAAAAGCGGCAATATCTTTCAGACCTGCTTGTTTCAAAAAAACCGTGGTACTATCTGGACCTAATGTGTCATCAAAATCAAAAGTGACTGCTATTCTTTCTTGCATTTAACTTTCCCTCAATTGAGTTTCACATTGCCTTTGTTGCAGCTCTTTTAAGTCTCGCATTTTAATACTAAACGTAGGCTTACCTGCACCCCGTTTGGTAGGAACCATGCCTTCAACCACATCTCTAATACTTCCTTTATAAAGCAGCTCCAAATCACATCGTTGTTCATTCCAAAAATACACACATAGATCTTCATAGTCATACCGTTCAATACTATCAACTGCTATATAAATATTCCGACTATCCTCATACTTATGCGTAGACTTTACACTTACGTTTTTGTCTGCCTTGTCTTTTAGATCCCAACCACCTTGGCATGCAGATGCTAGTGTTCCCCCAAATTCCAACAGGGCTCGAATCTCAGCAAGCAAGCCAAGTTGCCCACTACAAGAGTTATTAGCACCACCAAGTTCATTGGCTACTCGTAGGCTTGCCTTGTATCCCTCTAGAATTACCATGTACTCTCGGTTTAAATCCACCCTCTCCCCCAAATAACTTCTGTTTCCCTGAGGAAAGTAAACATCACACCACTTTCCGATACTTCATAACCATCATCACAATCAACAAACAAACCACTGCACCAAAAACGGATACTGAAACCATCATCCACTGCTCTAAATGCGCATAATATGTAGCGAACATACTCGATGCCATGGTAAACACCAGCCATTGTAAAAGAGACAAACCTTCCACATTCCTTGTTTGATATATTGTCCGTAATTTCGGGGTAGACCCCCCTGCAAAGCTTTACTTAAAAAGATCAGTTAGGCACCGCCCAATTCTCAAACCGAGCATATTTCTTTAAAAAAGCTAAACGAACAGTTCCCGTCAGACCATTCCTATGTTTGGCGACAATAATCTCAGCCACACCTTCATTTTCGGATTTAGGGCTATAAACCTCATCACGATAAATAAACATAACCATATCAGCTACCGGTTCAATCGCAGCCAATTCGCGCAGGTCAGACATTATTGGGCGTTTGTCCGCACGACTTTCCAAAGCCCTGTTAAGTTGTGACAACACCAACACAGGTACGTCCAGCTCTTTGGCTAATCCTTTTAGTGCACGCATCATTTCACTGATTTGAAAATCTCTTTTTTCAGCAGTCGCACTTCCTGTCATTAATTGAAGGTAGTCAATCAGAACCATATCCAAACGCCCCTCATCACTATTCAATCTGCGGCATTTTGTACGAATTTCGGCAACACCTATAGCAGGTGTATCCTCTACAAATATTTTTGATGACGATAAGTTCTTCAGCACCATCTCTGACCAACCATTTTTATCAAAATGATGTGTTTCCATCTTAGACATATTTACTTTGGACTCAGATGCAAGCAAGCGCATGGATATTTGTTGTGAAGGCATCTCTAACGAAAAAAAAGCTACCACTGCACCTTCCTCTGCATTTTGTGCCAAATTCATGGCAAACGCTGTTTTACCCATGCTAGGTCGCCCTGCAATAATAATAAGGTCGCCCTGTTGCAGACCATCTGTTTGCTTATCCAAATCGACAAATCCAGTTGTCAGTCCCGTGATCATGTTTGGCCTCCATCCTACTTTTCTCATTCTTTAAACTCTCCTAGAATCAAAATGTTTAATTGGTCAATAAAAAGTATTCTACTTTGTTAATATGATTAAGTTGTAATCGTCCAACCAGCATCAGATAGCTCATTGATTGATAATCCAATGATAGTTCTCCAGCTTGAGCACCATTTGGTGCAGTGGCTTGATTGTAAGCCATATCAAAAATTATGCACATCATTTTGCCCCTCGTATTTATAACTTCTTTCTTTGTATCAAAACCAACATATCAGGTCTAGCGACATATGAAGTCGCTATCAATATAACTATATACTAATCATTGCATCATGAACCGATACAAAGCATAGCAAGCCGATTGCCAAAGCTTGCTTATAAGATTGTTCACTCTGCGTATACAGTTGCATTTGATTTAACATAAATTCTGCAATGGATAATGACGCTACATCATACATAGCCTGCTCACCAACCTTCGCATACAAAGTCTTTGAAAGTGCATCCACCGCTTCCTCATAAGAAAGTTCAGGTTTAAAATATAAAGAAATAGCCAACATACTATCTCAAATGGCAGACCTAAAACCCAGAGATACACCGCACTGAACCGCATAAGCTTTACTAAGCGTTTCGATTAAAATATCTGCTTCTGATGGTATTTCAGAACCCCAATGATTAAACCGATTTCGCTCCTCTAAAGTCAGTGCGAATTTCAGTATTAATGAGAAGAACTTTGGCAAGCTTTCTTGGGATATTTGACCCAAAGAGCTATCAATTTTTTCAACAAATAGTTCCAATGGCTCCTTTGTCACCCTCATTGATGGATATGATACACTAGACTGTAACTTGGCTTTACTACCGTAAACTTCCTTCAAAACCTCTTGCAAATAATCAAATCGATTTCTGAATATCTCCCCATCACTGTCTTTTGCTTCATCTTCGACATACACCGAAAGGAATAGCGGCTCTTCATAAACCTTACTGTCCATGTATGAGATAACCAAAGTGTTTTCTGTTAAGTCAGCAGTAAATGCCATGCGATTAAAAAAATCTTTGGCTATAAGTTTCGAATCAAGCGGTAAGAAGGCAGTAACATCAGCGGCATGGGGTAAACTGCAGTTTTTCAGTGCGAAGGCTTCTTTCGTGACAACTAGATACTCACTTGCTTTCAAGTCATGCAAGGCATGTAGTGGCTAAGTAAATTTGGCCATCAATTAAGAGCAAATATACTGTTCAGATTGATGGAGGAATTGAAATGACAATAAAGCGCCCCAGATTTAGCCCTGAGTTTCGTCAGGAATGCACAGAACTTGTGTTATCACATGGTTATAGCAAGCGTGAAGCGGCGGAAGCTATGGGTGTTGGTAAATCGACATTAGGCAAATGGGTTAGCCAAATTAGGAAAGAAAACTCTGGTCAGGTCGTCACCAATAAAGTGCCTGTTACCCCTGAACAAGCCAAAATTCGTGAGCTTGAAAAACGTATTAAAAGGCTTGAGATGGAGAAGCAGATCCTAAAAAAAGCCACAGCTCTCTACATGTCGGACTCACTGAAAGGTTTGAAATGATTGCCAGCATGAAAGAGAGCTATTCCACAACGATGTTATGCCAAGTTATGAGTGTTCATATCAGCAGTTTTAAACTGCATGGTTTAAGCGGGATAAACGATTGAAGCCATCGCAGGTGCACGAACGGGAAGTGGTGAAGCATGTTCACGCACAAAGCAGTGGCTCTGCGGGTGCCAGAACGATTGCAACCATTGCAACTACAAATGGTACACCATTAAGTCGATATCGTGCAAGCAGGCTTATGAAAGTATTGGGATTAGCAAGTTGTCAGATGCCAAAACATGCATATAAACGAGGTGGAAATGAACACCTCAATATCCCCAACCACCTTGCCAGAGAATTTTCTCCTGATGCGCCAAATCAAGTGTGGTGTGGCGATGTTACCTATATTTGGACTGGAAATAAATGGTCATATCTTGCCGTGGTGATGGATTTATTTGCCCGTAAACCTGTGGGTTGGGCATTGTCATCTTCACCAGACTCTAGGCTAACAGGGAAAGCTCTAAGCATGGCATTTGAATCACGTGGAAGACCGAAAGGACTGATGTTTCACTCCGATCAGGGTTGCCATTATACCAGCCTAGCGTATCGCCAATTATTATGGCGATACCAAATCAAACAAAGCATGAGTAGGCGGGGTAACTGTTGGGATAATGCACCCATGGAACGTTTCTTTAGAAGCCTAAAAACTGAATGGATTCCTGAAGCAGGACTTCTATCCCTTGAACACGCAAGGCAAGTGATTTGGAGCTATATTATTGGATACTACAACAACGTCAGACCTCATAAGCACAACCTCGGCTTGACACCAAACCAAAAAGAGAAATTATTTTGGAATGGCTCTTATAAGGTGGCCAATTTGACTTAGCCACTACAGCATCCAAGGTTTCAAGCTTAGAAAAAACAGTTCGATCTATATCAAAGGTGAATATATCACTCAGATAAGAAATCGGATCCAAGTCTCTTTCGCTTTGAAGTTTGTTTAAAATGTTGTGAATACTTTTCATTCTTTTCCCCTTAGCCGAAGCTTACACTCGGGAACGACGCATAGTGACGCACCCTTTGTTACAATCCCCCCCCCCCTCAAAGGAGAATATTATGAAGCTTGCCGTAATTGGATCACGACAATATACAAACATGGTGGAAATGAGCGCCAAAATAGATGGACTAACCCCCTCAACCATAATCAGTGGCGGAGCAAAAGGCACAGACACACTGGCTAAAACTTATGCCACAAAGCACAACATCAACATGGTCGAACACAAAGCAGACTGGAAACAATTTGGACGCGGCGCAGGAATCATCCGAAACAGAACTATTGTGGAAAGTGCTGACCACATCTTAGCATTTTGGGATGGCTCAAGCCTTGGCACAAAAAGCAGTATTGACTACGCCCGCAAGTTGAACAAACCAATCACCATCATCTATTTTGATTCAAAATCTTGAACATAACCGCAGCCCTCAAGGCATGACTTGATACCTACAGGGTCGGCTTTCGGGTCGGCTTCGCAATCGAAGGGTAAACATTTCAACCACAACTTATCATCAAACCAAAATTTCTTCTCATTTGTAAAACAGTCATTTCTGGGATAAATCAGAAACAAGCCTTGGCAATCATCTTGTTCATACTTTTTACCATAAGCATAAAGCTGATACATATCGCCTTGCGAAACGCCATGTTTTGCTTCATTCTCATCAATCATCTTCCACTTTGTATCCGCAACCCAACATTCATCTCCTTTTCGGATCACAATATCAGGCTTCAATTGAAATTTATTGTCAGGTTTTATGCATAAATACTTTCGCTGTTCTTGTGTGGACACACTGTATTCTTTCCCCAAATGCTTCCTTAACATCGCAGCCACATAATCCTCAAATATTTTCTCCATTGGGAATAAAATAGAAATGGTTTGGATCCTACCTGACGATGGGACAGTGCTTTTTTCATTCAGAATCAAGCGACACCATTCAAGTGGATGTTGATAATGTGTCATGGCTCGATTTGATTTACATTTAGAGAAGTCTTGCCGAATGTTTTTAGACACTGGCACATCCGCAAACACAAACATCAACTCTCGGCAAAGCCTTTGATTGTTTGCGTTCCGACTAAGCTTTGACACCTTCAACAATGCCGTGTGAATCAAGCGATTTTCAGGTCGATTCGGCTCATATTCATCATAGGCGCAGAAAAAGCGTTGTTCTTGTACTGCATTCACGCGTATTTGCTGATTGATTAACAACTTACCCTTAAGAAATGCTTGGTTTTCCTCTTTTGTCACATAATCCGAACGAACACCACGCTTCACAAGTGTATTCACTTCTTGCAAGAAGTAAGTCATAAACAATTCAAGCAAGTGCATGGGTGCTTTATGCAAATGGGCATCACCACCCAATTTGAATTTTGCACTTTTAAGGTAACGAAGCATACGAAGCAGCACCTTTCTTGAACTTTCATTCCCTTCATGCGTTGCATCCGATATTTTAGGAAGTATTTCAATTTGCGTCCCACATGGGGTTTGCAACACCCCCACATAGCTTTGCACTTGGAACAGGGACTTACCACATCGTTTCAAGAACAAGCCATGATCGTCCTTATCACTTTTGCTTTCTTCTTTCTCTACCAACTTTTCTAGATAGGTGAAAGCAGGCTCAGGTACACCAACAGCAACCCGCCGCCCTTTAGCCACACGACTATTTAACTCACCAATTGTAAGGTAATCATACTCTCGAAGAGTAACTGTCTTCATGGAGGTTACTTAACCCTCTTCTTTTACATCTTCAAGCTTAGTATAAATTCCAAGGTAACTTTCGACTTCCGATAATGCCTTAGGGTTTCGTTCATATGCTACCTGTTCTTCAGCATATTCAGGTTGCTCACCAAAGAATAAGTCATCATCATTTCTTTTCTTAGCCAAAATAAAAGGCTGCTTTTTACCTTTTTGGTCGTCCCCAAGCACCATGCGAATTTTCTCCCAATCTTCAAAGAAATATTCTGCTAAAAGTGGGATCACTTTATTTGCAAATACTCTCCCTAAATCTTCAATACTTGATTCAGAATTTAACCCCATAAAATATGCATGCCCAATAGTATGCTCTCTATCGTACAGTACTTCAATGCGTTGGTTTATAGTATAAAGCATACGACGCAGATTTACTTTACCTTGAAGCACAGAGTCTCCATCGCCTATCCAGTCATAATCCCACATTTCATTGTCATCTTCATTATTTAAATCCCATGTACCAATAGATTCCCATTTAAGCTTTTCTTCTTCAGTAAATTGTAATTCATCTAAATTATCATGTAATAAACATGGGTTTGGCATCATTTCTTCAAACTCAAATCTTCGCCGCAAAGCTGTGTCCATCATGGCAATCGAACGGTCTGCCGTGTTCATGGTTCCGATAATATGCAAATTAGATGGCACACCAAATTCACCCCCCGACACTGGTAACCGCACTGTCATCTCATGCTCTGCGCCAAGTCGCTTATCATCCTCAATCAAAGTAATTAATTCACCAAATATTTTGGACATATTCCCACGATTGATTTCATCAATGATTAAAACGTAAGGCTTGTTACTTGCGTCACTAACTACTTCATCATCTGATAATAGCGTTATTAGCTTTTCTTTGTTCAAAGTTGGTTCTTTTAATTCATAAAGGGTCATTTGCGATAATGCTTTGTTAAAAAGCATCTCAATTGGCAGGCTAGGCTCATATGTTCGTAACCACTTAACCTTTCGCATTTGGCAAAACTCGCCATCTTCTAAAAATTCATAATCACCAACCACTTCACCAATAGCTCGGAACTTGTGGTTACCATCAGATACAATAACTAAGTCCCCTTTAGTTATTGAAAACTTAAACATATTCACTGATGTTAAGGCATAGTTATTATGCACTATTTTCTTATCTTCTCGCGCCTCCAATAACGCCTTTATATCTTGCTTACTTTTACAGCCGCTAAAATCAATATCATCTCCATAGCCAAGTAACACATATTCCTCATCAAGGCACTCTTGAAAAATATCAACTCCCTCATCCAGAAGAGTATTCCCAAGAGACATTTTCCAGACACGCTTGTTTGATATATCCACTTCCATACTGTTTACTTTAGAAACTTTTGTTGTCGCAAGAGCACAAATCTTCTTAAGCACCCCTGATTTAACATCATAAGAAATTGAACTTTTACCATCTTTATCTTTTTTGGTTTCTGCCCGAATTCCTTCAATAAACTCTTCATAACCATAGGACTGATGGAAGGTGACAAAATCTATCCGCCCATTTTCTTTTAGCTCTTTATAGCGTTCTTTCGCCTCATCATAATTGCTATAAACTTTACCATCACATATTTCGACTGCTTTTTTCACGGTATTGTAAGTTTTCCCTGTACCTGGAGGGCCATATAGGATTTGATTTAACGGATAAGCCATCAGTTCACATCCTTTTATTGGCCTGTCTTGAATATCAACACCGCGCTCGTCATCAGGCGACTCAACTTGCTGGTACTTACTAAAAAACAAATCATAAAAACTCAACAAACTAACATCTTGAAGAAGAGTGTTTATTGTTGCATCCATAACTTTCTTTATTGTTGAGTCTTTATTTGACCGTTCCTTACCTGACTTTCCATGCTGTACTGTATTATCTTTAAAAGAGTTATATGTATTATCTTCAATAAATGGTGATTTGTATAAGCTGTATCCATTATTTTCTTTTATTAAATAAATGTCTTTATCATTAACAGGGTATTGTTTATCAACAATATATATCTTCCTATAATTATCTTCTTCCTTATAGGTCTCTATATTGGTTAAAAGACTTTCAGTAAAATTGCCGAAACATTGAATTTCAAAAAATGCTTTACCTCTAACCTGCCTAGTTGATAAAACAATATTTTGTGGGTTAAATTGTAAATACTTAAACGCTTTAAACTTATTACCATCCATTGGTAACTTATCAGAAATAACTGCCTCAAATTGAAGGTACTCCTGTTCATACTTGCTCGCTTTCCACAAGTACACATCTCTCCCAGCTAATATAAAGCAATAATCTCCTTCACTAATCCCATTAAACCATGTTGACCCTTGAAGAGAATAATAACGTTTCTCTTTAATTTGTTTTTCAAACTGATCATTGCCTGCCGCAAACTTACCAAAAAAAACTTTCATTATTTCATTCCTTTATTTTTTTATAAAAACACAACAAACTTAATAAAATGTAATGGCTCACACCAGCTCTTAGATTGCTCATCTAGTTTAATACATAATCCCGTTGAGGCCTTTATCATGAGTCGATTTTATTTGACCTGTGCACTCTGGGCATGTTTTCCTACCGCAGGCTTCACATATTGTTCCATTCCAATCACATTGTTCACAACTATAATCATCATATGGATGCGAGCTTCCTGTTGCGCCTGCAACAAATGATTGTTTGCATATATCACATGACCTACGATCCATTCCTGTCATAAACCCCATCATAATCGCTTCTCCTCTACCAATCTACCGCTTTGATGAGTGCAACGATAATGCCATGCGCGACAATATGTGTCGCAAACGGTCTACTGTTTACAACAACCCCCTAAGCCCCTTCAACACCTCAACCATAGAGAAAGTATCCAGCTTGCAATATGCCAACAATGCTTTTCGATATTCCTGCCTTGTCTCCTCATCCATACCCTCAAGCTTTGGAAATGTATTCATGGCATCACCACCATGTTGCACAAGGCTCAGTTCTTTGTAGCCGTTTGCCATGTGCGGCGCAAGTAAGGGCATCACCAACTTGATGCTGTATTTCCCTTTGAGTCTGTAATCATAATAATGTTTCTTCTGAAATGGTTCAGCCAAATCCATGATGCAAGCATTGATTTGGTTTAACGCACTTGAATATTGCGGAAAGTCCTTAGCCAGCTCTTTGATTCGGGTTTTTTCAAAGCTTTCATTATACACCAACACGGTTACACCATCTGGAATGTCTTTAATCATGCTTTCAATCAATGCTTTTCTGGGGTCTGTTCCTTCTTCGCCCAAAAACTCTTTATGTTCCAGTCGCCCATCCTCATGCTCAATATGAAGTGAATATTGAAAACAAATTTGTTGGTAGGGTCTTTGCTGATTAAATTGTGGCACTGCGTTTTGAAATGTTTCAAAATCGAGGTGATAAATGGGGTATGTCAAACGATCGAGAAACCCTTGAATGGCGGGCTTATCGATAAAATGCGCTTTGTTTAACCATGCATCAACCGTTAGCTTCTGATTCTCGCTGGTTAAGGCTTCTTCAGGTATATCCTCAATATTGACCAAACCTTGCTTGTACAGCTTTAGTGGTTTCACACCCATATTGAAGATATTGAACACGGAATAATCAGGCATATTTCGCTGTTTCTTCCAGCAATAATCATACGCATCACAAGGGTATGGCTTGGTGCAATGTGCGCCAATATCAATATCAGGCTCATTGACGGGGTCAGACAAGCATTGCTGAAACAATTGAAGGTGTGAGATTACACCTTCTTGAAGGGCTTCCACCTCTTGGCTCACATTCACATGCGTAAACAACTGATGAATATCCAGCTTATCAACATATACATAGTTTGAGTTTAATAAGGTGATAGCAGCCTTGGATATATTCAGTCCCAAACCATTCAACACATAATATTGAATCGCAGCATCATCTATATACTTCTGAATACTTTTCAGTGTTTTCTTGGCAGACCAAGTTGAGCTTTTGACTTCGTATATTTCCCAACTGCCATCGTCTTCCTTGTGCAGTATATCCACCATCACGAGCACACCCTCATATTGAAAGGTTGCTTCATAGATGTTTTCAACACCCTCATCTATCCACTGCTGCGTAAGCTTAATTTTTTCATCAAAGCTTGTGCCATGAAATGGAACTTCTTTACCATCAGGGAAAAGTTGGCAAGCCAAACCACCAACCACATCACCTGTGGCAAATACCGCCTGAGTCGCTTCATCTGGCTGCGCCAACACTTCGCGCTTATATTTCTTTAACCAAAGCGACTTACTGCATTGCAGCCCCCTTGTGTACAATGATTTGGACAAACCCAAACTTAATTTATTTTTCATTGCATCCCCTTACTTATTTAAACAATACGCCTATACTCTATTTAACTCGCGCCTGCCCTAATAGCTGTTCCATACTTATCTTCAAGCGGTAATCCCCCCGAAAAGTAATGGCAGTTAAAAGTAGAATTTTCTATAATGGTAAAACAACGAGCCATAAGCCTCATCGTATAAATAAACTAATTTAGAAATTTTTTATTACGTTGTAATCGTCCATCCAGCATCAGATAGCTCATCAATGGATTGAAAAACCATCATATCTTTTGCTTGGGTACCATCTTTAACGACTTTATACTTTCCATCATTAAAACTACCTATTCCTGTACTTCCATCAAAATGTTTCATCAGTGCCACAGGCGCACTTTGCAAGTACCTTTGCGTTTCTTCTTTCCTTCTTTCTTTATCTTCCCACATTATTCATCTCCTCATACAATTTCACGCTTGGGCAACACATTACAAGCTTATGTGACATACAGTGTCGCATAGAACCAAAGCAAGCATCCTATCAACATCATTTTCAGACGATGACATTCCTTTTCCCTTTAGCAATCTCCGCCATATCACACCAATCATCCCACCTGTTCATTGCCGCAATCACTTCCTCAATCATGACTTCCATTGCGCTCTGCTTTAATCCAACAGTTTCACCAACTTTAAGCATATGTGTTTTCGTTGGAGCCCTGCCTTCACCTGAAACGGATGTGGTATGCTCACCATTGATACCTTCTGAATAAGTTAAATCGTAGGCAGGCGCTAGTCGCCATTCACCATGTTCGTCCATCAAAAATGAGAAGTTTTTGGAATGATCATCTCTGTTTTTTGCCAACACGTTAAACACCATCACCCGAAACGCCTGCTCCACATCTTTGGCATGTCGCGTCAAAGCCTGCGTGACTTTCAACACTTCCATATAATCCAGCGAAGGCATTCTAAAATCAGCATCCACCAAACCACCCAATGTATGCATATGGATACACTGACCATCCACACGGTCAAAGCGTTGAATACCAAACCATGCATTGCCATGCTTATCTTCAAACAAACGTGTTTCTGGCATCACAATACCCGCAGCCTTTGCCATCAAAGAATAAGCATACTCAATACGCCCTGTTTCAGGTGCGTCCTGAGCAGAGAAAAATTTGACCACCCAAGGTGTATAACCTTCTGGCACTTGCCCATCACCTGATATCAAATGATCATGCTTGATATGCACCAATATTTTGGGCCTTGCACCACCTGGCGAACCACCAGCTTGCGCTAGCTCTGCCAAGCATTCACTTGTTTGCCCTTCATAAATCGCAATAGCAGATGTAGCCAACTCACTTAAATCAACATCAAAGCCTGCCGCATTCATACGCTTTGCAGGTTTATAGCTCAATGCCCCCATCCCACGACTACCAATATATGCCAATCTATCCAAGGGCGATAAATACTGCACATCCACACCCAATGATTTTAAGTGTCTATCCATCAGCAACAATCCCCAACCATCGGGTAAAGAATCATTCAACACACCAAACAATCCTTGCCAAGGGTTACTGGCTTGTGGTGTTTGTGCGCCTGATTTCATGGGCAATAAAAAGGGTGATAGATTTAACCCAGTTTCTAAAAAAGCGGCATCATATTCAAAATATATTTTCTTCTTAAAGGTTGCCAATTGACCAACCAATAAAGGGTGATGTTTGTGACCATTGTAATAAACATGAAGCTCGCTCATCGCTTACCTCTCTTTGGTAGAGGCTTACTACGCTTTTCTATCTCTTGCAATGAGGCTATTTCGGGTAGCTCAAACAAGTCGTTCAGCTTGTGCTCTTCATGCAAGGCAAAGGCAATGCGAAGAAAATTTTCTAAGGTTATTTTTCCAGTTTGTTCAAAATTACGAATCGTTTCTGCTGACACACCACTTTTTTCACTCAAGGTCACCCGCTTCAAACCTTGAAAAAGGCGTAAATCTTTGGCTTTTTGCCCCAATCGCTTCTGAGTTTCAGCAGGTCCACTCAATAGCTGTTGCATGTCTATTGGTAAATTCATACCTACAACTTTCCCACAATAAATGTTATTGGTCAATAATTACTATCAATACAGATTGTAGGAAACTCACCTTTTACCCCCAATAGCTATAGCTGAATGCTTTAACACCTCTGCATGCTTTTGATTAAAATAACACCTCAGACCTTCGGTATTTCAAAACCATCAATACAATCAACAAGCAAACGACAGCACCAAAAATGGATACCGAAACCATCATCCACTGCTCTAAATGCACATAATATGCAGCGAACATACTTGATGCCATGGTGAACACCAACCATTGTAAAAGGGATAACCCTTCCACATTTCGCGTTTGATATGTGGTTCGCAACTGACCTACAAAACCCACTGTAAACGCAACACTTGCGACCGTGCCACACAACTGCCAATAATCCATTATTACACACGCTCCAAATTATCCATTCCAATCATTCTTCCTTAACCTTTTTAATTGTGAACGCAGTTTTTTATTTGCCAGTCGCTTTTGTATTGAAGCTTTAGGCCGCTTTACAACTTTCCTTTTCTTCGGGGCGACTGTGCCCACACTTATCAACACCTTCAAACGGTTTAACGCATCTTCCTTATTCTTCGTTTGGCTACGAAACTGCTGTGCTTTAATCACAATCACACCATCCCTACTGATTCGATGATCATGATATTGCAACAACCTTTCTTTATCTTCTTCAGCCAACGATGATGCTCGAATATCAAAGCGCAAATGGATAGCCGTAGAAACTTTATTCACATGCTGACCACCCGAACCTTGCGCTCGAATCGCTGTCATTTGCACTTCATCCTCTGCAATAATCACCTTTTCCATATCATGCCCTATATACCTCAGATAACAATATCCATGCGACATTCAATATCTTCTCATTTGAGCCCACTTATCAAACAGATATGTATCATCTGAAGCTTCCCGTTTTCCAAAGCTTATTTCTACAAGCATTTCTGAATATTCTAAATTTTCCGAGGCATTATTATTCGGGGAGCAAACCACCGAGGATACCCGCTCGTCCATTAAGTTACTTGTTACAAAAACAAAACTTTTTCGAAAGAAGTTGTCATTTTGATTCTGTATTGAGCATTCATCTGCACACAACTCCTTCTCGCAATGTAATTCCACCAGTCCTATATCTTCCATACCCCTCAAATAAGTTAAAGGCTCTACACCCGTAAGTTTTTTTGTGGACTTTATCGCTCCAGCGACCACACCAAAATCACGCCAGTATTGCCCTTTAAAAAATTCAGACGTATTTTCCAATAAATGCTTAACTGCTTCATTATTCTCAGATAAACCTGACAAGGAACAGCCAATTAAATGAAAGTTCTCAAACCGAGCACCAAGCAAACTTTTCGCTCCTTCTGGCTCAACAAAATCTTCAAACATAAACGGCGTAAAACGAATCTTTGATGCAATCAGCACAGTATTAATGCTTGAATCGTTTGAACCTGCTGCAAGGTATAAAAAACCACTTTTTGTAAGATATTCCCTGAGCAGACCTGAATTATGATTTTCACGATATTCAGTTAACACCAACACATCAGGAGAATGCATGTCTATGCGGTTAATTATAGCCTCTAGCCGATGAACACCGCCTCCATTCCTGATGTTCAATGTCATTATTTTCTCTTTTTTATACCGCATTCTACCTTCCGCTACATTGCAAAAGCTGACCTATTGGCAAGCCTCTAATTTTACACAGCTAATAGCTCCTTATAATGCTAATTCCCAAACTTCACTATTGATATTTCGTTATTGCTTCTATGGCAAAACATAACTCTTCTTGTTCAATGGTGAATCCGATTTGTATGGCACTTTTCCAGCAGGCACAGCATGCGCCGCTGTTTCCAAATGCAAATCCTGATCATCAAAGAAAATATGTGGCTTAAAAGCTTTAAGTACTTTGGATTTATCCAAGCCGCCAAGAAAAAACACTTCATCCACATACACACCCCAGTGCCGCAGCGTGTTGATTACACGCATCTCTGATGGAGCACTTCGGGCAGTTACAATAGAAATGCGCACGGGTGAGAATTCCACGCTAAATGGCAGGCGTTCTTGCAGGCGGGAAAGTTTGCGCAGTAAAGTCGCGTAAGGACCATCTGTCATAGGCTCATCCTTTTTGCTGTCTTCATGTTTCTCAAATGCTCGCAGACCAGCAGTTTTATAAACCAATTCACTACCCTCATCAAACAGCACCCCATCCCCATCAAAGGCGATTCTTACTTGCCCTGCGGGAATCTTAGCTTGGGTTCCAGGAGGCTTTTTAAGAATCGCAGCAGCACAATTTCCAGCATCAATCACTTTTTGCGCATCTTTAGATTGTGTGGTTAAAAATAAATCCACATCAAATGCATCAAGGTAATCCACCACAGATTCACCACCTGTAAAAGCATGTCGTGAAATAGGCAAACCTTTGCGACGAATATTATGCAATACCTGCAAACCCGTTTCAGGGCTATTGCGCGACATTACCACAACTTGTACCAATGGTGCTTCACCCTCTGGCTGATACTGATTAAGCCCAAGCAACGCTTCAACCAATGGCATGCCCGTGCCATCAGCCAAATTATCATGTTCACGCTCAAGCATATAAGCACGATAATCTCGAACGGCTGTTTCCTTATCTTTTTTAAATGCTGCTCGGAAAGCCTTATCAGCTTCACTTAAATCAAACAAGGCAGTAGCTGTAATGCCAATAACCAAAGTATCCGATAAATCTACTGCTGCCATATTCTCTCCTAAGTAATAATAACGGTATCTAAAAAACTAATTTAGCTATTACAAAACTTCAATTTCAGGGTATGTGAAATAATTATATTTAGCATCAAGGTAAAACTTATCCTTATCGCCTTTTTTCTGGTTAAGTCCTTGACGTTGTTTTTTAAAAATTGGCAAGCTGTTTTCTTGGCTAGGTTGTAGGTAAACCCTTCCAGATGAATCAAAAATATTTTTATCTTCCTTATAAAGCTTGAGAACTGAATCAGTTCTGTTTTCGCCACCAACATCATCAACAATTTGATTAGTCAGTTTGCCAATACCAGTTATAATCTCCTTTGTTTTTATATTCTCAAGTGCTCGAATTAATATACTACCATAAATTTCATTCTCGTCACCTAGGGTAATATCAATCCCTTTACGTCTAAGAGCATCATATTTTCCAGATTCATTGAAACGATGGAAGTACAATCTTTGACTTTTTCTTTGCCTTGGGTTTTTGTGGCAATAAACGTCAATATGATTAGAAGCATGATAATAGAACTCTATTTCTATGATACGATAAGCAGTTTTATTTACTTTTAATTCGGTACGATTTAACAATACTTTTGCAATTTTATCGAAGTCGGTCTGATAACCCTCTTTATTGTCGTGCTTGTTTATAAATAAAGCTTCTTTCATTTTATGTTTTTCCTGTAAAAGGGTGTGCCCCTAATTTTTCTCACCTAACTGTTAGTCAACAAATCAACTTGACCGTTATAAAATCAATCCCACCTTAACATCTTATCGAATGTTTCTTCTGATTGTTCTTTCATTTTCATAAAATAAACATATTTGGAGAAATAATCAGAGTCAGTTGGAGTTAGCATAGGAATGTCATAACGCAAACCATTTTGTGGGTTTACCATATTATAATAATATTGATTTTCTTCGTGTTTCGAGTGAAAAATTGGTTTTGGTGTATTTTCTGAATCACCTTTATCAATTGGTCTAAAAACTGCCATGCTTGCCTCCCCGTTTATTCTATTTCACTTGTGTGCTGACTATGTTTATAGAGAAATATATCACACGCTGCGTCATCTAGTGTCTTACTAAACTACCATTAAAGCAATCAGCCGAAAAATTTATTGATGCGCAACCAGATAAAAACTACTCATCGTTAATTCCTGCTTTACGAAACCTAAAAATCACCACCACAGGCAAACACCATCCATTCAACCAACAACAAGCCTTGCACACATTTCGTTTTATAAGTCACGCGAACTTAGTCAACAAAACCAAGCGTGAACGACATCGCAGCAATGGAGCCAATCCATTGCCAACCATCAATTTCCATGCTTAAAACAGCCTTTCTAACATTGGTTTTTTCTTTCCTGTATATGTTGGGCTAGAGGCAACAATCGAAACCTGCAAATCTTTCGCCAAAGCAGACAAAGATTGGTGTACTTCA
This sequence comes from Ghiorsea sp., assembly GCA_027080505.1. Lineage (GTDB taxonomy): Bacteria > Pseudomonadota > Zetaproteobacteria > Mariprofundales > Mariprofundaceae > Ghiorsea. The sequence goes on from JALWRX010000054.1 coordinate 48,329, forward strand.
CCTCCGTCATTCAAGTCGTTCGTTTCCTGCGGTGTTAAACCATCAATAACAACCACATCAAAATCATCCCCATCTTGAGATTGAGCTCTACAGTAATCCACAAAACCGTTTAATATATACTCCCCTTCATACAGCATAACGCCAAGCTGGGACAAGTCTCCCGTTGTTTGAGCAAGGCTCCTCCAATCTTCACAAGCAAAAGCACCCGTTCTCATTTTACCCATTGGAATACCTGAAGCATAACTCAAAAGCTTCATAACCCATGCTTGAGCATCCATTTTTCGCAAAAATATCAACATATTACGCTTCAATGGATTATCAGCAATGTTCGCAATGGTCATCAATGTCAAATGATTCCGATTATCCTGGGGGGTCGCACCAGAAAGCACATAAAGCCCACCTTTCTCGAAAAAGTTAAATACCGAGCTGACCTTGATTTCAACTGACTCTATCGTGAGTGACTCATGATCCCTATCATTGTTTTCATAGCGCATTTGCAGTTCGTGATATGAATCTTGGATCAAATGTTTTAACAACCACCCTTTTGGCTTCATCAATGCTTTCGTCATCTCGCCTCCTTTCTTGTATTCGGAACGATAAACCATTGTGCGTCAACCAATGTCGCAATAAAGACACCTTCATTAAACCACTTCTTGGTACTCGGTTGAATACTTTACTTGCCGCATGAAAAAAGAGATGATGAATACCTAGCCAAACTACAAAACTATTATGCACTTCACCGCACCATCCCTTCACATAGCGGCATTGCTCAGTTGATTGGCACGTCTAAACGTGGCGCAGCCAAGTTTGTTGAACGTATGATTTTGCAGGATACTTAGGTAAAGCTCCTGATGGTCACGCTGTGCCTGAAAATCATTTCTTTACGCGGTCTTTTGTTGGCGTTGTGCCTGCTGGTTTTGCTAGCCCTGAGGCTGAGTTTATTGCTGATTCGATTACCATAGATGAATATTTGGTGGAGCATCCTGCGTCCACTGTGTTGGTCAAAGTAAGTGGTGAATCCATGATAAATACAGGCATCAATGATGGGGATATGCTTGTGGTTGAGCGTAAACCCACACCTGCCGTAGGTAGCATTGTGGTGGCGATGATTGATGGTGAGTTCACTGTTAAATATTTGCGTAAAGACAAGCATGGTATGTATTTAGAACCTGCCAATGATGCTTTCCCGATTATCCGCCCTGAATCAACATTGGAAATTTATGGTGGAATGGTTGGTTTATTCCGTAAAACCCATTGAGCCAATCAAGCAATTGGTACAATGCCATTGCTCATGTGGATGCAGATTGTTTATTCGCATCATGTGAGCTAACCCGCCGCCCAGACCTCAAAGGACAACCTGTATGCGTGTTATCCAGCCAAGGTACCTATGATGCTAAAGCCATAGTCATCAAAACGAGCCAGTGTGGGATTCCAAGAAGCTCATGCCTGAAGCACACCTCCTGTCGGCTGATTTTTATTATTACGGACTTATCTCTGAAAAGATGTTTTCAATCTTTCGCAGATATAGTCCAGACATCGAAGCTTATTCCATAGATGAAGGATTTATTGATATGAATGGCATTCGCTCGATGTGGCGAAAGTCTTATCATGAAATTGCCGATGATATTCGGCGGGCGGTTTACAATGAAGTGGGCATCACCGTATCTGTTGGTATATCCACCACCCGTATTCTTGCCAAGATTGCATCGGAAATGAATAAACCCAATGGCACCACGATTATCTCAGGCAGACGTATTAGCAACTTCCTCTAAGATGTGCCTGTGGGTGACATCCCTAGTATTGGTCGAAATCGAAAACAACTGATGTTGAAATTTCATATACATACCGCATACGATTTTATCAATACACCTGTTGAGCGCATTGATTATATATTGGGTAAAACAGGTGTGGATTTAGGGCATGAGCTGAATGGCAACCCTGTGTTTCCCCTTGAGCTTCAACCGCCCATGCCCAAGACCATTGCACGAACCGCAAGTTTGGGTGTTGTAAGCCGCCACAAGGCACTGATTGAAAGACATCTAACCTATCCCACAGAGTGGTCACAGAGCTTGTACAGCTACATAGCCTTTACTTAGCATACCTAGATCTTAAGTAGTTGATGTATACAAAGACTAAGCTTATAGTTTTAAGCTATCAAAACTCGAAATGGGAAAACAGTTATGGGTTCACTAAACAATTTTGAATTATTCATGGTGCTTTTTTCGACTCCTTTCATCTTAGCAGCCCTTTGGCATATGGGTTGCAAATATCTCTCTCATAACGAAAAATATTAATGCAGATTTCATAAGACCTACTAAAGCACTCTAAACATCGATAACTATCTATTAAATATAAAAAAATAATTGACACAATATTGAAGGTGACTAGACTTTGTTAAGTGAGATGGATGTAGAACGACTAAAAATTATTCAATGATTTAAACTTAATCATTGTAACTAACACTTGGTAGATGGAATACCACAATAAATACAAACCTCTAAGATTGATCGTTCAACCTTAGAGGCAACTAAAGATTCCATGTCGGCTTAAATGGCGATATTGGAATAAACCCAACAGTTGCTCGGCAGCCGTTGCGGTAACCAGAGAATCCAAGTCGACTTTAATGGCGATATTGGATTAAACCCAATAGTTGCTCGGCAGCCGTTGCGGTAACCAGAGAATCCAAGTCGACTTTAATGGCGATATTGGATTAAACCCAACAGTTGCTCGGCAGCCGTTGCGATAACCAGAGAATCCAAGTCGACTTTAATGGCGATATTGGA